>JAHDWG010000232.1:6715-11427 GCA_023384495.1 Caldilineaceae bacterium
GCGTCAGTCATCTTGTGACAAGCGCCAGGCGCTGCATACGTTCTATCGCAAACAGCACATGCAGGGCGTCGATCAGCGACGGATGCCAAAGTGCTCGAGCAGCAGGGCATCGAATTCGGCCTGCGAGCCGACAGCCCGCTTCTGTTTGGACGCCCCTTCGGTCACCGTGAGCGCATCCGGCGTCAACGTCAACCGCCCCGTGGGCGTAGCGACGGTGCAGACGGTGCGCTGGGTAAAATGCGACGCCGGCGAATGGCTATGATAGTGACACATTTCCGCATAATCCGCAAGTTGACAGGGCTGGGTTGTAAAGGCATATTGGGCGGCCCAAGCCGTCTGCTCATGCCGTTGGAGCACGAAGCCATCCGGCGTATGGCGGTCGCGGCGGACGCGATAGCGCCCGCTCACATCCTCGGTTTCACCGTTGGGCATGGGGATTGGCCACCGCGCCGAGTCGCCGAACCCCACATCCACCAGATAGTCTTGGTCAAGATGGACGAGCAGGGCCATGTGGTCGAACTCGGGGCCGAAGGTCTGGCGTTCGCCGCTGTAGACGCGCGCCGAGATGCGCGTGACGCTGAAGCCCAGTTGGCGCAGCAGCCAGCCAAACGCGCCGTTCAACTCGTAGCAAAAGCCGCCGCGCCGCCGCTCGACCACCTTTTCCACCAGCAGGCGCTCATCGAGCACAATCGGTTCACCCGCCCGCACGGAGAGGTTTTCAAAGGGCGTCGTCAGCAGGTGCGCCTGTTGGAGGAGCGCCAGCCCGTCCAGCGTTGGCGCAACGGGTGACAAGATGCCTAGTCGGCGAAGATACTGGTTTCTCTGCATGGCCGCTACTCGTGATCCGCATCCAGATAACCGCGCACCAGGTCGGCCACGAGTTGGGCCACGCCGGGTTGCCCTTCGACGGGCGCGCGCATATAGTTCTTGGTCAGCCCCAGCACCAGCCTTCGCTCCGGGTCGGCAAAACCCATGGAGCCGCCGTTGCCCCCGTGACCAAAGGCGCCTTCTGCCGGCCCCATCGTCGCATTGCCGCCCCGCGCAGGGTCACCGCCCAAAAAGTAGCCCATCCCCTTGCACGCCGGCCCACCAAAGACCTCGTCGTGCTCGTCGGTCTGCAGTGCGCGGATCAGATCCACCCGCCCCGGTGACAGAATGCAGACGCCGTCCAGGCTGCCGTCGTTGGCCAGCATGGCGTAGTGTCGAGCGATGGCGCGCGCATTCATGATGCCGCCCCCACCGGGGATCGACGCCCGGCGGAAGTCGGGCCGGTTGACGACCGCTGCGGTCGAAACGTGGGGCGGAATCACCGCGCGATTCAAGCCGGTGCTGTTCTCCGTGTTGGCCAGGTGTTGCGGGTCCTGGCGCAGCGTGGCGACGCGCGGCTCAACCGCGTCGGGGATGCCGAGATAGAAGTCGGTGATGCCCAATGGCCGGCACAGCTCCTCCTCGGCAAACTGGGCGATTGAGCGCCCGCTAATTCGCCGCACGAGTTCGCCTAGAATCCAGCCAAAGGTCCAGGCGTGATAGCCCGTTTTCGTTCCAGGTTCCCAGAGCGGTTCCTGGCTGGCAATGGCGGCGCACATGGCGTCCCAGTCGGTCATCATTTCGGGCGTCACATTCGCCGGCATCTGGGGGACGCCGGCGCGGTGGGTGAGGGCATGGCGCACGGTGACGCCCGCCTTGCCGTTGGCGCCGAATTCGGGCCAATAGCTCGCCACCGGCGCGTCATAGTCGAGCTGGCCCCGGTCGGCCAGCATGTGGATGCAGGTGGCGACAAAGCCTTTGGTGGTCGACCACGAGGTGAAGAGGGTGTCGCCATCGACTGGGCGCCCTGTGGCCTCGTCCGCCACGCCCGCCCAGGCATCGACGACCAGTACGCCATCGAGATAGACCGCAGCTTGCAGGCCGATCTCTTCACCTGCCGTCACCTGCTTAATGAGCAGGTGTTGGACTTGCTCGTTCAATTCGCTTGTCATTGCCATGACTCCGCACCGATGATTGGCTTGTGTTATTTCTTGTGAATGGCGGACTCAAGTAGGGCTGCGCGACCGGCGCCATTGCGGTTTACCTCAGGCTGCTCGCGCCGTACGATCTCGCCGACTGCTACTTTGCGCTTGCCTTCCAGAAGCTGAAAATGCGTTCCAGGCGTCAAATAGTGCAATGGCGCATGTTCAGGAACCAAAAAGCGCACGGTGACCGTGACCGTGCCAGCTCTATCCAGAGGCTCCGGCGCCTCGACGATCAAGCTCCATGGCTCGGACATCTCCTCATCAGTCGCGCTCTGAAACTGAGCGAGCGTAACGTAGCGTAGCCCCGAGGGAGGTCGCTGGCGACCGCCTTCATCAACTGACAACCAACGCAAAATAGCCAGTGCGTAGTCATTCATTGAGTCACCTCTTGAATCCGCAATTCGATGTCTTCGAGTTGCCATATCTCGGCGAACCTTGCAGGGCCAATTCCGTCCAATCGTTCCAACCGATA
Source organism: Caldilineaceae bacterium (assembly GCA_023384495.1). Lineage (GTDB taxonomy): Bacteria > Chloroflexota > Anaerolineae > Caldilineales > Caldilineaceae > CFX5. The sequence goes on from JAHDWG010000232.1 coordinate 9,200, forward strand.
GAAGTGCGCCGCGACAGGTGCAGGCATGGTCACCTCTACAAAGACGGTAATTCCCAGCACCAAACAGCCGTATACCCCATTCGGCTGCCGCAGCCAGGCTTTCAGCAAAATACTTGCCTTCTACCGAGCTCCCCACAATCTCGAAACGCCCACTCTGCATCAGTTGCCGATATTCGGCAATGCTAACTGCACGATAGAGCCGAATCATGGCCATATTACCATAGTTGGGCTACAGTTAAGAATCTGCGCGATAGGCTCGATCCAGCACCTCCATAGTGTGCCAGATCGGCAGGGGGTGGCCCAGTTGCGCAAGGCAGCTCTGGATCTGTGTCATGCAGCCGATGTTGCCGGTGGCCACGGCCTGCGCGCCGGTGGCGATGATGTTGCGCGCCTTGTGCTGGCCGATCTCTTGCGCCAGCGCTGGCTGCTCCAGGTTGTAGGTCCCCGCCGAGCCGCAACAGAGCTCGGCCTCGGCGATCTCTACCAGCGTTACGTTGGGGATGGCGCGCAGCAACGCCCGCGGCTGTGCGGTGACGCCCTGCGCATGGCCCAGATGGCAGGCGTCGTGATAGGCCAGCGTCAACGGTTCGGGCAGTGGGGGCGGTGGATCCAGCCCGAGTTCGGCGAGAAAGACGCTCACATCCTTCACCCGGTGGGCGAAGGCGTGCGCGGCATCGGCCTCCGGTTCACCGGCAAAGAGCAGGCCATATTCGTGCATGCCCGAACCACAGCCAGCGGCATTGGTGACGATGGCGTCCACATCGGCGGGGAAGGCGGCCAGGTTGCGCCGCGCCAGTTGCCGCGCCTGCTTCGCCTCACCAATGTGCATAGAGAGCGACCCACAGCAGCCTTGCCCGGGCGGAATCACCACCTCGACCCCATTCTGCGCAAGGACGCGCAGGGTGGCCCAGTTGATGCCGGGGGCCAGCGCCTGTTGCACGCAACCGGCCAACAGCGCCACGCGCGCCCGCCGCGTCCCCACCGCGGCGTAGATTTCGGGCAGGGGTTGGGCGGGCGGCAGTGTGGCGGGCAGCAGGTCGAGCATGGCGGCAACCGGGGTGGGCAAGAGCCGCTTGAGCGGGCGCGCCAGCCGCCCGGTGCGTGCGGCCAGCCGGAAGCGGCCTGGGAAGGGCAGCGTCTCGCGCACGAGCAGCCGCGTTACCCGGTCGAGCGGCGTGCGGGCGCGCTGCGCTTCGGCGCGGGCGCGAAACGGGGCGATGAGTTCGCCATAGGCCACGCCCGACGGGCAGGCCGTGACGCAGGCCATACAGCCCAGGCAGCGGTCGATGAAGGGCAGCATCTCTTCCAGCGCGAGTGCGCCTTCCAGGTTCTCTTTCATGAGAAAGATGCGCCCACGCGGCGAGTCCATCTCTTCGCCGAGCACCTTGTAGGTGGGGCAAGCCGAGAGACAGAAACCACAGTGGACGCACGCTTCAACGGCCCTGGCCATGGCTGGCGCCTGAGGGCCGAGAGTGTCAACGGGAATGGTGTGTTGCATAGGAAATTGTGAATGGTGAATTATGAATGGTGAATGGGTAGCGCCACAGAATCGCGGGAAAGGAGCGACAGAGTGCGACGCACTGGCCAGCGTCACTCCTGTATCATCACTCAATTTTCGGCCAGTGCGTCGCACTCACGATTCCCTGTGGTGCTATGGGTGAATGGCGAACGGTGGATGGTGCGGCGCCTCTCAATAACCATTCACAGTTCACCATTCTAAAAACCGGTTCTGTGGGTCGAGCGCCTGTTTGATGCGCTGGCCGAATGGATTGTGAAGCGGGCGACCGATCCACGGAGTGGCCGTGTCGCCGCGCAGCGCGAGGCCGGCCAGCCCCTGCCCCGCCAGGATCGCGCCCAGATCGGCGAGCGCGCCCGGCCAGGCCACCCAGGCCAGGTTGCCCCCTACCGCATAGCGGCGCTGCGCCCCGGCGCGCTGCAACGGTGCGTCCAGTGCGGGGAGTTGGGCCGAGGTGATCGGAACCTTGACCAGCGCCCATCCTGCGTCCGCCCAGGTGAATTCTTGCGCCGCGCGCCAGGCCGCGGCCTCCTCCGGGCCGCTCACCGCCTCGCCGGCGCCCAGGATCGACCGCAGTTGGGCGATGCGTTGGGGCAGCACTGCCTCCCAGCCGCCCAGCCGCGCCCAGAGGAGATAGCCCGCCGCGCTGACGCTGATGTCCAGCGCCTCCAAATCGAGTTGCGCACCGGCAATGCGTTGCATGGCGGCGACG
>JAHDWG010000233.1:0-8119 GCA_023384495.1 Caldilineaceae bacterium
ATATAATGACCCATATGTAGCACCTATACGTAGCACACATACCTACTATCCAAACAACGCAAGGAGTATTCATGTCCGCTTCTGCACAACCCTGGCCGGATGAATGTACTGGCGCCGTCTCGCTCACGTTCGACGATGGCGTCGCTTCACAGTTGGAGTTGGCCATCCCGCTGCTCAACCGCTATGGCCTTACGGGCACCTTCTATGTCAACCCGCGAGACGACTACGCCACCCAGCTACTGCCCTGGCGAGAGGCTGCCCAACAGGGCCATGAGGTCGGCAATCATACCGTCAACCATCCCTGTTCCAAGAATTTTGCGTTCATTTCCGACAACAACCGCAAGGCGCTCGAAGAGATGAGCCTAGACGACATTGAGCGCGAGATCGTGGAGGCTGGCCGGCGGATCAACGAAGCGATTCCCGAACAGGGGCCTGTCTCGTTTGGCTATACTTGCTACCAGCCTTTTGTGGGCAAGGGCCCCACGCGCCAGAGCTATGTGCCCGTGGTGGCAAAGCATTGTGTGGCCGGGCGCGGCAAGGGCGAACGCCCCAACGACCCCCGCTATTGTGACCTCTGGTATCTTTGGTCTACGCCCTGCGAACGCATGACGGGCGCCGAATTGGTGGGCGTAGCCGAACAGGCGCCCGCGCAGGGCCGATGGGCCATCCTCACCTTCCACGGCGTCAACGATGGCCACCTGCATGTCGCCGCCGCCGACCTGGAAGAACTCTGTGACTTCCTCGCCCGCAACCGCCATCGCATCTGGACGGCGCCGGTGGCCACCGTGGCCCAGCGCGTGGCCGACTATCAAAGGAGCTTCTGACCATGCTCATCATCGACGCGCATCTCGACCTCTCAATGAATGCGCTCCAGTGGAACCGCGACCTGTTGCAGTCGGTCTACACAATCCGCACACAGGAGCAATTTGTGCAGGGCAAGGGGCGCGCCCAGGGCGTGGTCGCCTACCCAGAGATGCGCCGCGGTCGCATCTTTCTCAGCGTCGCCACCCTGATCGCCCGTTCGACGGGGCGCCCCGTGCCCCACTTCGACTTTTTGTCGCCCACCCAGTCCTATGGCATGGCGCACGGGCAACTGGCCTATTATCGGGCGCTGGAACAGATGGGCCACGTGCGCATTATCAGCGATCTGCCCAGCCTGGAGCGCCACACCGCCGAATGGCAGGCGTGGGACGCCGCCCACCCCGACGACAACAGCGCGAATGAGCCGCCGCCCTTGGGTTTTGTCATCAGCATGGAGGGCGCCGACCCCATCCTGCGTCCCGAACAACTGGCTGAGTGGCATGCGGCCGGCCTGCGGTTGATTGGCCCAACGCACTATGGCCCTGGCCGCTATGCCGGCGGCACCAGCACCGAACTGGGGTTGACCCCCCTTGGGCCGCCCCTCTTGCGAGAGATGGAGCGGTTGGGCATCCTGCTGGATTTGACCCATCTCTCGGATGAGGCCTTTTGGGAGGCATTGGAGCATTACAATGGGCTGGTGCTGGCCAGCCACAACAACTGCCGCGCCCTGGTTCCCCATCAGCGCCAGTTTAGCGACGAGCAACTGCGCGCCATCTTTGCCCGCGACGGCGTCATCGGCGCCGCCTTTGATGCGTGGATGCTGGAGCCTGGCTGGGTGGTGGGCCAGACGACCAACGAACGCGTCACGATGGCCACGGTGGTGGATCACATCGACCACATCTGCCAGTTGGCCGGCAATGCCCGCCACGCCGCTATCGGCACCGATCTGGACGGCGGTTATGGCAAAGAGCAAAGCCCGCGCGACCTGGAGACCATTGCCGATCTGCAAAAGCTGACCGGCTTGCTCAGCGGGCGCGGCTACACCGTCGACGACATTGCCGCCATTCTGCACGGCAACTGGCTCCGCCTCTTCCGTCAGGCTTGGGGCGGGTAGTTAACGATAGACCGTAGACGATAGACGATAGACGATAGACGATAGACAATTGGATTCGAAAGGATTTTCATGCACAGTTTGCCGTTCGCCCAGCCCGGGCGCTTTTGGAAGGGCAATTTGCACACGCACTGCACCGCATCTGATGGTCGCTATGAGCTGAGCGAGACCTGCCGCCGCTATCGCGAAGCAGGGTACGACTTTGTCTCAATCACCGACCACTTTCTACCGCGCTACGACTTTCCACTGACCGATACGCGTCCCTATCGCGCCGACGGCTTTACGACTATCCTCGGCGCCGAGCTGCACACCATCACTGAAACGACCGAGCTGGGGAGCATCTGGCACATCTTGGCTGTAGGGTTGCCCCTGGACTTTGCCCCCCCCCTCGCAACGGAAAGCGCAGCGCAACTGACGCAGCGAGCGCGTGCGGCAGGCGCCTATGTGGCGGCGGCCCACCCGCGCTGGTATGGCCTCACCGAACGCGACTTGGATGCGCTGGGCGCGGTCGACGCCATTGAAGTGTTCAATGGCACCGCGGTGGACCACAACGATAATCATGACAGTTGGGAGATTGCCAATATCATGCTGGGGCGCGGGCGGCGTTACAACGTCTGCGCCACCGATGACTTTCACGGCAGGGACGAACGCGGCGACTTTGGCCTGGGGTGGGTGCATGTCAAAAGCGAAACACTCGAACCGGGCGCACTGCTGGCGGCGCTCAAGGCCGGGCACTATTATTCGAGCACTGGCCCACAGATTCACGACATCCAGGTGACGCCGGGCGCCTCTGTGCGGGTGCGCTGTTCACCCGCCAACCGCATCTTCCTCACCGGCAAGGCCAGCGCCAGCCGCGCGGTCTTTGGCAGCGGCGTCACCGAAGCCGAATTTGACCTGCGCAATTTGGATAGCCCTTTCTGTCGCATTACCGTGCGCGACGACCGTGGCGGGCGAGCGTGGTCGAACCCCATCTGGTTGGCGTAACCCAAAGGAGCCTGTATGACTGAGATTGGTCTTCGCAAGATCGACCTGGACACGCCTATCCTCTGGACGGATTTGGACCAACTTGAACAAAATATCGCCAGCATGGCGCAGCATTGCAAAGAGGCGGGCATCCACTGGCGGCCCCACACCAAAGGTATCAAGACGCCGGCGATTGTCCACAAGTTGCTGGCGGCGGGCGCGTTGGGCATTACCTGCGCCAAGCTGGGTGAAGCTGAAGTGATGGCGGCGGCTGGCGTCACCGATATTCTGATTGCCAATCAGGTGGTGGGCGCGCAGAAGATCACCCGGCTCGCCAATCTCCGCCGCCATGCCGATGTCAAGGTAGCGGTGGATAACGCCGATGTGGTGGCTGCAATGGGCGCGGCCGCGCGCGCCAAGGGAGTCGAGCTGGGCGTGGTGGTAGAGGTCAACACAGGGATGGAACGGGCCGGCGTGTTGCCCGGCGCGCCGACGGTGGCGCTTGCCCGCCTTGCCCACGAAACGCCCGGCGTGCGCCTGCGCGGGCTCATGACGTGGGAGGGCCATACCCTGGCCAGCGTCGACCCCGATGAAAAACAGCGGGGGATTCATAAGAGCATCAGGATGTTGCTGGAGAGTGTGGAGGCGTGCCGGCGGGCCGGGCTGCCGGTGGAGATTGTCAGTTGCGGCGGCAGCGGCACCTACATGATCACGACCACCATCCCCGGCATCACCGAAATTCAGGCCGGAGGCGCCATCTTTGGCGACATGGCCTATCAGGCGTGGGGCGCGCCGACGACGCCGGCGCTCTTTGTGCAGAGCATGGTCACCAGCCGGCCTACCCCGCAGCGGATTATCATCGATGCCGGATTTAAGACCTTGCCACGCGGGTTTGCTACGCCCAAGCCGTTGGGGTTAGCAGGGGTGAAGAGCATCGCCTTCTCTGCCGAACACGGCATTATCACGCTGGAGGAGCAGAATGACGCGCTCAAGGTGGGGGATCGGCTGGACATCATCGTGGGTTACAGCGACGCCACGGTCTGTCTGCATGAGCAAATCTATGGCATTCGCCGGGGTTGTGTGGAAACCGTCTGGCCTGTTTTGGCGCGAGGGAAACTGCAATAAGAACCCATCCAAATAACGGTTGCGGGTCCGACAACTATACCTACAAAGGCACTTGGTCGCACTGTTATCCGGATCGGCGCGAAGAGGCTATCCGCAACCATCTGCAGGCGCCAACTCACTGCGCCGCTTGACGCGGCGTGTGCCGATCGAGCATGAGGCGTACTCACCCGGCCAGTATGACTGCCACAGGCCGGGTGAGTTCACTCGTGCTGTGCTGTGGTTGCCGGAGGCGCCTGCCTCATTTCATCATGGTGCAACACAAACTTTTCCACCGGATTACGGACGCGATAAGCGGCCCGCGCCATGGCCGTAGTGGCGATTGGGGCGGTAATAAAAAAGAGCATCACCAACGTAAACATTCGCCCGAAATAGTCAGGGTAATAGATGCCAGACGCCAGCATCAGGCAACTGATGCCCAGCGTCGCCGCTTTGCCGTTGGCGTGCATACGCGTGAATACATCGGGCAGGCGGACGACGCCAATCGCGCTGATCAGCATAAAGGCCACGCCGATCCCCGTAATGGTCAAAATGATTGCCTCGCGCAGCGACATAGAATCCTCCATCCATTGCCGGCCCGGGTGGGGCCGCCAGGTGCACAATCTCATATGTAGACGAAAACTTGTTCGCGTTTGCAACCCCAAACGGCGTCATTCAATCCTGTGTTTCAGAATATTCCAGATAACGGGCCAACAGCACTGTCCCTAGAAAGCCCAACACAGCCGTCACCAGTGTGATCTCCAGCAACGGCGGCGCATTGTTGCGAATGGCAAAAAGCGCAACCAGCCCCACTGCGTGAAGGCTGATCAGGTCGAAGGCAACCGTGCGGTTGGGCACATCGGGGCCCCGGTAGAGTCGGAAAAAGCAAAGGGCCAGCGACAACGCCAGAAGCCCGATCAGTATGTCCAGGCTGAGGCTAAAGGCCGTCATCTCGGTCGCGTTCATGGCGCTTCTCCTCTTGTCACCAATAACAGGCGACGTTCAAACGAGTCCTTGATCTTGTGGCGGAACGTGTCCGGGTCTTGCAGAACAAAGTCATGCACATAGAGCGTCCGCTGACCGTGTTCATCCTCATGTAGATCGACACTGACGGTGCCGGGCGTCAATGTAAGCACCGTGGCGAGGATGATGACCTCAACATTGCCGTCGGCGGTCAGCGGGACGCCGATGATGGCTGGGTAAATTTTGGGGTTGCGCTGGAGAACCACACGCGCCACGTTGATGTTGCTGACCACGATCTGCCCCAACACATAAAAGACAAACGAAATAAGCGCAACGATACGCCGTCCATACTCCCGTTCGTAAATCGTAAGCGCCGAGGCGCCAATCACCAGGCCGATGAGATAATCGATAGCGCCCCACGCCGACAGAAAGACGTGCCAGAGCACGGCCAGGCCAATATTCACCAAGAGCAGAAAGACGACGCGCTGGTTGCGTTCGGCCACCGACGACCGCGACGACGGCCTTGTTGACGGCGCCAGTTGATCATTCATGGTGTCCCACCTCTATCCGTTCGATGGCGTCGGTTGGGGCCACAGCCTGGATATAGCCATCTCGATCCAAGACTTGCGCCGCAGCAATGCTCGACCACTGGAAGAACGGCGCGCTAAAGATGCCGATTGTCAAACTGACGAAGACGAGGAGCGCGATCGGCGTCAATGTCAGCCAGCGCCGCGGGCCCATGTCCGGTGTAATCGCCGGCATTGCTGATTGCTCCAGGGGGCCGGCGAATCCCTTCTGCCAGAGGCGCACCATGCTCATCAGCGTCAACAGGCTGACCAAGAGGCTGACGCTGGCAATGACCCAGGCGCCGTTGTCGACCGCGATCTGCAGCAAACCCAGTTTGCTAATAAAGCCGCTGGACGGCGGAATACCCGCCAGGGAAAAGGCGGCCAGAAAGAAGATCACCGCCAGCGCGGGCCACCGCTTTACCAGCCCCCCCAGATAACCCGGCTCCAGTTGCCCCGATCCCATCTCCAATTCCGCTGCGCCGCCTGCCATGAGCAACGCCGTCTTGACGATCATATGGTGGACGATGTAGAAAATTCCCGCGGCCATGCCAAAGCCGGCCACCAGTTCGTTGCCGGTAACGGCCAGCCCCAGCCCCATCACCATATACCCGACCTGGCTGATGACGTGAAAACTGAGCACGCGGCGCACCGTTTCCACCGCCATCGCGCCAAAGACCCCGGTGAGCATGGTGAGACCCGCAATCGCCAGGATCAACGATTGCCAGCCGACCAGAAATTCGGGAAAAAGCAAAGGGAATATCCGAAAGAGCGCATAGATGCCCACCTTGGTCAGCAAGCCGCCAAAGATCGCGGTCACCGCCGGGTGGGGGGTATGGTAGCTGGCCGGCAACCAGAAAAACAGGGGGAAAAGCCCAGCCTTGCTGCCATAGGTGATCAGCAACATCCCCGCCAACACAATGCGCAGCGATGGAGGCGCAAGTTCGAGGCGCTCGGCCAGGTGGGCAAAATTGAGCGTGCCCAACGTGCCATAGGCAACGCCCGCAGTGACCAGAAACATGCTCGACGCCACCAGGTTGAGCACCACGTAACGGATGCCGCCGTTGACCTGCGAAGGGCGCCCGCCCAGCGTTAGCAAAACAAAGCTGGCCATCAGCAAGACTTCAAAGAAGACATAGAGGTTAAACAGATCACCCGCCAGAAAGGCCCCGTTAACGCCCATTAGCAAAAAGAGCAGCAGCGGGTGAAAGTTCATCCCCTCGCGCTCGTCGAGTGTGCCCATGGCATAGAACACCGTGGCGGCCATAAGCAGACCCGTCAACGTCAACATGATCGTACTCAGACCGTCGGCCACCACGGTAATGCCAAAGGGCGCCTGCCACAACCCCATTTGCAAGACAAGACGCTGATCGCCGCCGATGGTGGCCGCCAGCAGCCCAATTGCTACTGCCAGGTTGGCAATGACCGCCACCGCAGCCAGCGTACGTTGGACACGCAATTGCACCCGCCGCCGCCGTGGCGTGGCCAACAACCCAATGCCAGCGCAGATCAGCGGGATCACAATCGGCGCCGCCAGCCAGTTTACGTCCACGGTCATCTTACTGTGCCCCTTCCTGCGCCCCGCTTGGGGCGGACGCCGCCGGGCGGCTGAGAATGGCGTCTTCCAGCCACTCGTAATCTTCATCTACGCGCCGCAGCTCGTGGCGCGCCCCCAGCGCAAATGGATCATCCGTGCGCTCGGTGCATGGGTCGTCACCCTTCTCAAGCGAGTTGCGACGATTGAGCAACGCGATGATAAAGGCCATGATGCCAAAGCTGATGACAATTGCCGTCAGGATGAGCGCTTGCGGCAAGGGGTCGACAAAATGACCAATCTCTTCTTCATAGGTCGCCTTGTTCAGCACCACCGGCGGCAGACCGCGGCGCAGCGCGCCCGTGCCAAAGAGCAAAAGATTGACACCGTGGGTTAACAGGGTCAACCCCAATACCAGGCGGATGGGGCTGCGCTGCAACACAAGATAGGCGCCCGTGCCCATCAGCGCCGCCACCAAAATCGCCAAAACCAGACCGATCATGGTCGCTACCTTTCCGCCTGGCGGCTGAATTCGAGAATATAGGATGTGACGACGGCGCTCACCACCAGAAAGACGCCAATGTCAAAGAGCGTCGGCGTGCCAAATTCGATGAAGTTTTCGCCCAGGGGGAGTTTCCACCAAACCCCATAGAAAAAACCACCCTGCAACACGCCGATGAGGGCGGCCAAAACAGCCAACAGCAACCCCACCCCCATCACTGGCTGCAAATAGCGGCCAATCAACGTCCGTACGAACTGGTCGCCGCGCGTGATGATCTGCATGAGAAAGGCAGCCGCTACGACAAGCCCGGCGATAAAGCCGCCACCGGGGTGATTGTGCCCCACCAGCAAGAGCAGCACCGCCAGCACAAGCAGCACAGGCGTGAGAATGCGGTCGAGCAGCGATAAATAGAGTTCAGGCATGAGATGTCTCCTCTGCGTTTGGCGATGAGGATGAAACAGATTGGGCCGCTGACGCCATCGTTTCGTCCAACGGTTCAGCGACGCGGGCCGGCCGTAGCCGCCACGCCCGCAACAGCGCATAGCCGCCCACCGCGGCGATCACCAGCTCCGAGATTT
>JAHDWG010000233.1:8129-11329 GCA_023384495.1 Caldilineaceae bacterium
CGGCAGTGCGCGCTGCTGTGCCGGCAGCTCCATCACCTCGCGCGCGGGGCGAAAGCGTCGCAGCAGCGCATAAACCGTGAGCGCGACGATGGCCAGCACCACGATTTCGCCAAAGGTGTCAAAGGCGCGGAAATCCACCAAAATGACATTGACAATATTGCCGCCGTGGGCTGCCGGCACGGCGTTAAGCAGAAAGAACTCGCTGATCGCGGGCCGCAGCGGCGACTCCGCGCCCAACAGCGCCATCACGCCTCCCCAGAGGCCCACGGCGCACGCCACCACCCAGTTGCGGATGCGCATGGGGCGGCTCATGCTGGGGTGGTCGCGCGGGGGGATACGATAGAAGACGAGCACCAGCATGACCACGGTGAGCAATTCAATGAGCAATTGCGTCAGGGCCAGGTCGGGCGCCCCAAAAAAGACAAAGATGAGCGTCATCACAACGCCCACCACGCCGATGCTGATAATGGCGCTGAGGCGGTTGCGCAGGCGCGCCGTCACCAGCGCGGCGGAGATGGCAAGCAGGCTCAGCACGACCTCATAAAATGTGGGCAGGGCGCCCCAGTCGTTGCGCAAGTCCCCGATGAGGCCGGCGCCCAGCAGCGCATACACAACAAATGCAGACGCGGCCAGGAAGGTAACGCTGAGCTGAGTGGCAAACGATGCGCCCTGCACCGTGCGGGTGCTCCAGTTGGCCAGGGCATAGAGGGCGTCAATGGATTGGTCAAACATAAATTGTCCGTTGAGCCAGGCTGGCGTGCGGGCAAACGCTGCGCGCACTGGCTCGCGCAACAAAAAGATGACTACACCCACGCCAATCGCCACCAGGCTGGTGTAGAGAACCGGCGTAAAGCCATGCCAGAGCAGCAGATGGACATCCACCGGCGCGCCCACAATGGCGGCAGCCGGTGGGGCAAAGAGGTCATGTTCCAGCACCCCGAGTAAAAAGGGGATCATGCTGCCGATGAGCGTCAGAACCAGCGCCGGGGCAACAAAGAGCACGCGCGGCTTGTGATGTACGTCGACAGCCTCTAGCGACGCTCGCCGGCGGAAGAACGGCTCCCAGATGAGCGTCAGGCTATAGGCCACAAAGAAGGCGCCGCCCAGGGCCGTGGCCACCAAGCCAACCCACCCCAAAATTAGATCCCCTTCGGTCACATAGCCATAAAAACTTTCGAGCGCCGTCTCTTTGGCCACAAAGCCAAAGGTGGGCAACAGCCCGGCCATAGAGATGCCGGCAAGAAAAACGGTGGCGGCCACCAGTGGCAACCTGCGGCCTAGGCCAGCCAACTGGCGAATATCGCGTGTGCCTGTTGCATGGTCGATGATGCCGGCAATGAGAAAGAGCGGCCCCTTATAGAGCGCATGGGCCAAAATGCCCAGCACGACAGCCACCGCCGCCTTTTCGCCGGTGAAGGCCAACAGCATCACCAGCACGCCCAACTGGCTCACCGTGGCGTGCGCCAGGATTGCCTTCAGGTCATAGTAGCGGAGCGCGCTGCTGGCGCCCAAGAGCATGGTGACACCGCCAATGACAAACAACGCCCAAAACCAGAGCGGATGTTCGCCCAGCGCGGGGTGCATACGCGCCAGCAAATAGACGCCAGCCTTGACCATGGTGGCCGAATGCAGATAAGCGCTGGCCGGCGTCGGCGCCGACATGGCGCCGGGCAACCAGAAGTGAAACGGGAACTGGGCCGACTTGGTAAACGCGCCCAATAGGATCAACACGAGCGCGGCGGGGAAGAGCGGGTTGGCCATGAGCGCCGCAGGCGCCTGAGCCAGAATGCCGCTGATGGTGTAGTCGCCGGCCATCTGCCCCAACAGCACAAGGCCACCCAGCATAGCCAGCGCGCCCATCCCCGTGACAATCAGCGCGCGGCGCGCCCCCTCAAGCGCCGCCTTGTCGGCCAGCTTGAACGAGATCAGCAGATAGCTGGTGATGCTGGTGCCTTCCCAAAACACAAAGAGCGCCAGCAGATTGTCGGCCCATACCAGCCCAAGCATGCTGGGCATAAACAAAAAGAGGAGGGCGTAGAAATAGCCCAACTTGGGGTCGTCTTCAAAGTAGTAGCCGGCGTAGATGGCGATGCACACGCCGATCCCGGCGATGATTAACCCAAAGAGCAGGGCCAGCCCGTCGAGGCGTAGTTGCAGGTTTAGCCCAAAGGCGTCTGACCACGTCACCTGCTCGGTGACAATAACGCCCTGGCCTACCGGCGCCAGTTGGGTGACAAGCCACACTGTCACCAGCGCAGGCGGGATCGCCGCCAGCCAGCCGGCGTGGCGCCAACGGTGCGGCCTGAGCAGCCACAAGATCGGGCTGGAAACAGTCAACAGAGCAAGCAGGGCAATCAGCATGGTTACGAAGGGTCCTTACTTATGGTTTGGCGGGGGACCGCCTCATTGTGAGGCGGCAACATGCAGGGCCGGGCGACCATTTTCTGGAGGGACAGCCGTTTTTGCTCACACCAGCCCGTGAAATCACACTCCATTCGCCCTTGCACTGGGCGACACTGGGTCAAAAATGGTAACGAGCGCGGCGTTGTAGCTGAGCATTGGGCCAACGAGTGGATGAAAAAAACGAGACCGCCCGGCGATACTCGGCGAACGTGTCCCCGTTGACCAGATTCGGGCACAGTACGTCAGTAAAACGTCGCGGCGGTCTCGCCAATAGCGCCGAAGCACGTACGAGCAACCGGGAGCTATCTGCTCCGAATTGACGATGGCTCGACTTGCAAATGCAAGTGGCTACTCCCCAACCAATACCTGTTTTGTTTTTATTAAGGTCAAATCTTTCTGTTCACCTTGTCTGCAATCCCAACTTATTCCCATGAACAGTTGAGCGAACAATTGGATTCTTTATTGCTCTGGATGGTAACAAACTCCAAATCCGTTGTCAAAATACAGGCAGATCGTTTCTGATTCTGTAGGCGCAATCCCAGTACCTGTGCTACAATCGGAGGCGTCGCAATCATTCCGCATTCTGAGAACAGGCCGAGGAAGCGCAGAAAGACGAAATCATGCCGGTCAAGAGCACGACAACTCGCTATGGTTGGGTCACCAAGCTGCTGCACTGGCTGGTCTTTCTCTTCTTCGTCAACCAGTTTGTGGTGGCGTACGCCATGCTCAATACACCGCAGGGGACGACCACCTTTGGCTACACCCAGGGCGCGCTCTACAACTGGCACAAGTCGATT
>JAHDWG010000234.1 GCA_023384495.1 Caldilineaceae bacterium
GCCACATCCACGCCAGCGACGCCACCACCAGCGCCATCATGTTAACGCTCACCGCGCCACGGATGGTGGTGGCCAACACCACGAGAAAGAGCAGGCCCGGCACAGTCAACAGCACATCGGCCGCACCCTTGATCAGCGTGTCCACCCAGCCGCCAAAATAGCCGGCCAGAAAGCCCAGCACAATGCCCAGCCCCAACCCAATCGTGCCGGCGATCAGGCCAATCCGCAGCGTCAACGGCGTGCCCACCACCATCACCGCCAATAGGTCGCGCCCGACGGTGTCGGTGCCCAAAGGGTATTCTCGCGAGGGCGGCAGTTCGGGCAGCGCCGAACCAACCTTGGCGCCGTTGACGTCGACGAAGAGCCGGGCCACGGGGCCAAAGAGCAGCAGCGCCAGAATGATGATCAGCCCGGCCAGTAGGAGTGGATGGTGGCGTAAATTGGTGAAAGGTCTCATAACTGATGATGGATCGGTCGCTAAGGTAGGCCCAACTGTCAGCGGATTTTGGGAACAGATTGAACGGATTTGTTTTGTACAATCCGCTCCGCCCTGCCAGCATGGTGAACGGATTGTCGTTACGGAATCCGCTCAATTCGCTCCAAAAATCCACTGACAGCTACCGCCCCTGATAAGTAATCCGCGGGTCGAGCAACGGGTAAAGCAGGTCGATGATCAGTGTCGCCAACCCAATGGCGAGGATCAACATGATCACAACCCCATAAATGACGAAATAGTCGAAGCGCTGGATGGCCTGGTAGAGCACCGTGCCCACGCCGGGGTAGCCAAAGACGATCTCCACCAGCACCGCGCCCGAGACAATGTAGCCCAGCGAGAGCGCCAGCGCTGTGGTCTGCGGCAACAGTGCGTTGCGCAGGGCATAGCGAAAGAAAATTTCTCGCCCTGTCAGCCCTTTGGCCTCGGCAAAGGTGATGTAATCCTCACCCAGGCCAGAGATCATCATGCCGCGCATGCCAATTGCCCACGAGCCGAGCGAGGCGAGCACGATGGTCAACGCCGGCAGCAGCGAGTGGCGCAAGACATCCATCAGAAAGGTCGTGCTCAGGTTTGGAATCACGCCCACGGTGTAGCCGCCGCTGAGGGGAAACCATTTGAGCGAAAAGGAAAAGATGTAGAGGAAGATCAGCCCCAGCAAATAGAACGGGATCGCCGAAAGCGTCATCATCGGCGCGGCCAGCAAGTGGATGCCGATGGGGATCTTGGGCCAGGCAAGCAGCGCGCCCAGCAGCGTGCCCACCACAAAGGCGACCAGCGTCGCCACCAGCAATAGCCCAATCGTCCACGGCAGCGCGCGCAGGATGATGTCCAGCACTTTACTGGGGAAGTTGGCAATCGAGACCCCCAGGTCAAAGCGCAACAGATCGCCCATATAGCGGAGATATTGCTTCCAGAGCGGCTGGTTGAGGCCAAACTTCTCTTCATAGGTGGCGACAAGCCGCTCCATATCGGTCTTGCCGGCGCCGCCAAAGGAGACGGCCTGGAGCAGCTTCTCGCGGATGGGGTTGGCGGGCGCCATGCGCGGGATGAGAAAGTTCACCGTGGCGGCCAGCCAGATGATCACCAGAAACACGCCCAGCCGTCGCAAGACATAGCCGACCGTCATCTTTGATTGTTCCTCCACTTCCATGCGTTTGGACTTGCGCAAGTCCCGGCTGGAGCCGCGTAGCAGATATACCTTCGCACCAGCGGACTTGGCGTTGCGCAAATCCTTTGCGTCTGAATGGCCCAAAACCGAAGGGGTAGGAGAGTGGCCATTCGGTTGTTGCGGCCGTAGCAGTAGTCTGAGTACGATTATACACGACGATGCTCATGGGCGCAACGACGCTTTTTTATCACAGGCAGGGCTTCTCCGGTGCGACACACCTGAGAAGCCCTGTTAACATTGTTCAGGAGCGCGCCTTTTATCCCCGGCAGCTATCCGAGCAGCCGATGGGCTTGAGCGGCCTCTAGCCGCCCTGTTAGCCTGTGAGCCTTGTCCCCGGTTTATGTCGTCTGATTGAACGCCACCAAGAATTCCGCCACCCGCGCCGCAACCACCTCCAGCAGCGCGTTGCCCTCCTCCGCCGAGGCGGCCGCTGGGTTGTCGGTGTAACCGGCCCCCACGGCCCAGGCGCCGTGACGTTGCACCGTGGCCCCGCTCAACGGTGCAAACAGCCCCTCGCGTTTGGCGCTCAGGTCTTGCACCTCCCCCATGCCCGCCGGGTCGATCAGCTCGGGGCGGATCGCCATCACCATCGAGGTTTCGAAGCGACCGGCGTGACCGGGGATGAGGTTGCTCGCCATCAGCCCCTTCTCCACCAGCGCGGCGCGGGCAATGTCCCAATACGCCCCAGCCGCAATGGACACCTCATGCCCCAATCGGTGGACAAAATCGAGCGCCACCACGTTGTTGGAGTCGGTGTTGCCGCCGTGGCCGTTGAGCACCACCAGCTTGCGAAAGCCGCTCAACGCCAGCCCCTCCAAGATGTCGGTGACTGCGGCGAGATAGGTAGGGCTGCTCAGCGAGAGCACGCCGGGGAAGGGGCGGTGGTGGTGCGAGTTGCCATAGCAGAGAACCGGCGCAACCAACACCTGAACTTGCCCGGCGGCCGCCTCTGCGGCGCGCTGGGCCACCGTGCCACAGAGCAGCGTGTCGGTGATCACCGGCGCGTGCGGGCCATGTTGCTCGATGGAGGCCGTGGGCAGCACCGCAATCGCGTTGGGCGCCGCCCGGCGGATCTGCTCACGGGTCATTTCAGCCAAAAGAACGGTCATTGGGTTTCTCCTGTGATTGATTGTTGCGAAAGACACGGGTAATACATAGTGCGTGCACCAGTCTATCAAAAGTGGCTCTCTGAGTGTATCTGGGCCAGCTTTCCCATCGGCGCCGGAGGCCTTGAGCTACGATTTACGGTTTATCATGAAGTGGCAAGCATAGCGGTTCGATGATATAATCAGTAGACCGCAACGGCTTTGACGATCCAGGCTACTACCAACTGGTCGAACACGATGATGCTCTGGGTCATTGCGGTGTACTGATAATGGTTATAGCTTCGGTAAGATGCAGACTATTCTGTTTATCAATCTACAACTTCTATGCCCGCTCGCACATTGACACTAGTCCTTCCAGAACCGCTCCTGAGTCAGCTTGAGACTCAGGCTCAGGCAGCCGCCCGCACCGTGGATGAGATCGTGCTCGAAACGCTGGTGCGTAATGCCCCGCCACCCATTGAGCATACGCTTTCCCCTGCGCTGCAACAGGAACTAAGCGCAATGGAAAGTCTTTCCGACGAGGCGCTTTGGTCCATTGCACGTAGCGCGATGAATGAGGATAAGCTCGCCTTTTATGACCTGTTGCTCGAACGAAAACACGATGGAACGATTACTCCTGAAGGGGCTACACTGCTCGAACAGTTGCGGGCTGAGGCCGATCATCTGCTGTTGCGCAAAGCCCATGCGTATGCGATCTTGAAGAGCCGCGGCCACACCATACCGCTTCCCACCCTCACCTCCGCCACTCCATGAGTCGCCCGTACATCTCACCATCACTGCGCCGTCGGGTGGTAGAGGATGCCGGACACCGCTGCGGGTATTGTCTTGCTGAAGAAGCGTTCATGGGCATGTCATTAACCATTGACCATATCCTCCCTCTTGCTGCCGGTGGTTCCAACAAACTGGAAAATCTTTGGCTGGCTTGCCGTCAATGCAACGAGTATAAGCAGGCGCGCACCCGTGTCGAAGATCCTGAGACAGGCGAACTCACGCCGCTGTTCAACCCCCGTACACAACAGTGGATCGAGCACTTCCACATCGACAACGATTGTATCATTACTGGCTTGACAGCGGTGGGCCGAGCCACCGTCGTTGCGCTCCAAATCAATCGGACAATTCTTGTCGCCGCCCGCCGACGATGGATCTTTGTCGGCTGGAATCCTCTTCGAGAGTAACAGTATTCACAGTGCCTACCTGACCAACGCTCGCATCCACCCAAGATGCTCCTGGTAATGCTCCCAGGTGTTTCCCGCCACCCAGCCGAGAATGGGCGCGCCGCTCTCCTCGCCCGGTTCGTTCGGCTGATAGTGTGAATAGGGTTGGCGCAAGTCGGCGTCGGTCAGCCCGGCCAGTGTCTCTAGCACCTGCTGGTGGGTGCGGGCCAATTCGAGCAAGACAGCGTGCAGCGGTTGCTGCGCGCGCTGTGCATGGAGCCGAGCGTTGGCCGCGTCGATCTCATCCTCTGTCGGCGGCGCATCCAGCCCCATGGCCGGCCAGCGCGGCTGCCGCTGGAGCAAGGCCACGATCCCCGCTGCCCAGGGGATGAGATGGGCCAGATGGTCTTTGACCGCCCAGCCGGCGGCGTCGCGGCGTTCCATTTGTTCGGGGGTGAGCGAGGCTATAAACGCGGTCAATTCGGCCCATTCTACCTGGATCTGACGGAGCAGCGTCGCCTTGGCCGTGGGCGCCGTCGACACGGCCAGCGTAAGGTCGGCGGGCGCGGCGATTTCCCGGCGGCGCAGGGTGCGTTGGGCGTGAACAGCGGCATAGAGTTCGGCAAAGGCGACGCCGCCATCGTCGGCCACCACATCGAGCGTGGCCCCCGGTTCGCAGATGGGCTGGGCGTCTTCGGGATAGACGTGGTGCAGATCCTGTTTGCCACAGGCATAATAGGTCACTTCGCCATTTGCCCGACAATAGCGATAGAGATGCCGCGGTGTGTCGAGCCAGACATAGTCCACCCGGTATTTCTCCACCGCCGCCTCGTCGATCTCGACCCCCAGGCCGGGGCGTTCGGGCACGCGCAAGAAGCCGCCGCGCAATTCGATGGCAGGCTTGACCAACTGCGATTCGTAGATATTCATGCAGGTGATGGCGGGCCACTTGGCCTGCGGCAACACCGCGCCAAAGTGGGCTGCCCAGGTGGTGGTGACGCCTGTGCCGACCAGTTGCAGCCAGAATGGTTTGTTGGCTTCCTGGCAGATGTGCGCCTGGCGCAAGAGCGCGGCCGCGCCGGCGCAGAGCACAAAGCCGTCGGCCACATCCTCGTGCAGCGTCGTCATGATCGGCGGGCTGCCGTAGTGCATCGCAACGGGGCGATTGATGCGCCGGCGAATCTGGGCGTTGCCCGCCACATCCTCCTGTGGAATCGGGCTTTCGAACATGGCGACTTGCTTGTACGGCTCCAGCGTGCTGAGAAACTTGACCGCGTTGGCCGCATTGTCGAGCGTGGCGTTGAAGTCCAGGTCGAGGATGAACTGTTCGGGCGCGACGGCAAAGATCGCCTGAAGCGCCGCGTGCAGATCATACCACGTGCGCGCCTTGAGCTTGGCCGACATATAGCCCTGGCGCACTGCTTCGGCGCACTGTTCGGCCCAATCCGCCGGCGGCATATCCATGGCCCACCACGAAATCGGCGCCCACTCACGCAGCTTTTTGTGGCCCAGCAGCCGGTAGACCGGCACACCCAGCGCCTTGCCCACCGCATCGAAGAGCGCCATCTGCACGCCCGCGCCGAGTTCGTCCTGCCAGAGCAGGTCGCCAGCGTTGCGACCCACCACCCGGTTGGCCACATCGGCGGGAACCTTGGACCAGGTGTAGTTGGGGATCGTCTCGCCCCAGCCCACAATGCCGTTGTCGAGCGTGATCTTGCAGAGCTGCGAAATCCGCCAGTGCGGCAGCCAGTATTGCATGTGTTGGTTGGTGTGGGGCGTAAAGGGAACGTCCAGGTGGATCAATTCCAAATCCACAATTTTCATGGGTTCAAAGCTCCGGGTAGAATGGGTGAGATGGACGGTGGACGATAGACGATGCCGTTGTTGTGCGCGCTACTTGCCGATCATAAACGGAATCGGGCGCGCCGTCAATCAAGCAAAAAAGCGAGAAAAGAACGCTCATGCAGGCTGAACTGGCGGTTCACCGCGCGATAGAAATCGTAGAACACGAAACCGGCGTGGTCATCCCGGTCTATTTTCATCCCGACGCCGACCCGGCCTATGCGGCGGCGCTGTTGGGCGCGACCGTACGCATGTATGTGCGCGAAGTGGCGAACCCGCAGGCCATCTGCCTGAGCGTGGATGGCGGCGGGCTGTCGTTGGCGGTGGCGAGCGAGGTTGTCGGCAGCTACGGCGTGCAGTTGGTCCACGCCGAGCCAAACCGGGGCAAGCTGGCAAGCGTGCGCAACGGCATGGCGCACCTGCTGCAAGCCCCCTATTGGCGCTATCTGGCTGTGGTCGACTGCGACGGGGATCATTTTGCCAACGAACTGCTCAACTTTGTGCGCTGCGCTGAACATGTGGCGCAGGTCACCGGCTCGCCCCACGCACTCGTGCTGGGTGAACGGATGTCGCGCCACCGGCCGTTGGGCTTCTTGCGCGGCGAACAGGAGGCGCTGGCCAACGCCCTGCTGCTGGATGCGCTCCACTACGCTGCCGCGCTTGCTGGGCGGCCCTTGCCCCTGCAATTTGTCGCCCCAGCGGTTGCGGATGGATTGCCCGACTTTCACTCGGGCTACAAGCTCTTCAGCCGCGCAACGGCGGAACAGGTCTTTCTCAGCCCGCCCAACCTGGCCGGGTGTGAGGAGCGCGCCTATTACCGCCATGCGTGCGAAGCGGTGATGGTGGTCGAGGCGCTCCAGCGCGGCGCGTTCCTGGCCACGGTCAATCGCCGCACCTTTGATGAGCAGCCCATCTCCAGCTTTGCGCGGCTGGACCGGGCCCAGCTTGCCGCCGACATGATCATTTGGCCGTGCCGGCGGCTGGGCGCGCCTGGCCCCTTTGTGGCGCAATGGCTGGCCAATCACCTGCCCCGGCTGCTGTTGGGCGCGCTGGTTCCTCAAGGCCGCGCTGAATTGGCGACCGTCCGCGATCTCGTGTTGCAGGCCTATGGGCTGCCAACGCCCACGGGCCCGGCGGATGCGTTTGTGCGTCTGCCGTTTATCTAGCGCGGCTGTGCGGCCGCCGCCAGCATTACCAGTGCATGACAAAACCGCCATCCACGTTGATGGTCTGCCCGGTGATATTGTGGGCGCGCGCCGAGGCCAGAAAGACGGCCATGTCGGCAATGTCTTGCGGAGTCTGCCAGCGTTGGAGGGGCACCACCCGGCGGATCTTCTCTTCGGCCCACTCGTCGAAGGTGGGTTGCTTGTCTGGCGGCAGGTTGCGGCAGTGGGCGGCCCAGATCGAGCGATTGAGCGGCGTATCGACCATGCCGGGGCAGAGGGTGTTGACGCGGATGTTGTACGGGGCCAGGTCTTTGGCGGCGCACTGGGCAAAATTGATCAGTGCGGCCTTGGAGGCGCTATAGGGCGGGTCGGTCTGCGAGCCAATCTGGCCGGCCACCGAACTGAGAAAGAGAAAATCCCCCTGGCGCCGCTCACGCATCGGTTCAAAAAAGGCGTAGACGGCGTTGACCGCGCCCACTACATTCACCTGCAACACGCGCGGCCAATCTTCGGGCCCCAGGTTCCAAAACGGGAAGCCATATTTCCCCGAACCGATGCCCACGGCAAAGACCACGTGCATCACCGGGCCTAACTCGCTCTCCACCTGATGCGCAGCCTGGCAAAGCCCGGCATAGTCGGTCACATCCACCACCAGGGGCAAAACGGCGCCGCTCTGCAAGCTGCCGATCTCCTTGGCGACATCCGTCACTGCCGGGGCGCGGTCGATCAGCGCCACGTGGGCGCCTTCGTTGAGCAGAGTTTGGGCAATCGCGCGCCCGATCCCGCTAGCGCCGCCCAAGACGGCGGCAACCTGGTTGGTGAGTTCGAAGTTCATGGTCGATCATCCCTGATTGCGGCGCAACAGTTCCAACTCCAGTTTTTCGATCAGGCGCACCACATCGGTGCGCGTAATGACGCCGACGACACGGCCATCTTGCACCACAGGCAGCAAGGTCAGCTTGGGGTTGAGCATCCGCCGCATCACCTCGTCCATGTCGGTGTCGGGGCTGACCGTGGCCGCTTCGAGATCATCGTGCCCCATCAATTCGCCGGCATTGCTCGCCAGCGCCTGGAGCGCCTGCTCCTTGTACTGGCGATATTCGGATGGGTTGAGGGGGATCATGGCCGACAGAAAGGTCAGATAGGAGGGCTGCCGCAACGGCGCATTGCGGGCGATCAAGTCGAGTTCTGTGACGATCCCGACCAGCGCGCCGGCAGCGTTGACAACGGGGACGCCGCTGATCTGGTTCTCGCGCATGAGCCGGGCCACCTCTTGGATGCCGGTCTGCGGGGTTACGGTAATGGCCGGGCTACTCATCACATCACGTACTTGCATCTTGTGGTTTCCTTTGCATCGCAGGGCCGATATCGTTTGGCTAGTTTCGCAGGGCTGGAAACCAGCTTCTGACAGCGAAACGTCGCCGCAGCGACTTGATGTTTGGCGCCGTTGCGGATAAAAAATGTCCGGTAGCAGACCCTCATCGCCAATCTGCTCGTGTGTCAAGCGGCCAGATCGGCCGGGGCAAGGCGCGCCAGGGAAAGTGCTCCAGATGGGACATGGTAGGCCCCGGTGTGTTGACGCGGATGATTTCTGCCGTCACATCTGCATAATACTGAAAGTTGCTGGCCGTTTTCAGCACAATTATTTTAGCGTGTGCTGGCTCAATGCCAAAATGGCGATAGACCGCCGGGTGATTCCCTCCCACCCCCTCGCGTTCGCTCACCACGATCTGGATTAAGCCAGCCTGCAACAGCGCGGCGCGCCCCATGTCAAACGACTCCATGCCCACCACCTCGGCGTGGATGCGGCCGCCGCCAAGCGCAGCCACCGTGGCCGTCACCGCCACCGGTCGGTGAAAATTGGTCGCCAGTTTGCCGCCCAGTTCCAGTGGGAGCTGGCTACCCGCGCCCACACGTACGGCCGCAGCCACCGCTTCGGCGTCGACGATGGGCAAGAGGGTGGGTTGGTCTACCCCTTGCGCCAACAGCTCGCGCAAAATGTGGGTGCTGTCCCCCGGCGCGCCGCCAAAGACGCTGTCGCCCGTATCCGAGAGGATCACCAGCCCGCGCGGCGCATCGA
Organism: Caldilineaceae bacterium; assembly: GCA_023384495.1. GTDB lineage: Bacteria > Chloroflexota > Anaerolineae > Caldilineales > Caldilineaceae > CFX5. Next base: position 9,013 of record JAHDWG010000234.1, read on the forward strand.
CCGCGCGGCGCACGGCCTCGGCCACGGGGATGCTCTCGTAGACCATGAACGAGTCGCGCTGGTCCCACGCCATCTGCGCCAGTTGCTCGGCCAGTTGCTCGGCCAGCGCCGGGTTGGCGTTGGTGACCACCACTACCGCCCAGCCCCCCTCGGGCGCATCCAGCCACGGCTGCATAGGGAAGGGCGAGACCGAAAGCACGCCCGGCTGTTGTTCCAGCGCCCGCGCCCGGTCAAACCAGGCCTTCATGGGGCCGTGGCTGGTGAGAAACTGCTCTTGGTGGGTAATGATGGGGATCTTGCGCCAGGCCATGGTGGGCTGCACCGCGCCGCGCACGGTGGCAAAGAGCAGATGCGCGGCCAGTTTGCCCGTTTCAAAGGGCAGGTGGGGTTGCGTACGGTGGGCCACCAACCCGGTCAGGTGCGCCATCATGCGCGCGGTTACATTGGCGTGGTGGTCGAGCGGGGCGACAATGGGCGTACCTGGCCCCAACACCTGGCGCGCGGCGGCCAAGAGGTGGCCCTCGACATCCGGCTCGTTCTCGGCGGCGGCCGCGCCGTGCAGGCTGAAGAAGAAGCCGTCCACGGGCGCCGCCTGTTGCAGCCCGGCCACCAGCCTTGCTTCCAGAAAGGCAAGCGTCTCTGCCGTGAGCGGACCGTTGGCGCCGCCCCAGGCCTGGATGATGGGCAGGGGCGTCAGGTCGACCCCCTCTTCCGCCGCGGCGGCGAGAAAGCCGCCAATGGGGCCAACCCCCTGCATCTTGGCGAGCACTTCGGCGCCTTCATAGAGGCCAAACTGGCGGAAGGTGTCAAGCGTCGTGCGGGTGGGCGTGAAACTGCCGGTCTCTTGACCGATATGGGCGATTGCGATACGCATATTCTCTCCTAAACCGGCACGACGCCAATGTCTTCGCCGCGGCGGAAGGCCAGCGCCGACTGGAGCATATCCTCGTAGGTGTATTTGGGCTCGTAGCCGAGGATGCTGCGCGCCTTGGCGTTGGAGACGTTGAACCACCAGAGAAAGGGCATCCGCACCTCGATATAGGGCCGGTCGGTGTGGGCGGCGGTCAGCTGCGCCACCTTGACAAAGGGGGTGGCCGCCGGCCCGACCAGGTTGAACGCCTGGCCCACGGCATCCTTGCTCTCCATGACGCGGATGATGCCGTCCACCGTGTCGCGCACATCGGTGAAGGGCAAGCCCCATGAGTTGCCCGCTTCGTCCATGATGGCGCAGACGCCGTTGGGCGTCTTCAGCGCCGCGGCCACGGCGGCGCGGGCTGCCTCCACCTTGTCGGCGCCAAACCAGGGGATGCGGCCCGGCGTCGTCCATTCGCCGTTGACATAGCTGTCGAGCCAGGCCGGGTAAAAGAGCTGTAGCGGCTCGTCGGCGGCAATGACCGAGCCGAAACGCATGACCTTGATGGGCAGGTCGTACTGCCGCCCATAGGTGTACAACATCTGCTCGGACATGACCTTGGTCAGCGCATAGATGTCGATGGGGTGCTGGGGATGGTCTTCGTAAAAGGTCGTCCGGTCGGAGACAAAGGGGTGATAGGCCTGGTCGGTGCCGGCCAGCAGCACGCTCTGCACCGGGCGGCTGGACCGCACCGCGCCCTCCAGCACGTTGAGTGTGCCCAGCGCGTTGATGGCAAACATCCGCTGCACGGTGGAGTTGCCCTGCTTCATCTGTGCGGCGAGATGGACAATGTGGTCGCAGCCATCACAGGCGCGAGCGACGCCCTCGGCGTCGTCCATGTCGGCTTCATAGATCTCGGCGCCTAGTTTGCGCGCTTTGGCTGTAGCGGGGTCGCCCGGGTAGACCACCCCGCGCACGTCGTAGCCCTTTTTCATCAGTTGCACGGCCAGATTGGCGCCAACGCGGCCGCTGATGCCCGTGATTAACACGTTCATGGTAGAATAACTCCCGGTTGAACACGACGTACGCAGCGCTTGATGCTTGTCAGGAGAAGATTCACGCTCCATCAAAATATTCTCAGTCAAGGCTTGCGTAAGTCCTTTCGAATTGACTTGAATTGACAATTGTCAACACGCGATGGCCAATGGCGAATACAGATACGCTTTCGGCGCCGCCACCAATCGGGCCTTGACAATCGATCACGGACAATTACCACACCGTCCACCCGCCATCGACGATCAGGTCCTGGCCCGTCATAAACTTGGCACCGGGCGAGGCGAGATAGACAACCGCAGCCTTGAGGTCGTCGGTCTCACCCATCCGCTGCATGGGCGCGCCGTCGATGAGCGCGGCCTTCACCGCCGGCGTCAGCTTGTCGTCGTTCTGCTCGG
>JAHDWG010000235.1 GCA_023384495.1 Caldilineaceae bacterium
GCCCCCAACACGGTGGCGTCTGGGCTTAGCCCCACCGACCGCGAATGGTTTCTGGGGGTACTCCGCCAGGAAGCGACCCAGTTGGGCAGCAACATCGTCGCCGGCGATGGCGCCATTGCCGGCGATGTGCAGGTGATGGGGGATGTGCGCGAGAGCGTCATCAACATTGGCGGCGCCGGCACACAGTACTTCTTTACGCACCCCGCACCGACGGTCGACCCACCGACACTGCGTACGGCCTATCTCAACCGCATCTTCAATCAGGCCAACACCCTCTCGCTGGCCGGCGTTGACCCCAAGGCCGCCAGCGACGAAGCTGAGGCGCGCCTCAGTCTCGGCGCCGTCTATACTGCGCTCTTGACCACAACCTCCGAGAGTGACGAACCGCACAACCAGGGGCGCGCTGCCTATCAGGCGGAACGCCAGGTGTCGGCGGTGGCGCAACTGAACCGGCATCGACGCCTCGTGCTTTTGGGTGACCCTGGCAGCGGCAAGAGCACCTTCGTCAACTTTGTGGCGATCTGCCTGGCCGGTGAAATGCTGAGCCACGCCTTTGCCAACCTGTCGCTCCTCACGGCGCCATTGCCCGATGACGCCATTGCGGCGGCCACGGTTCAAGAAGCCCCCCCCCCGCAACCGTGGGTGCATGGAGGGATGCTGCCCGTGCGCATCGTCCTGCGCGATTTTGCCGCGCGCGGCATTCCGGAAGATGGAACGCCCGCCACCGCCCAGCATCTGTGGCGCTTTTTGGCCAATGAACTCGACGCCGCCGCGCTCCAGGAGTACGCCCCGCACCTGCACAAGGAGCTGATCAACCAAGGCGGGTTGATTCTGCTCGACGGGCTTGACGAGGTGCCCGACGCCGAGAACCAGCGGGTCCAGATCAAACATGCGATTGAAGACTTTGCCGATACCTTCGTACGCTGCCGCATCCTGGTGACGAGCCGCACCTACGCCTATCAACACCAAGATTGGCGCCTCAACGGCTTTACCGCCGCCGTCTTGGCGCCCTTTACCAATGGGCAGATCGCAGTCTTTGTCGACCGCTGGTATGCCCACATTGGCGAGTTGCGCCACCTCAACCCCAATGATGCGCAGGGCCGCGCCGAGCTGCTAAAACATGCTATCTTCTCCAGCGACCGCCTGCGCGCGCTCACCGAACGCCCGCTGCTGCTCACATTGACCGCCAGCCTGCACGCCTGGCGCGGCGGCAGCCTGCCCGACCGGCGCGAAGAGCTCTACGCCGACGCCGTCGATCTGCTGCTCGATTGGTGGGAGAGCCAGCGGATCGTACGCGACGCCCACGGCAACATGGTGCTCACCCAACCCAGCCTCTCGGAGTGGCTGCGCGTCGACCGGGGCAAGGTGCGGGCGCTGCTCAATGAGGTAGCCTTCGAGGCGCACGCCAGCCAGCCAACGCTCGTCGGCACGGCGGATATTCCCGAAAGCATGGTTGTAACGCGCTTGCTCTATATTTCCGAGAATGAAGATGTCAAGCCGCGCTTGCTGGTGAATTATCTAAGCCAACGCGCAGGCCTGTTGCTTTCACGCGGCGTCAAGAATTACACGTTTCCACATCGTACCTTCCAGGAATATCTGGCCGCCTGCTATCTCACCGATGTCGATTACCCCGACCTGATCGCCGAGTTGACCCGTCAAGACCCGAATCGCTGGCGTGAGGTGACGTTACTGGCCGGCGCCAAGGCGGCCCGTGGCACCTCCTCGGCGATCTGGCAACTGGTCGATGCGCTCTGTTTTCGCGAACCGACCGACCCAGATTACACCACAGCGGACATCTGGGGCGCGCACCTGGCCGGCCAGGCTATCGTCGAAGCGGCCAACTTGAGCCAGACCAGCGCACGCCATCTGCCCAAGGTCGAACGCGTCTGCCGTTCGCTTGTCCATGCCCTGCGCTGCGCCGCGCTGCCCCCCACCGAACGCGCCCAGTCGGGTCGCAGCCTGGCCAAACTGGGTGATCCTCGCGCGCCGGTCATGAGCCTGGAAGGCATGGAATTCTGTCATGTGCTGGCCAGCGATTTTGCTATCGGTGATATGGCTGAACCTCATGCGCTCGATTATCCCTATTGGATTGCCCGCTTTCCCATCACCAATGCACAATTTCAACCGTTCGTGACCGCCAATGGGTACGCCGAGCCCCAATATTGGGCAGAAGCGATCCGCACCGATTTCTGGAAGAAGACAGGCTTTCACGGGCGATATGACAGCCGGCCGCGCAAAGAGCCGCGCAAGATTGGCGAACCATTTTCGCTGGCCAACCACCCCGTGGTGGGCGTTTCGTGGTATGAGGCGCTGGCCTACACGCGCTGGCTTGATGAATATCTGCACCAGCGCGGCCTGCTGCCGCCGGATTGGCGTCTGCAGCTACCGAGCGAGATAGAATGGGAGAAGGCGGCGCGCGGTGGCGCAAACATCCCGGCACAGCCGGTTGTCGTGGCGCTAGGCGAGTTGCACAACCAGCCCGCCCCTTCTGTGGCGAGCGAGGCCAACCCGCTGCCGGCCCGGCTCTATCCGTGGGGTGATCTGGCGGAGCCCGACTATGCGAATTTTGAACGGACTGAGATTGGCGCCACCAACGCCGTCGGCTGCTTTCCCTTGGGCGCCAGCCCGTACGGCGCTCAAGAGATGAGCGGCAACGTCTGGGAGTGGACGCGGAGTCTTGATCGAACCCAACCATACCCGGTCGACGCGGCAGAACGTGCGGAGCGCGAGAATCTGGCCGCACACCCCAGCGTCGCGCGCGTGTTGCGTGGCGGCGCCTTCCAATATTATGAGTACTTTGTGCGCTGCACCGAACGATATAGCAGCGCCCCTGATGACTGGAGCAAACTCTATGGCTTTCGGGTGGCGCTGACGCGTACGCGGGCTTTCTCTGACGATGGGCGGTAGGCGATAGACGGCAACAAGGTGAATCACCGGCGATCTTCCCGCCCGTCGCCATGATCTGCGGTCACCCCGCACGATGAAAATAACACAGAACACTGAGGTTTTTCTCGGTGTGCTCTGTGCAATCTCTGGGCTCTCTGTGTTACGCTGTTTTGCTCTATTCTCCGTACAGAACAGGAGTTTTTCGATGGCGAAAAACCGAAGTCAATCCGAATCCCCAACAGATACCCTCACGACAAGCTCGCAACCTAATCACTCGCCCGCCGACAATGTCTCTGCCATGAGTGCGGCGGACAAGGCCCTCGTCATGGCGCTTCAACAGTTCAACGCGGTGGCGGATACAATTGGGTTGGACGACGACACACGCCGGCAACTGGCTTCGTGCCAGCGCGAGTTGATTGTCCACTTCCCCGTGCGCATGGATAATGGGCGCTTGGACCTTTTCACCGGCTTTCGCGTCCATCACAACACGGTCAAAGGTCCGTCTAAAGGCGGCATCCGCTATCACCCGGCGGTGACGCTGGACGAATGCCGGGCGCTGGCCATGTGGATGACATGGAAGTGCTCGCTCATGAACCTGCCCTATGGTGGGGCCAAGGGCGGCGTCATTGTCGACCCCAAACAGTTGAGCCTGCACGAATTGGAGCGGCTCACCCGCCGGTATGCAACCGAGATCAGCCCCTTCATTGGGCCAGAGCGGGATATTCCCGCGCCCGATGTGGGCACCAATGCCCAGATCATGGCGTGGATGATGGACACCTATTCCATGCACAAGGGCTACTCGATCCCGGCGATCATCACCGGCAAGCCGGTCTCGATTGGCGGCACCGCCGGGCGCGAATACGCCACCGGGCTGGGCGTCACCTATATCACGCGTGCGGTGCTCAAACAGCGCTTTGGTCGCTCCCTCGACGACATCGCAGTCGCCATTCAGGGCTTTGGCAATGTGGGCAGTTGGACGGCGCGCACCATGCATGAGCGCGGCGCGCGTGTGGTCGCCGTCAGCGATGTACAGGGTGGCATCTACAATCGGCGCGGGCTTGACCTGCGCCAGTTGGGTCACCACATGGACGAGCACAAGACCGTGGTGGGCTTCCCCGGCGCCGATCCCCTCACCAACCAAGAGTTGCTGCAATTGGATGTGGACGTGCTGGTTCCCGCGGCGCTGGAAGGGCAGATCCACGCTGAGAACGCAGCCGGCATCCGCGCCCCGATCATTGCCGAGGGCGCCAATGGCCCCACCACGCCCGAGGCCGACGCCATCCTCAACGACATGGGCGTTACGGTGATCCCCGACATTTTGTGCAACGCGGGCGGCGTCGTGGTCAGCTATTTCGAGTGGGTGCAGGGGCTGCAATCGTTCTTTTGGGATGAAAGCGAGGTGCGGCGCAGCATGGAAAAGACGCTGCTCGACAACCTGGACGCCGTGGTGGGCGCAACCGTCCGCTACAAATGTGGCCTGCGGACGGCGGCCTACACGATTGCCATCAGCCGCATCGTCGACGCCACGCGGCTCCGTGGGATCTATCCGTAGCGCGCGTCCCGGCTGCACACATTGACCCATCGACCAGCTACCCCATCGACCAGCCAAGCGGCGGGCAAACGTTCTCTGCTGGCGGACGGCGCTATTCATTTTTGCGTGGCTATGCTATGCTTTCGGCATGAGCACGGATCTGACGCGTAAGATCATCTTTTCGTTGGTAGGCGCCCTGTTACTCTACGCGGCGTTGGCCCTCTGGAGCGACTGGGGCAAGCTCAGCACGGCGCTCATGGACTTTCCCTGGGGCTGGTTGCCGGCGGTGATTGGGTTGACCCTGGTCAACTATGTGGGGCGCCTGGTCAAGTGGCAATGGTATCTCAACCTGTTGGGCGTTCCCATTGCCCGCGCCGACAGCAGCCGCATCTTTGGCGTGGGCATGCTCATGGTGATGACGCCGGGCAAGGCGGGTGAATTCCTCAAGAGCTACATGGTGAAAAACGTCACCGGCACACCTATGAGCGTGACAGCGCCCGCTGTGTTGGCCGAACGGCTGACGGACGGGCTGGCCATGCTGGTGCTGGCCAGCATTGGCCTCTTCGCCTATCCATTTGCGACGGCGCGCTGGGCCGCAGCGATCGTCTTCGTTGGGGCAGTTGCCGCGATCACGATCATTCAGATCCGCCCACTGGCGTTGCCGTTGCTGGCGCTGGGTCGCCGACTGCCGGTTGTAAAACGGTTTGCCAATCAACTATTTGCCTTCTATGAGAGCAGTTATCTCATATTTCGGCCACGCAATCTGCTCATCGCCCTGACGATTGGCATGATCAGTTGGGCCGCTGAGGGGGTGGCCTATTACCTGGTGCTCGTCGGGTTTGGCGCTCCGCCAGGACTTGAATCCCTCTTTCTCGCCATCTTCATCTTTTGCATCAGCACCGTCATCGGCGCGCTCTTCGCCATGCCCGGCGGATTGGGGGGCGTGGAAGGCAGTCTCGTCTTCCTGAGCACCAGCCTATTGGGCTTGGGGTTGGCGCCGGCCACGGCAGCCGCCCTGCTGATCCGCTTCTGCACATTGTGGATGGGCGTGGGCATCGGCGTTGTCTGCTTCGCCCTTTGGTCGCACCTGTTAGCCGGGGCCGACCCGATTCAGCGCAAATCGGCCCCTGCGGGTGACTAAACGCCTGGTTTTATTCTATGTTCACAGTGGCCTCAGGCTCAAAAAGCGCAATTGACAGTTCTGCCTCAATCGGGTATGATCATCGATAATTGATAATTCCCCTCGATAACGCGTCATGCTGGTTTGGTATCGGCTTTCACTGAGGTCCGGTGCTTCTGTACCGGTCAGCGCTGTTCCGCGCTTGTTGCACAAGGAGGATCTATCATGTTGACTGCACCACCGGCGTTGTCCACAAACGGCCATGCGGCCCACACGAAGAAAGTCGACGCCGACTTCTTTCGCGACCATGGCTATCTCGTGGTAGAAAACGCCCTGACTGCACAGGAGGTGGACGCACTCCGCGAGGAGACCGTCCGCATCTGCCGGGGCGACCGAGGGCTTGTGCGCGGCTTGCCGCCGGTCTTTCCTGACGACACCGACGAGGATGTTGTCCGCCGCACCATCTGCGTACACTTCCCCCACAAGATTTCGCCCATGATCTACGACACCCTGGCCCATCCCGTCATTGTCGACACGTTGACGCAAACGATTGGCCCCAATGTGAAGTGCATGCAGTCCATGCTCTTTATCAAGGCGTCGGGCAAACCCGGGCAGGCGTGGCACCAGGATGAGGGCTTTATCCCCACGCGCGACCGTTCTCTCGGCGCGGCGTGGATGGCGCTCGACGACGCCACCACCGAGAATGGCTGCCTCTGGGTGATCCCCGGTTCACACAAACGGGGCATCATCTGGCCGCACCGCGAGCACGACGATGAACGCTTTGACTGCGTCGTGGAATCGTTTCAGTTCCCCTACACCGATGACGATGCAGTGGCCGTCGAAGTCAAGGCGGGCAGCATCGTCTTTTTCAACGGCTATTTGTTGCACCGGTCGCTGCCCAACCGCGCCCAGGGCGGCTTTCGCCGTTCGCTGGTCAATCACTATTGCAGCGCCGAGACGCTGCTGCCCTGGCTGCCACCGCAGCAGCCCAAGGGCATGGCCACCCACGATCACCGCGACATTGTCCTGATTGCGGGCGAAGACCCGTACGCATACAAGGGGATTGAGGACGTGATGTATTCTCACATCCGCCCTGACCGCGAGGGTGGGTGCCGGTGGCCTTCACGCGAGGAGACTGCATAGCGCACGGTACGCAGCGTCTGTTCAAGCGCCAGTCATGGGCGACTGGAGTGCGGATCATCGTTCTCGGCTCCCCACCCTTTTGATTTTTGATCACTGCCATACGTACGTCACCAAAGGAGATTCCATCGCCATGATCACACAAGCAGACCAGCAAACGCTTTCGCGCCGTGCGTTTTTGCGCGCCGGCGCAATGACTGCCGGCGCAGCGCTATTGGCGGCCTGTGCGCCGGCAGTCGGGCCAAGCGGCCAGGCTGGTGGGGGCGCACAACCCGCCGCCGCAGCCACCACGCTCCGCCTCTCGGCCTGGGCCGACGTGCAAGACGCCGTCGTCTATGAAAACATGGTCAACGCGTGGCAAGCGCGCCAGAGCGATTATCAGGTCACCGTGGAGCAGTATCCTGGCGGCTATTACGAGAAGATCCAGGCGAACTTTGCGGCCGGCTCTCCAGCCGACGTGCTCTATTACCAGGGCTGGATCTGGCAGGCCTACGCCGAAAACAGGGTCATCGTCGCGTTGGACGATTACATCGAGCGCGACGGTGCATCGGCGCTCTTCCCCGAAGGCGAGAATTATCTGAACACCACCAAGTGGGAGGGCGGCACCTATATGACGCCCACCGATGTGGGGTCCTTGGTGATCTATTACAACAAGGACCTCTTTGACAAGCAGGGGGTGCCCTACCCCACCAAGGGTTGGTCGTGGGAAACCTTCCAAGACGCGATTCAGAAGTTGACGCATGAGGAGGGCGGGACGCGCTACTATGGCTGGGCGCAGGCCGGCGGATGGAACGGCGCCTATGGCCGCAGTTGCGCCTTCATGCGCCGCAATGGCCATGTGGAGTGGGATAACGTGATCGAGCCAACCGAAGCCCGTTGGGATCACGAGGATATTGTCTCCTCGCTCCAGTTCCTGATCTATGACGCCATCGAGAACCAATGGTCACCCAGCCCCGACATTGTGGCGGGCGGCGGCGTGGGCGTCGACACCGGCCGCGTGGCCATGGTCTTTGAGGGGCCGTGGTATATGCCGCGCCTGTGGGGCGAATTGGGGACCACCGAACAGGGGATCAACTTTGACGTAGCCGAGCCACCGGTGGGGACAAGCGGTCGCAATACGACGTTCGGCCATGTCCACGGTCACTGCATGACCGACGCCTCAGAGAACAAAGAGGGTGGCTGGGAACTGATCAAGTTTATCCTCAGCGATGAGGGCCAAGAGATCATTGCGCAGGGTGGCCGCATGTGTGGCAGCCCAGGCAACATCGATGCCATCTGGGGGCCCATCGCGTCGGAAGCGTACAACTTCACCAATGTGGAGGCGTTCTCGAATGGCATGCGCGAGGGCGCCACACCGCTGATCATGGGCGAAGGCTCGCCGATCCACGCCTATGGCGGCGGCCCGATCACATCACTGTGGGACAAGCTGCTGGGCCTGCAACAGCCGGCTGCTGAAGCGGTGCGGATCGCCAACGAAGAGATCCAAACCGTGCTCGACCAATACTGGCGCGACAAGGCCGCCTAATGTCCGATTCCGGTGGCAGTTGCTTTTGGGGTGGCTGCCACCGATAGGGAGGGTATGCGGTGACTACGACAACCACAGGGAGGGTGCAGCCAGTCGTCCAACAACGACGCCGAATGTCGCCGGCGCAATGGCGCGACCTGCGCGATGGCTTGCTCTACACCAGTCCATTCTTGTTGGGCGTGCTCTTTTTGTGGGTAGGCCCCATGCTCTATTCGTTGTATCTGATGACCCAGGACTGGAATCTGATCACAGACCCCAAATTTGTGGGGCTTCGCAACTTTGAACGCGCCCTCGAAGACCCGCTGGTCACCAAATCGCTGGGCAATACGGCCTACTACACCTTTATCGGGGTGCCGCTCCAGTTGCTCGTTGCATTCGGTCTGGCGCTGATGCTCAACCAGAGCGTGAAGGGGCTGTCGCTCTATCGCACTATCTACTATCTGCCCTCGATCACACCGGCCGTGGCCTTTGCCGTGGTCTGGATTCAGATCCTCAACCCCGAATTTGGCGTGCTCAACAACATCCTTGGCTCTGTCGGCATTGGGCCAATCAAGTGGCTCTTCGACCCGGCCTGGTCCAAACCTGCGTTCATTCTGATGAGCCTATGGCTGACGGGCTTTCAGATGATCATTTTTCTCGCCGGGCTCCAGGGCGTTCCCAGGGAGCTAAAGGACGCCGCCGCCATCGACGGCGCCAACACCTGGGGCCGCTTTTGGAACGTCACCGTGCCGATCATTTCGCCGGTCATTTTCTTCAACCTGATCATCGGGATCATCGGCAGCTTCCAGGTCTTTACCAGCGCGTTTATCATGACGCGCGGCGGGCCGCAGGATTCAACGCTCTTTTTCGTGCTCTACATCTATCGCAACGCGTTTGAGTATTTCCGCATGGGGTATGCCGCCACATTGGCCTGGCTGCTCTTCTTGATCATCATGATCTTTACAGCGATCCAGTTCTTCGTTGCCAACCGCTGGGTCTACTATGAGGGGAAAGTCTGAATGGGCGCACTTGCACATGGTGGCGCACCACGCCGCGCCAGACAGACGAAACGCATCCTGGGCCGGCTGGCGCTCCACGGTGTGATGATCCTGCTTGGCCTCACCTTTCTGTTGCCCATGGCCTGGGTGGTCAGCACCTCGCTCAAATCGTCGGGTGAGGTCTTCTTGCTGCCGATCCAGTGGGTTCCCAGTTCTCCCCGCTGGTCCAACTACGCCGAGGTCTTCAATCGGCTTCCCTTTGGGCGCTTCATTCTGAATTCGCTTTATGTGACGATCATGGGCACGGTGGGGGCCGTGGTCAGCGCGATTACCGTGGCGTATGGGCTTTCGCGGATTCGCTGGCCAGGGCGCGAGTTTGTCTTCACGATCCTGCTTGCCACCCTGATGTTGCCGGGCGTCGTCACACTGATTCCCGTCTTCATCATCTTCAAGTCCATCGGCTGGATCGGGACCTTCCTGCCCCTCTGGGCGCCGGCCTGGTTTGGCTTTGCGTTCTATATCTTTCTCATGCGCCAATTCATGATGAGCGTGCCGCTGGAGCTTGACGAGGCGGCCAAGATCGATGGCGCGTCCAGCTTTCGCATTCTCTGGCAAGTGATTGCGCCCCTCTGCGGCCCCGCCATTGCAACGGTCACCATCTTCGCCTTTTTGCATCACTACAACGATTTCTTGGGGCCGCTCATCTATATTGCCGAGAATGATATGTTTACGCTGCCACTAGGTCTGCTCTGGTTTCAAGGGCGCTTTGGCAATTTCTGGCATCTGGTAATGGCCGCCTCGGTGATCACCATTGCGCCCGTTGTGCTCCTCTTTTTTATTGCCCAACGCTACTTCGTGCAGGGCGCACAGTTTTCTGGGCTGGCCGGGCGCTAGGGCATGGGGTGCGCTGGCCCGCCTATCCCACCCGACGGTGGATGCGCCCGCCCACCCGTAGCCACTCAATGCGACCGGCTTCGTCGCGCAATATCTCGGCGCGCCCCCCCTTAGCCGGGCCGGCCACAAAGCGTAGCCGATCTACACCCACAAAGGCCATCTCCGACGGTGGCGGCGTGGGACCAGCCGGCGAGTCTTTGTGCGGGAAACCCCCTTGCGGTGTGGTGTGAACGCGCAGTCCCTGTTCGCGTACGGTCACCTCCAGGTGGCTCAGCCGCGCCTCATAGCGCCCGGCCACGTCGGCAAGTTCTTCGGGCGTGCGCGCAAGCACCGCCGGTTCGGGGTCGCGCAGCCCTAGATAGTGCGCCAATGCCCAATCCACCAGGTCGCGGTGCAGTTCGCGCCCGCGGTTGGCATTGGTCAGCACGGTAATGGCAAAGTCGCGTTCGGGAACCAACAGAAAGGCCGAGAGCTGGCCGTTGGTGGCCCCACCGTGCGCCACCGTCTGAACCCCGCCCACCTTTCGCAACAGCCAGCTCAGCCCCACCGCGTCGGCCATGCTGCCCGCCTCGGCCAGCGGCTTCTGCATGCCGAGCAGAGCGACGCGCGCGGGGGCGCCCTGGCCGGCAACATCATGGCCTAGGTGAAAACGGGCATAGCGCAGCTGGTCGCGTGCGGTAGAAATGATCCCCCCAGCGGGGTGTGCGCTGCGCGCCAATGCCCACGGCAGCGCGACGGTGGGCTTGAGCGCTTCGTCTACGACATGCCCCACTGCAGCCCGGTGCGTCATGACCTCTTTGGCAAAAAAGAATGAGCGTTCCATGCCCAGCGGCGCAAAGAGCAACTCGTGGACGGTCTCTTCAAAGGGCTGCCCGGTGACGCGCTCAATCACACGGCCCGCCAGGCTGAAACCGGCGTTGTTGTATGACCAGACGCGCCCCAGCGGCGTCAACTGGGGCAATCCGGCCATGGCGTCCACATAGCGCGCCAGGGCGTCATCACCGTCGCCTGTGTCGTCGAAATAGTCGCCAAGCCAGCCCCCCGTGTGGGTGAAGCAATGGGTGAGGGTGGCATTGGCCGCGGCATGCTCATCTTGCAGCCTGAACGCCGGCAGATAGCGCCGGATCGGTGCGTTCAGTTCCAGCTTGCCAACCTGCGCCAGTTGCATGGCCACAGTGGCGGTAAAGGTCTTGGTCGTCGAGCCGATCTGGAAGAGCGTGTCGGCGTCC
>JAHDWG010000236.1 GCA_023384495.1 Caldilineaceae bacterium
AGGGCCGGGCGCCACCCTGACCAGCTACGGGGCAAACACCGCCTTTGTTGGTTCACAGCCACAACAGGTGCACGCCGATGCCGTTCCGCCGCAGCCTGGCCCGGTGGGGCCGTGTACACTGTTGGTCGTCAATGTCCCGCTGGTCGATATGACGGAAGAAAATGGCGCCACCATCTACTGGCCCGGCACGCACCATGATGTGCGTCTGCACAGCGGCAACCGTTTCCCCACTGACGCCATGATTCATGAGTGGGAAGCCAAACGGCCTGCCGAGCGCGTGGTGGCTCAACGTGGCGATCTGGTGCTCCGCGACATGCGAGTTTGGCACGGCGGCATGCCCAACCGCACCCAGACGCCACGCCCAATGCTCGCCTTGGTGCATCGTTCTGAAAAGCCCGAGCACGGAACCTTTGAGGTCGAAGCAGGCACTGAAGACTTCTGGTCGAGCCACCCCCGGTTGCAAACCAGCCCATCCTTTGTGCCCAAGCCGATTGACTATTTGCGCCAGGGGCACTCCCGGCCCGGCAAGAAGTCGTGAGGACGAATGGCGCGTGCGAGCGTGGATGCCACCTACCGGGAGATAGGGCGATGACATTGATTCAACGCCTGGTGGTCTCCCTGCTGCCCAAGCGGTGGTCAGACGCCATCCGGGCTGAGTCCCAGTCGTGGGTGCTGCGCTGCTCTGTCTGCGGCACAGCCCGCTCGGTGTGGGACATGGGGGGCATTCGCTACAAAGCCGCCTCAGTTGGACGGCGCGTGGTGGTGCGGTGTGGGCAATGTGGGAAATTCCGCGAGATGTCGCTTGAGCGCAAGCCTACGAACCCGCTATGAATCCAATTGTAACTGCGCGGCCTCTAGGGCGCGGCTGCGAAGCGATCGGTGGCGGCGATTATAGCTTCGCTCATGCCGGGGTCTCGCGGGGAATGGCCGCCGCTGTTGACCAATACGAGTTCGCCATCGGGCCAAGCTTGGGCAAGCTCCCATGCGGTGACAAGCGGCGCGGCCAGGTCTAGCCGGCCCTGGACCATCACACCCGGTATGCCCACAAGGGCGCCTGCTTCGCGCAGCAGTACACCATCTTCAAGCCACGCGTTGTGGTAGAAATAATGGGTGACAATGCGCGCAAAGGTCATCTGAAATGTGGGTTGTAGCCGCCGCGGGTCGGGCTTGGCGTCGGGGTCGATTGACTCGAGCGCAGACTCCCACGTGCACCAGTCGCGCGCTGCCTGCTCGCGCACAGCCGCATTGGGGTCATGCAGGAGGCGATAATACGCCGTGACGAGGTCGCCATCACGTTCACCAGCGGGGGCGCCGGCGCGAAAGCGCGCCCATTGCGCCGGAAACAGCGGCGCCACGCCGCGATAGAGCCAGTCAATCTCTGCGCGACGCGTGGTCGTCACACCGACGAGAATGATTTCGCTGACCCGTTGCGGATTCTGTTCGGCGTAGGCAAGGCCCAACGTGGATCCCCACGAACCGCCAAAGACCAGCCACCGGTCAATACCGAGATGTTCGCGCAGACGCTCAATGTCCGCCAGCAAGTGTTTGGTGGTGTTGGCCGCGAGATCGGTGCGCGGGTCGCTGGCGTGCGGGGTGCTCCGGCCACAGCCGCGCTGGTCAAACAGAATGACCCGGTATGCGCGCGGGTCGAAGTAGCGGCGCATCCCCGTCGAACAGCCTGAGCCTGGCCCACCGTGGAGTACAAGCGCAGGTTTGCCATGCGGGTTGCCGCATGTTTCCCAGTAAATGAGGTTGCCGTCTCCCACAGCGAGCATGCCCTGGTCATATGGCTCGATTTCGGGATAGAGATCGCTCATTGTGTTATTTTCTCCGATTTTGCACGTGAATTCCGTCAACAACGTTAAAACATATCCCAATAGCGCGCCCAGGTCTGCCTGGCTACCTCTCGGCTCTGTGCGGAGATCGCCGCCTCGTCCATTGTTCGCAGCACGCGGTTCTTCATCAGCACCCGGCCATGACAGATGGTGCTATGGACATGCCCCCCACTCATCCCAAACAGAATGTGCCAGGGCAAGTTCCCCGCCGTAAGCGGCGTCGTCGGATAATAGTCCAACAGGACCAGGTCTGCGTATGCGCCGGGCGCAACGACCCCGACCGGCTTGTCGAAAAAAAGCGACGCCAGCGCCCGGTTGTTGACCACCGCCATCTGCAATACCTTGTCTGCGCCCAGGGCGCGTGGATCGCCGTGCGTCACCTTTTGCAGCAGGTCGGCGGCCTTCATCTCAGCGAACATGTCGTTGCTAAAGCCGTCATTGCCCAGGCAAACCTTCATGCCGCCACGCAACATGGGGTCGATGGCCGCCGCACCCACGGCATTGTTCATGTTAGAGCGTGGCTGGTGCGTGACAAACGTCCCGGTTTCGCGCAACAGCGCCATCTCCCACGCATCGATGTGGATGCAGTGCGCCATGATAGTCGCCGGCCCGGTAACGCCAAAGTCGTGGAGCCGCTCCACTACCCGTTTGCCCGACCGTTGCAGGCTGTCGTACTCATCGGCCGGGTGCTCGGCGACATGAATGTGAAAGCGATTCGCCTCTGCGACGCACGCTTCCAATGTCTCGTCGGAAAGCGTCATGCTGGCATGAAGGCCAAAGGTGGCGGCAATCCGTTTTGGGGTTGAAGCGTTGCCCTTTGGCGCGCCGAGACGGTTGAGTTGCTTCATAAAACGCACATTCTCACGGACGCCAGCGCGCGCCGCCTCTACCCCATCCCGATCACTCACTTCGTAGCAGAGCACGGCGCGCAACCCGCTCGCCTCGATTGCGCCGGCAATCACATCCAGGCTGCCGTCAATCGCGCGCTGGCTGGCGTGGTGGTCGATCAGCGTGGTGCAGCCGTTGCGGATCGCATCCACGAGGCAAACCTCCGCCGAACTGCGCACCCCGCCCAGGTCGAGCGCCTTATCGAGCCGCCACCAAAGCCGCTGCAAAATCTCAGGGAAATCTTTGGCCGGCGGGCCAGGGACATACAGGCCGCGGGCAAAGGCGCCATAGAAATGGGTGTGCGCACAGATCTGACCCGGCATCAGCACCAGGCCCTGTGCGTTCCACTGTTCGTCATCGGCGAACCGCAAACAGAGTTCCGCACTGGGCCCCACCGCATCAATCGTGTCGCCCGTGACACGCACCGCACCGTCGGCCAGCACCGACAATTGCTCGTCGAAGGTCAGCACCGTGGCGTTATGAATAAGCATACTCCCCCCTTTGCGCGCAACGCAGGCGATCCCGGCGCATCCTAAGGCATAGGACTATTTGAAAAGATTGTATCGTGAATCCGGCTGCTTGACAATGCGAACACGATTCGTCTGCGCCCGCGCAAGCGTCGCAGGCAGACCATCGCCGAAGATGGATGAAGCGGCCCCGGTATGCGGCCAACGCCGAAAAACAAAGCGTAAGATATTTGACAGACGAAGCGGATTGACCGTGGTTGGTGGTCTATGATATGGTGAGGATCTAAAAATACACTAGAGTGTGGAGACATCATCTATGAAGATATTGGTGACGGGCGGCGCCGGCTTCATCGGCAGCCACGTTGTTGACGAACTTATCGACGCCGGCCATCGTGTGGTGGTGGTGGACAACCTCCACACGGGGAATCGCACAAACCTCCGCCCGGAAGCAACCTTCTATGCGGCGGACATCTGCGACCGCCCGGCTATGGCCGCCATCTTCGAACAAGAGCGTATCGACGCTGTCTCACATCAGGCAGCGCGCGCCAATGTGCGTGAAAGCATGGCGGACCCCATTGGCTACGCCGAAACCAATGTGCTGGGCACGCTTGTGCTGCTCGAACTGGCTCGTCAACATCAATGCGCAAAGTTCGTCTTTGCCAGCACGGGCGGCGCTGTCTATGGCGAGGGCTACAGTGAGCAGGGCGGCAAATTGCCGTTCACCGAGCGAAGCTGGCCACAACCCAAAGACAACTATGGCGCCAACAAGTTGAGCATGGAGTATCATTTGGATCTCTACCATGCCAACTATCGCCTTCCCTATGTGGCGTTGCGCTATCCCAATGTCTATGGGCCGCGCCAGAACAGCAAGGGCGAAGCCGGTGTTGTCGCCATCTTTGTCGGCGCCATGTTGGCCGGCCAACCGACCAAGATCACGGGGGACGGCAAGCAACAGCGCGACTTTACCTATGTGGGGGATATCGCTCGCGCCAATCGCCTGGCGCTGGAAGGGAATGCGGTCGGCATCTTCAATGTGGGTACCGGCGTCCCCACCGACATCAACACCGTCCACGAGATTCTCACCGAGATCACCGCCTATCCCCACAAACCCGGATACATTCCTCGCCCGGTGGGTGAGGTGCTCGCAACCTATCTCGACAGCAGCAAGGCCAAACAGATGCTCGGCTGGGAGCCAACCGTCAGCCTCTTCGACGGGCTGACCAACGTGGTTGAGTGGATGCGCGGCCAAAAGTAGCAATTCATGACCCACATTGCGATCAACGGCTGGTTTGTGGGGCAGTCGACGACGGGCAGCGGCCAGTACATCGACCACCTATTGACGCATCTGCCCCGCTATGCGTCTGCGGTGCGCTGGTCTCTCTTGTTACCACCCCATGCCATGCGAGAAGCGCCACGGCTGGCGGCTGTGGCCCCGACGGTTGCGATCCAACCCGTTTCGTTGCCGCCGCTGCCCGCGCCACTCGCCAAACTCTGGTGGGAACAGGTCACCATTCCCCACCTGGCGCGCCGGCTCGGCGCCGACCTGTTGTGGGTCCCCTATTGGGCCGCGCCGCTGTGGCAACCCACGCCGGTTACGGTAACAATCCACGATCTGATCCCGGCGCTGCTGCCGGCCTATCGTGGTGGGTGGCTCCAGCGCATGTACACGGCGCTGGTCAGTGCAACTGCTCGCCGCTCCGCCGCGGTTATCACGGTCAGCCACGCCAGTAAGCGCGACATTGTCACCCATTTGCGCATCCCCGATGAGCGTGTCCACGTCGTCTATCACGGCCCCAATCAAGAGGGCGCGCCACAGCCAGACGCCGCACTGATGGTGGCCGTGCGCCAAAAATACACACTGCCTCAACGCTTCTTTCTCTATGTGGGTGGCTTCGATGTTCGCAAAAATGTACGCGCGACGCTCGAGGGCTACGCCCGCTATCTGGCCCGCGGCGGCGATCCGGGCGTGCATCTGGTCATCGCCGGCAAATTACCCGCGGTCGATTCGTCTTTTACGCCAGACCCACAGCGGCTGGCCGCCGCACTGGGTCTACATGGGCAAGTTCACTTTTGCGGCTGGGTCGACGAACTCGAAAAGGCCGCGCTTTACGCAATGGCGACCGCGTATCTTTTCCCCTCCCTCTACGAAGGCTTTGGCATGATGGTATTGGAAGCCATGTGCGCGGGGGCGCCTGTGGTCACCAGCGCAGGGCCTACCAACGCACCACCTGGGCAGTTCGCCTGACGCTACCCAGATCGGACAATGATCACGCCAAGGAGACTGAAAATGTTGGTCTTGACGCGTCACGATGTCGAGTCTTTGTTGACCATGACCGACGCCATTGCGGCTGTGGAGACCGGCTTTCGCCGGTTGGCCGCCGGCGACGTGGTGATGCCCCAACGCGCAGCAACACCGATTGCGCCCCACGATGGGCTACACCTCTCCATGCCCGCGTTTGTGGCCGGCGAACCCGCAGCGTTGACGATCAAGATTGTCACCGTATACCCTCAGAACCTGGCCCGCTATGGCCTGCCCATGATCCAGGGGGTCATCCTGTTGCACGATGCGCGCACCGGCCAGTTGTTGGCCATGATGGACGCCGAACATCTGACCGCCATGCGCACCGGCGCAGCCAGCGGCGTGGCGACCAACCAGTTAGCCCGCGCCGACGCCGCCATCGTGACAATCTTTGGCGCCGGGGCGCAAGCCGGCCCACAACTAGAAGCAGTTTGCGCCGTTCGCCCCATCCGCCAGATCTTTGTTGTGACGCGCGCGGGGAAACAGGATGCGGCCTTTTGCGCCCGCATGACAGAGCGGCTGGGCATCCCCTGCACGCCAAAGCGCGATGTGCGCGCCGCCGTCGAGGCCGCCCATGTGATCTGCACGGCCACCAACAGCGCCGAGCCGATCTTCGACGGCGCCTGGCTGTCGCCGGGCGTTCATATCAACGCGGTGGGCGCCTATACTGCCTCTATGCGCGAGCTGGACAGCCCCACCATCCAGCGAAGCCGCGTCTTTGTGGATCATCATCCGGCGGCGCAGACCGAGGCTGGCGATCTGCTCATCCCCATTGCCCAAGGTGAGTGGCGCTATGAGCTGGTGGCGGGGTCACTGGGTGAACTGCTAGCTGGAACCGTCGACGGGCGGCGTCACAGCGACGAGATCACGCTCTTCAAGTCGGTGGGGCTGGCCATGCAGGATGCCGTAACCGCACCTGCGGTCTATGCGCGCGCCATCGAAGCGGGCGTGGGCCGGTCGTTCGATCTGTAGCAGCCATTGCCCCTGACTATGTAGCCGCTCAAGGCTTCTCAAACAGAGCGACCTGCCCAGACGGCATGCAAGTATGAGGGCGCTCCAATTGATGTCTGTATGCGATTTTGCGAGGCCTATCGCTTGTTTGAGGCACTTGCGGCCCCCATGTCGATGATGCATAATCACCTTGTTGCACACTTCTCCATCTTCTGCCGCCGCCAGCCCAAAAATCATACACAGTGCAGCAACCATTTTGAAGTTATCTCAAAAACTCGGCGCCCCACCTGCACCAGGCGAACGTATTCCAGGCTCACAACCGATTTTGAGATGACTTTTTTAGCATTCCCGTTTACACCATCGTCAACCGACCTCCCGGAGGGCATACTCATGTTCAGATTTCGTCGTGCATTGGCGGTTCTTTTGTACGTGGGGCTCGTTGTGTTGGCGCCGAGTCTGGTCGATGCGGCGGAGTCTGATGCGCCTCCACAGCGCACCCCCGCCGAAGATCGCGCCTGGCTGGCATGGGAACGCATCCCCCATGACACGAAGGCCAAGGTGGACCCGCGCATCCTGGCCGAGTTGCGCGGGGAGGTCGCGCCGGCCCACCTGCATGACCCACCGCGCGCCAGCGTGACCGGCGCACAACAACTTCAGCCGCGGGCACAGACCCGTTTTCTGGTTTATCTGCGCCATCAGCCCGACCTGGCCGCGCTGGACCAACAGGTTTTCGCCAGCCATGCTCAGCGCCGCGCCGCCCTTCTGGACATGCTCGCCGCCGATGCGCAGGCTGCACAGGCCGGCGTGCGCACGGCGCTCGATGCCGCGGATGAGCAGGCGGTTGCCGCCTACCAACCCTTCTTTATCGTCAACGTCTTGGCGGTGGAAGGCGACCTGGCTACCGTGATGTTACTGGCGCAGCGCGCCGATGTCGCGCGGATCGTCGCCAATTATCCGCTCACGCTGCTGCAAGCCGACAGCAACCCACCGCCCAACCCGCATGAGGCGCAGGCGGCGCGCCTTGAACCCCAGAACTGGAACATTGCCCGCGTCGGCGCCGATCGCGTCTGGGAAGCGTTGGGCGTCCGCGGCGAAGGCGCGGTGGTCGCCGGCTTTGACACAGGTGTCTCCTGGCAGCATCCAGCATTGGGCAGCGCCTATCGCGGGCGACTTGCCAATGGCAGCGTCGAGCACAACTACAACTGGTTTGAGCCTGATAGCTCACTTTACCCCGATGGCAACCTGGGGCCTAGCCTGTCGTTACAGCCCTATGATTGCAGCGGGCACGGGACCCACACCATGGGCACGATGGTTGGCGATGGGGGTGAGCCAGGCGCCCAGATCGGCATGGCCCCCGGCGCCAAATGGATCGCGCTGCCCGGTATCTGCATCGGCGCCATGCCCGGCGGCATTCGCGACGATATTGGCGCGCTCAAGGCCTTTCAGTGGCTTCTCTGCCCCACGGATCTCTCTGGCGATCTGGCGACCGCCGATTGCAGCAAGGCGCCTGATGTCGTCAATAACTCTTGGGGGTCGGCCAATCCGGTGGGCGATGTGCTGCGTCCGGCCCTGCAACGGCTGCGCGCAGCGGGCATTGCGCCTGTCTTTGCGGCCGGCAACCCAGGCGCCGGCGACGGCTCCATCAGCTCACCGGGCAACGCCCCCGAAGCCATCAGCGTCGGCGCCACCGATAGTTCAGACCGAATTGCGTCCTTTAGTGGTCGAGGGCCTTCGGCCTATGCCGGTGAGCAGAAACCCGAATTGAGCGCGCCGGGGGTCGATGTCTATTCAGCGTACCTCATGAACAGCTACGAATATGGGTCAGGCACCTCCATGGCTGCACCGCATGTGGCCGGGCTGGTGGCGCTTATGGTATCGGCTGACCTAAAAGACGGGCAGCGCGATTTTACGGTGGACGAAATCGAACGCTTTATGGCCTATTCTGCGCTCGATTTGGGCGTCCCTGGCCCAGACCCGGCTTACGGCCATGGGCGCATTCGCGCCTTTGACGCCGTGCGCTGGGTGCTCGAAGCCGGCGAGCTGGTCGGCGCCGTCCGCAGCTCGGTCAATGGCCAACCGCTGGCCGGTGTGACTGTCTCGGGGGTGGACCCCGGTGGTCGTCGCTTTATGACTGAGAGCAACGCGCAAGGCGTCTATTCGACTACGGCGCCGGCGGGCAGCTACGATGTGGTGGTGGAGGCATGGGGGTATGGCGAGGGCCGGTTTGCCGGCCAGTGGGTGCTCGCCGGTAGCCAGTCTATCGCCGACTTCGCCCTGGCCCCGCTGCCGGTGGTGACGGTCAACGGCGTGGTGCGCAGCGACGGCGCGCCGGTGGTCGACGCGCTGATCTCGGTGGCTGACCACCCCACACGCCAAACGCGCACCGACGCCACCGGCGCAGTTGCGCTCGCCTTGCCCCCTGGCGGCCACACGCGGGTCATTCAGGCGACACAGCACCGAATCGCTCGCCCTGCTATCACGGTGACAGCCAATACCCCACCCCAACAATTCGACCTGGCGCGCGCCCCATCGGTGCTCCTCGTCGAGGCCGACGCCGGCGGCGGATGGTTCTTTGGCTGGCCGGTGGGCCACTTCTTTCGCCACGCGCTCGATGAACAGGGCTATCAATACGATGTGTGGCCCATCCAGTATACAGCCATCACCGATACAATGCCGTTGGAAGATGGCGCGCTCGGCTATGGCATCCCGTCGCTTGCAACCCTGCAACGCTACGACCTGGTGGTCTGGGCGCACAGCGGTTGTTCACCCTATGGCGGCTGCACACACGGCGTGTCTGACATCCATTTGCCTGGCTTTCTCGCGCAGGGTGGCCGCCTGATCTATTCAGGCCAAGACGCCGGGCTGCTGGATGGCGCCCCCTTCTATGACGAACAATTGCGCGCCGATGTGGTCAGCTATTATGCCGCCGGCGAAGGCGACGCACTACAGGGCGCCGACTTCTTGGAGGGCATTGCGCTGACCATCACCAACGCCAGCCTTTATGGCTACCCGAATGGCGTCGTAGGCCTGGGGCCAGACGGCGTCGCGGCGCAAGGAAGCGACGGCTCGGCCTTTCCGGTTTTGCTTTACGAAAACCAGGCAGGCGCTGCTGCGTTGGCCGTACAACCTTGTGGCCAGACGGCGCGCACGGTCTATCTGGCCGTGGGGTACGAGAACATTGCGCAGCGAAACCCGACGCAAAATCCTGCATTTGCCGAGGTGCTGGGCCGCAGCATCGACTGGGCGATGGGTGAGCGCCCGGCGCGCGCCTTTGGTCTGGCAATCCCCCAGCAGATGGCGGCTGCCACAGCGGGCGGCGTGGCGCGCTTCCCGGTGCAGATCACTAACACGGGCCGCGACCCGATTGTGTTGTCGTTGAGCCTCGAAGGCCATCAATGGCCCGCCCGGCTGGTCATGGGCGATGCCGATGCCGGGCCAACGATCTCGCTGGCGCCGTGCGAGGTGGCGGTGCTGGCTGTGCTCATCACATTGCCCGAAGGAGCCGCCAACGGCGACAGCGATTCGGCCACGCTGGTGATTGCCGACACTGCCGGCAGCGCAAGCCGGCGCACTGAGTTGACCACTTGGGCCGCTACACCCTGGATGCGGGGACTGTTGCCGGCGCACTCGCGCTACTACGCTGGCGTTGCCGCGCTCGACAATCGCTACATCTATGCGGTCGGGGGCTGGCTGAACCAAAGCGATCTGTTCTTCCCGGTTGCGACTGCGTCCGCAGAACGGTACGACAGTTGCAGTCAACAGTGGGACGCATTGCCCGCGCTGCCAGCGGCCCGCGCCAATATGGCCACCGCCGCCGTCGACGGCAAGGTCTATGTGGTGGGTGGGTATCTCGAAGACCCCTACATGATTGGCGGGCTGACCGAAACGGCCCTGGTGTACGACCCAGTAGCCGCCACGTGGAGCTACATTGCCCCGCTGCCGTGGGCGTTGGCCGGCGCTGCGGCAGCCAACGCCAACGGCAAGCTCTATCTCTTCGGGGGCGAATACGGCTACGGGAACGTGACTGATCAGACGTGGGAGTATGACCCCGTGAGCAATACATGGCAGGTGCGCGCGCCCATGCCCGGTGGGGCGCGCCGGCACGCTGCGGCTACGCTCCACAACGGCAAAGTCTATGTGGCGGGTGGCTGGCCCCAAGAGCGAACGGTCGAGGTCTATGATCCGTTGCTCGACAGGTGGGAGGTGATTGCGCCGCTCAATCAGGGGCGTTATGGCTTGGCGTTGGCCACCGGCGGAGATGGCGCGCTCTATGCCCTTGGCGGCAGCACGCGGCGCAACGCACTCGCCACCACCGAACGGTTTGATCCGGCGACGGGTGTTTGGCAGGCGTCGGCGTCCCTGGCCGACGCCAATCGCTTGGGTGTGGGGGCTGCCTACGCCGGGGGACGCATCTTTGCGATTGGCGGTCAGGGGTCGACGCAAATCGAGTCGGTGCGAGTGGGCCATTCGATCTGTCTCTCGAACAAGTCGGCGCCGAATGCGGCCGTAAGCCCTGACGCGCCGGTGACCTATTCCATCGAACTTGTCGCCGACACAGTCAATCTGCCCGAGGTGCAGCTAGTCGACAGGCTGCCGCCGCAGCTCCACTTTGCCGGCTTTGTGCAAAATGCGGTGGGCGCGCTCTACAACCCGACGGCGCATCAGGTTGAGTGGCGCGGCGCGCTGCCGGCCTATACGTCGCCGCCGCCGTTGCTCTATCACGCCGAATTGGCGACAGAAGGCTGGGCGTCTGGCGATGAATTACAGAGCGCAGCCACCATCTCGGTGGCGGGTGGGGTTGTCTTTACC
>JAHDWG010000237.1 GCA_023384495.1 Caldilineaceae bacterium
GTTGTCGCGGCCCGAGGTGAGGGGTTCCTTGCCGTCGCGGATGCAGTCGAGGAAGTGGCGTACTTCGGCTGCGACCGAATCCCCGTAAGGGTATTGATGGATATCCAGCCTGGTCACGCCGCCACTGTATTGGGGGATCTTGGTGCTGTAAATATGCCAACCCATCACATTGTGGATGATCCCCTCCTCGCCGTAGAAGATGGTCAGTTCGCCGGTGGCGGTGGGGATGGGAACCTTGTGGGCGGCAAAAAGATAGAACGCCTCGCCCACAATCCCATTGGCAAAGTTCATCAGGATCGCAGCAATGTCTTCGTTGCCGCCAGGCTGATAGTTGGGGTTGAGCCCGGTGTGGCCAGTAAACGCCGACACCTCGTCGATCTCGCCAAAGAAGTGGCGCATGAGGTCGATCTTGTGCACCGTGGTCTGCGCCACCATGCCGCCGCCCGACAACTCCTTGTGGAAAATCCAACTGTCGGGCGGGTACATGTGTTTGACAAACTGGTTACAGTCGAAGCGCAGCGCCACCACCCGGCCAATCGCGTGCTCATCGAGCAGCGCCTTGACCTGTTCGTGTTCGGGCTGGAAGCGTTGGTTCTGCCCCACCATGAGCACCATGCCGGCGCGTTGGGCGGCGGCCACCATCTCTTTGCATTCAGCCAGGTTCATGGCCATCGGCTTCTCCACCAGCACATGTTTGCCGGCTTGAGCCGCCGCCACGGCGATCTCCCGGTGTTGATACGGAGGCAGGCAGATGCTAATGGCGTCCACATCGTCGCGCTCGACCACGCTTTGCCACGATGTGGTGGCCTCGGCGCTGAAATCGGCGGCGAACTTCTCGGCCCAGGCCAGATTGTACTCATCCTGGCAGACGACAACCTGGGCCAGGTCGGCGGCGGCCTTGTATCCCGCCGCGTGAAGGCGGGCAATTTTGCCGCAGCCGAGCAGGCCAATACGAATGGTCATTCCTCAACCCTCACTCTTCCTCGCTCTTTGAAAATTTGATGGCTGACACAGGCCAAGTTACAGGGCGGCCAGGTCAAAGAAACCGACCGCCTTGAGCTTCGCCTCCAACGCTGGCGCCTTTTCGGTGGGCAGCGGCAAATTGGGCAGCCGCCCCCGGCCACAGTCAAAGCCCAGCCAGCCCATGACCGTCTTGAGCGCGCCCAAATAGCCGACCTCCATCATGGCCGCGGTGGTAAGGTTCACCTGCAACTGAAGCTCCACGGCGCGGGCATGGTCGCCGTGTGCGACGCTGCCCAAAATCTCGCGGTAGGCGCCGGGGTGATAGTTGAGCGACGAGCCAATACAGCCACTCGACCCAAACATGGCGGCAAATGCGCACTGCTCATCCATGCCCGAAAAGAGCGTCCACTTGCCCTCACCCAGGTCGATGATGCGGCGGAACTCGAACATATTGGGGCCGGTGTACTTACCCCCCGCCAGCGTAGGGATGTCCATCAGCGCGCGCATGAGCGCGACGGCGTCGACAGGCCCACCAAAGATATAAGTGAGCAGCGGCAGGTCGGGCGCAGCGGCGGCAATGCCGTGGTAATAGTCATGGATGCTCTGCGTATTGGCATAGAGCGGCGGGATGATGCTGGCCACCCCGTCGGCGCCGGCTTCCTGTGCATGGCGGGCCAGGGCCGCAGCGTCGCCGGCCACCAGCGCGCCCACGTGTGCGATCACCGGGACGCGGCGGTTGGCCTGTTCGACCACCGTCTCGAGCACCAGTTTGCGTTCGGCCACCGACATGTAGACCCCCTCGCCCGTCGAGCCACAGACGTAGAAGCCGCCGATGCCTTTGCCGATCAGGTAATCGACCAGACGGCGCAGTACGCTCACATTGACATGGCCGTCGGCGCTGAAGGGCGTGACCAACGCCGGCCATGCGCCCGAAAATTGCGACATTCCTCATACTCCTTTGTAGGTAACAGACCTCTTTGGCGCTGATAGATGCATGTTACCCGAAGTTGCTCGATTAGCAAAGGGCAGACCGCAACATCCACACCATTCTGTGGCGCTACCCGACCGCGGGCAACAATCGCCCGCGGCCTTCTTTGTCCGGTAGGCTGGGCCGGCGCCAACGCAACCAGCGCGCCAGTGCTCGGTTCGGTGAGGCCAGTTGGGCCGACTTGAGCAGGTGTTCCTGGCGCGCAGCGCGCCTCATTTCCAGTTGATGCGCCTGGCTCATCTCGTGGGCCAGCATCAGATTCATGGTGGGAAGCATGGTGTTCTCTCCTTTGTTCGACATCGTTTAGGCCACAACATCGTTTACGCAACAACTGTGGCAGGTCGTTCTTCACCCCAGACTGTCACTTCCGCCTCGATGGCAATTTGCCCAACGCTGCGCGCCACCGACACTCGATGATGCCCGTCGCGCACATAATAGATGTCGCCAATCTTCAGCAGATCCACCGGCGGGAGCGGTTCGCCCCGCTCATGGGCCAGCGCGAGATTGGCCCACCGGTCTGCCGTGTGCGCCTTGAGGGGCCGGAACTGGGCGTCAAAGTCGCCACAGCGCCCCTCGCTCCCCCGAATCTGCGCCAGGGGCACCACCTGTACGCCACCGTGGTGGCGGGTATGCGGCGCGGCGCGCTGGGCGGTGGCGTTTAGGCAGAGCAAGCTCTGGGCATGCCCCGACAGGCGCGACCAAAATCGCTGCATGATCGCCTGGCTGCGCAGACGCCAGAAGCGGTCCTTTGCCTGGCCCCGATTGGTCATTGTGTTTGTCCACATAGACACCCCCTTGCTGAACCCGGTCAACGTGTCGCGATCAGCATCACATTTTGCCTCCGCTTGACCACCATTATGGCACTGAACGCGGGTGTGGAGGTGGCTCTGAATGCTACAGTAGGTAGTACAAGAGGCGTTACAACGGGGACACAGGCGTAATTCAAGTTGGGGGCAGAAGTGCTCCTGGCGGGTCCGTGACCCGCCAACCGCCGGTTATAGACCGGCAGAGAGCACTCATTGCGGACCCAACCTGAAGTAGACACCGGGGACACCGTCATATGAAACACAAAAGCTTTTCATGTTATGATGGGGTTCACTGCCGCCAAAGGCGGCGCCAAACCCAAAGGCACACCCAAGAGGACCCACCATGATGCGCGCAGCGTTTCTGCATGGACAGCTCGATGTCCGGCTCGAACAGCGGGCGGCCCCGCAGATCGAACGCCCCGACGAGGTGATCATCGCGGTCGCCTACACAGGCATCTGTGGCTCGGAATTGCATGCGATAGAGGGCTACGCGCTTTCCAAACGGACGGGGGATGGGCCAACGCCCGCCCCCTTGGGCCATGAGTATGCGGGCGTCGTGAGCGCGGTGGGAAGCGCGGTGGAGACAATCCGGGTTGGCCAGCGGGTGACGGTGGCGCCGCGCGGCCCCTGTCATCAGTGTGACCTCTGCCGCAATGGGGGCTCGGCGCTCTGTCGCAAAACCACCCAACGCGGCGGCTCCTGGGCCGATTTCATCGCCGCGCCGCAGAAGCTGGTCCACCCGCTGCCCGACAACGCGCCGCTTGCCATTGGCGCGATCACCGAACCTCTCTCGGCATCCGTGCGCATCCTCGACCGCGCCGGGCTACGCAGCGGGATGAACGTCTGCGTGATTGGGGCGGGCCCCATCGGCCTCTTTGCCGCCGTGCTTGCCAAACAGGGCGGCGCGGCCAATGTGATCGTCAGCGATCTGCGCCCCGCTCGCCGTGCGCTCGCCCGGCGCATGGGCATCCCCGTGGTCGTCGACCCCCAGGCCGATGAGCTCTACACGGTTGTGATGGACCACACCCTGGGCCGCGGGGTGGAGGTGAGCATCGAGGCGGTGGGTCTGGAGCCGGCCCTCTCGCAGGCGATTCAGGTGGTCGCCGTAGGTGGAACCGTGGTCTGGGGAGGCGTCGCGCCAATGGGCATGACCGTGCCCATCTCGCCCAACGACATGTTTATGCGCGAATACACCCTGCGCACGTCGTGGGGCGGCATCGAGCTTTTTGAACGCACCATCCGCCTGCTCTCCGTCATCGACTGGTCGCCCACCGTGGAGGAGCGCTTCCCGTTGGAACAGGTGGCCCAGGCCGTAGCGTACGCCCGTACAGAGGCGGCGGGCAAGGTATTGTTGCAGGTGGCCGGCGGTTGAAGGCTACAAACGCAGCTTGAATGGATGACAGCACAACCACAAAGGGCATAGACCATGCAGCTTTTCTCGACCCGCGATGACCACACGATCCTCTGCGATACGCCGCTCTGTTTTGGCGAAGTGCGGCGGTGGCCCGCACACGCGCCCATCCGGGCCAACGCGACCTCCCCGGCGGAGGTCGTCCTCTGTGTGTTGGATGGGGAGCTGGCCGTGGATGTGGCCGACGCGGGCGGGGAAGAAGCCCATTTTGTCCTGGCGCCAATGGAGGGCATTCAGATCCCCGCCGGGCAGCCGTGGGGAGGGCAGACGGGCGCGGCGGGGGCCAAGGTATTGCGGGTGGAGAGCTTCCACCCCCACTTTGCGCCAGAGCAACGGCTGATGCCGGCGCTGGCGCAGCCCCATCGCTTTGCCGTTGCGGATGGTGGAATGCTGGTCTACACCGATTATGTGCGCGGGGGCGTGCTCAATTTTCGACCGGGATTCGCCGCCGACAAGCATTTCCACCAGGACGCCGACGAGCTTTTCTGGTTTTTTCAGGGCCAGTGCCGGGTGGTGACGCCCGACGGCGAGGTGCTGGCGCCGGCGGGGACCATCGTCTACACGGCGCCGGGGGAGTGGCATATCATCGACAACCCAGGCCCCGAACCGCTGCTCATGTTTGTCACGGTGACGCCCAACATTGTGCCCAGCCACACCTTTTTCGACGCGGCGGGGAACCCAACCGTGCGCAGTTGGGCGCCGCTGCGCGGGCGGTGATGACCCCGCCGCGGGCTGCTCCTTTTTACCACAGTCAACCGCCAGTTTTGGGGATGCACAGATGCCACCAGTGGTTGTCAATCAGGGCCTATTCGGCGAGATGTTTGGCACAGACGAGATGCGCGCGCTCTTCTCGGACCGGGCGCTGGTGCAGCGCTATTTGGACGTGGAAGCCGCGCTGGCCCGCGCCCAGGCCCGGCTGGGCATCATTCCCGGCCGGGCAGCCGCCGCCATCAGCGCAGTGGCCCAGGTGGAGCGGGTGGACTTTGCGCAGCTCGCCGCGCGCACGGAGATCGTCGGTTACCCCATCCTACCGCTGGTGGAGCAGCTTTCAGACTGGCCCCCGGACGGGCTGGGGCAGTATTGCCACTGGGGCGCGACCACGCAAGATATTATGGACACCGCCGATGTGCTGCAACTGCGCGACGCGCTAGCGCTGGTCGACCAAGAGCTGGCGGCGATTGGCGCAGCCCTGGCCACGTTGGCCGACATACACGCCGAGACGCCCATGGCCGGGCGCACTCACTTGCAGCACGCGCTGCCCATCAGCTTTGGCTACAAATGTGCAACCTGGCTCTCAGCCATCGACCGCCACCGGGCGCGCTTGCAACAACTAAAGCCCAGGCTGCTGGTGGTGCAGTTTTCGGGTGCGGCGGGCACGCTGGCTTCGCTGGGCAAAGATGGGCTGGCAACCCAGCAGGCGCTGGCCGAAGAGCTGGGGCTGGCCGCGCCGGCGATTACCTGGCACGCCATCCGCGATGGCTTTGCCGAGACGACCGGTCTGCTTGCGCTGATTGCCGGGACGGTGGGCAAGATCGGCTATGACATCATGCTGCTGATGCAGACCGAAGTTGGCGAAGTGTTGGAGCCTTTTGTGGCGGGCCGGGGCGCGAGTTCCACCATGCCCCAGAAGCGCAACCCTATCTCGTCAGAAATCATGCTGGCCGCGGCGAAGATCGTGCGCGAGCAGCATGCGTTGATGCTGGATGCGCTGGTTCAGGATCACGAACGGGCCACCGGGCCCTGGCATGTGGAGTGGCACGCGCTTCCCACCGCGTTTATTGTCGCCTCGGGGGGACTGCGCGGGGCCAGGCAAGCGCTGGAGGGGCTGGAGGTCCGGCCAGAGCTCATGGCCCACAACCTGGGCCTCACCCAGGGGCTGATCGTGGCGGAGGCCGTGATGATGGGGTTGGCGCCCCGGCTTGGCCGGCAACACGCCCACGACATCGTCTATGCCTGCTGCCGCCGGGCGCTGAACGGGGAACACTCCTTCACCGATGCGCTGCTGGCGGAGCCGGACGTGGCTGCGGTCTTCCCGCGCGCCGAGCTCGAGGCGTTGACCGAACCGGCCAACTACCTCGGCGCGGCGCCGGCGATGACGCGTGCGCTGTTGGCGCAGCGCACGCCGTAAAGCCAACAGAAGCCCCACACCGGCAAAATATCTTGGCTCCCCGATCTGACCCTTGTTGCCTCACCGTTATGTCGCCAACGGTTGATGGAGGAATTACGGAATGGCGTTGGAATCCCCACGCAACGCGCTGCTGCGGCGTTCCCGGCTGAATAGTTACCAAAATTGTAAGCAGATTCAGACAAATTGCGTAGCTCTGCGAGCGCAATTTGGTGTAAGATAGACGTAAGATACCCGACTCGTGGGCCGGCGCAGCGCGCAAGCTGGCCGGCGCTCATAAAGATACCGTATAGCGACCTGCCATGTCTGACCACACGCGCACGGCGCTTTTGCGTAGCCTGGCCATCCTACGCCAGTTGCAGCGCAGCCCCGCCGACCGCGATTCGCTGGCCGACTATGTGCGCATTGTAGTCGACCCGACTGCCTATGGCGAGATGCGCACCAAAGCGGACCAACAACTCTTTGCCAATGATATCAAACGGCTGCGTGAGTTAGGGGTAGACATCTACTATCACACCGGCGCCTATCATCTGGTTAGCTATGGGGCGTTTAGCCCGGTGGGGTTGGGGGATGATGCGCTCAACGCGCTGGCCTTTCTCAGCGAGAGTTTTGGACCCGGCGCGCCCAACAGCAATGCCGTTCAGGAGCTTGTGCGCCAGGTGGCCGACTGGCTGCCAGAAAGTCAGCGTGATTCGCTGGTCGGGCGGCGCCGGCGGTTGCGCATGGATTTGCGCCGCCGCGACCACGACCAGATTCACCCGGCGGTGCAGAACGCCATCGAGCGGGCGCTGAGCCAGCGCCGGCTCTTGCAATTTCACTATCGCTCGCCCAGCCAGGCCGACGGCGCGTCGCGCACGCACACGGTGCAGCCGTGGGGCCTCTACTTTGACACGCTGCGCCGCCATCTCTATCTCGACGCCTACTGCCTCTCGGTGACCGGCCCGTATGGCTTTCACCGCCAGGAGCTCTGGCGTGCGTATCGCCTGGGGCGGATCCTGCCTGACGAGATCAAGGTGTTGCCCGACCGCCTGCCGCCGGAGCGCCCGTCGCGCCCGCGCATCCCGTTGGAATACTGGCTGGCCCCCGAGATCGCCCGCCAGGACGAGATCACCGCCCACTTCGACGACACCCAGCTCCACGAGCGCGACGCCCACGGCTGGCTGCGGGTGACCGCCACCACCCACGACCTCTTCCAGGCGACGCGCCTGCTGTTGACCTACGGCCCCTACTGCAAGGTGACCGGCGGGCCGGCCGCGCGTCAAGAGATGGCTCGGCTGGTGCGGGGCATGGCCGGGCTGTATGGGGTGGGCGCGGCGGAAACAACGGAAGATTAAAGAACTCCCCATCAAAATGGGGGAGGGGGTGTGGGAGAATGAAAGTGTGGGGTTGTGATGCTCTGGCGATTGCTCTACTGCTCGTTTACCTCAGCGAGCACCCTGGCATAAAGCCTGGGAGAAACACGAAAATCGTACAGGGCGATCCATCTCTGCCCGCAGTTCCTCGTCCGACATGTCAAAAAAGGGGATACCCTGGCGCGCCGCATAGCGGATGAATTCGAAGCGTTCCATCTTAAGCAACTCAGCCGCCTTCCCGCTGGAGATCTGGCGGCGGCGGTAGAGCTCTAAGATGGCGAGTTCGATTAGAAAGGCATCAAGCGAGTCCTGGGCTAAAGGGCGCAAGACGTTGACCATCTCGGGTTCTAGTATTACAGCGACAGTTTGCATACGGTCCGTCCTGGCATAAATCAAGATCTGCTTTCAATCCCTCGGCTGGGTTGAGTCCAAGGGCAGGTAGGCGATACTGTTTCAATCCCTCAGCTGGGTTGAGAAACTATCGGGGGATACCTACCTGGAGCCAAGAATAGCGGAAATCCCAGGAACTATCAAATTTGCCCATTGACAGAGGGAAGATGCTGTGATAATCTGTAGCAAAGGTTTTCAGTTAGGCTATACTAACAAAAATTAAGTCTCCGATGTTGAAGTCCGTGGTACCCGTACCAACAAGGAGCAATGAATGGCATTCGATCTAAAAAACATACTACTCAAGTTTGCCGGACCGCCCGACGATGTATTGGGTGACTATATCACTCACATCGCCAATGGTGGGTTGACCCGCTATCGGCGCATCGTCCAGTGGGGCAACAAGGATGGTCAGCCGCTTTACGCCCATGTCATCGATTTGGTCTTCACTTTTGCCCGTTTGGCCGACTTTCTCGAACTAGACGAAATCGAACAACGGGTCATGATGCTGGCGCTCAGCGCACATGACATCAACAAGGTGGTCGAAGGGGATCGCAAGAAGCTGCGCTTTGCCGATCTCGCCTCGCATGAGATTGTCGCCGAGGAATTGGAGCAACTGGGCGCTGATGAGTTCTTCCCCGCCTGGCGCACCTATCTGCCCGACATCGTCGCCTTGATCCGCGCCCACAGCGATCATTTTCATCACAGTGGCGAGTTGCTCCTGGCGCGCACGGTGCAAGCGCAGAGCTACACTCTGGGGGGTCGAGTGCGCCAGCTCACTCATCTGATCAAAGGGTTGGACGCCCTTGATCTCTCCCACACACTGGAAGAACGGCAGCACAAAGCAACCTTTTTGAGCCATCTTAATGCCTTCAGCGATGCCCAGTATGAGCTGGTCCACCATGCCATCGGCGAACAACGCGGCATTTTGACGAATGTGATTCACAACCGTGTAGCTGAGTACATGGCGCGCCACAAGGATGCTCAGCCCTTGCTCTATTACCCGGATGGGGTTGTCTATCTGGTACGGCGCGGTACAACGCTAACCATCGATGCTGAGGATCTGACTCAGATTGGCGGGCGGGTAGCTGAGTTTTTGGAGGGCCTAACCCGTGGCAGCTTTGAGAGCTTTATTAAGGCTGGCAATCAAGGGATCAAAGTTGACGAGAAATGTTTGGAATTGGGCATTCCCTTTCGCCAACTCTGGCAGCGCGTCGACGCCATCGTGCAGGGCAAAAACTATGCGACGATCGCCGACATGGAACAAAAGGCGCGCAAACGGGCCGGCGACAAGATCGCCGGTGACGATAGCCCGGCGGCGCAGGCGGTGCGCCAGCGATTGGCGGGTGCGCAGTTGCTGTCACCTGCTCGCAACACGTTACGCCTAGGCGAGTTGGTGCGCAGCTATTACATTTTTCTGGGCAAGCATTTCAAGAAACAGTTCAAAGATCCCTGGTCACTGCTCTATCAACTGTTGGAGGTGCCCGAAGCTGCCCAGCCAGCCTATGCCTATTTTGATCCCAACTATGACCGCGCCTACATCGTCGCCGCTGATCTGACGTTGAGCTATGATGAAGTCCTGACGCGCATCCTGGCGCATGGGGAAGAGCTACTGGGTGCGCAGGAAGTGGAGAGCCCGTGGACAGAAATGTTTGCCGGCTACGTTCAACAGCAGCTGCGTTTTTCGTTTCAACTCCCCACTCAGGCCGGCTTTGCTGCTCACATCCGCCACTATGTAGCCAACAATCACAAGCAATCCGCTTACGGTAGCAGCGCTTTACCTGCCGATCTTTGGCGTGCTGGCGATGTTGCCAAGACAATCAAAGTCCAGCAATTTAGCAATCGGCTAGCGGCGGGGCCAGGTGATCCGGTCAAGAACGTGGACCCAATTACGAAGGCGCAATTCTTGCTGGAGAAACTGAATTACCCACCTGGCTACGATGTCACCACCTATTATCTGCACATCTATCCCTATGCCTTCTATACCGACGCCTATCTGCAAATGTGGCGGGCAACGGTGCGTGAACTGGCCGAGCGAGATGTATCCGCCTTGTTCCTCAAGACCGACGACATCTTGCGCAGCATCTTTGACCGCACCCGCGCTATCGTGCTCTCCGCTTCGGGCGTTAAAAGCAATGGCTTGCCTTTGCCGGGGGCAGGCGAGGTCTTTGGCAATCTGCTCATCTGGCCGCTCAATGCACCGGGGAGTAATGAGACAGAGTCTTTCTGGTATGCCTTCACGTGCGCCTTCGCCATGCAGCGGTTTGTTGGGGGGCGGGTGGTGCTCACCCGTTCGGCTGTGCCAATTTTAGGGGCCGGAGAAGTACAGGGCATCGATCTCTACACCGACGAAATTCCGGTGGCGATCAATGGACTGTTGCGTCAAAACGGTTATGGTTACGAGGATCTGGCTCAACTGCAAGACCAATTGGCCGCTATCTACGCAATCCAAAAGCAGGTGGGTGGCACCAGCGATGAGTTGATGCCGCTCCTGCGCAGCCTTAACGATGGGCCGCTCGGCATCTACTTCTCCAGCGAACGGTTGCTGCTCAAGCGGATCAAAAATGACAAGAAGGCCAAGTCTCCCGAATGGCTGCTGATTCGGACGACACAAATGTTGTCGGATGCAGTACGGTTGATCGTCAAGACTCAAGGAGGTGAACGCATGGATCAAGTAATACGCCGTCTGGCACAACTGGCCTGGGAGGGCAACCTCAAAGGCCAATCTTTGGAAAAGAACTCATTGATGATGCCGCTCGATCACTGCTTTGAGAAGCTACAGCAGTGGCAAGAGCCGATGGACAAAGAGAGCGTGCGCGCAGTGGCTGCAATGGATATCTACGCCTATCTTGAACGGATTCGAGACAAGGGCATGGTCGGGCGCGAGACCCAGGTAAAGGCCAACGCGTTTGTAGATGTTTTCTTTGATGAACTGCTCGGCGCTACCTACAAGGAGAATCGTTCCCGTTTGTTGACCGATGAGAAATTCATCCGCTCGGCCTTTTTGTTCCACATTCGTGAACAGGTAGCTAAGGCGAGCGACGCAAGAAAAGAACGCGTAGCAGCTGAGACGGCCCAGGGTTGATGTTCATTTGCCAGGGCGTGCGCACTACACCCGTATCATGTCATCATCATTACCTATCGCTTGAAAGGATCGATCATGCAGACACTTCAGAAGTATGCCAACTACCTACCGACGCTGTACAGCAACTACCCG
>JAHDWG010000238.1:0-5562 GCA_023384495.1 Caldilineaceae bacterium
TGGAAAAGGCGGATGTGGGCCACGCCGCGGTCAAGGATGCCGAGTATGAGGTGGCCGCGCAGACCAAACGCCTGCTCACCATCAACGGCAATCGCACCGTGGACTCCTTTCACAAGGAGTTGGGCAAGATCATGTGGGAATACTGTGGCATGGCGCGCAATGAACAGGGCCTCCGCCATGCGCTGGAACGCATTCCCGAACTGCGCGAAGAGTTTTGGCGCAATGTGAAGGTGCCCGGCGCAGCCGACGACTTCAACCAGGAGCTTGAAAAAGCGGGCCGCGTCGCCGATTTTCTCGAATTGGGTGAGTTGCTGGTCTATGACGCGCTCCATCGCGAAGAGTCGTGTGGCGGCCACTTCCGCGAGGAACACCAGACCGAAGACGGCGAGGCGCGCCGCAACGACGACGAATTTGCCTATGCCGCCGCCTGGCAATACAGCGGCGATACGGCCAAACCCATTCTGAACAAAGAGCCACTGACGTTTGAGTATGTCAAGCTCTCGCAGCGAAGTTACAAATAGATTCCCGATTTTGGATCAAGTCGAAATCTGAAATCGACAACCGAGACAGGAAGTGACGATGAACCTAAAACTGCGAGTCTGGCGTCAGAAGGGGCCTAATCACCAGGGACGTCTGGTCGACTATACAGTGGATGACGTCAGCCCGGACATGTCGTTTCTCGAAATGCTGGATGTGCTCAATACACGGCTGATCGAGCAGGGGGAGGAGCCGGTGGCCTTTGACCACGACTGCCGCGAGGGCATCTGTGGTTCGTGCGGCATGGTGATCAATGGCGTCGCCCACGGCCCGCTCCCGGCGGTGACCACCTGCCAGCTCCACATGCGCACCTTTAAGGACGGTGATCAGATCGTGGTCGAACCGTGGCGCGCCAGGCCATTCCCGGTGCTCAAAGACCTGGTGGTGGATCGCAGCGCATTCGACCGCATCATCCAGGCTGGGGGCTATATTTCGGTTTCGACAGGCAGCGCGCCCGACGCCAATGCCATTCCCATCCCCAAAGAGAAGGCAGACACGGCGATGGACGCCGCCCAGTGCATTGGGTGTGGCGCGTGCGTGGCCGCCTGCCCCAATGGATCGGCCATGCTCTTCACCTCGGCGAAGGCGGCCCATTTGGCGTTGCTGCCCCAGGGGCAAGCAGAACGCTATCGCCGGTCGGTGCTCATGGTGAACCAGATGGACGCCGAAGGTTTTGGCGGTTGCACCAACATCGGCGAGTGCGAGGCTGTCTGCCCGAAAGAGATCAGCATCGACTTTATCGGTCAATTGAATCGGGATCTGTTGGTAGGGACATTGACCGGGGCTGCCGAGCAAAAGCAGCGCGCCGGCGCGGGCGTGTAACGCTAAATCTGCATAATGGCTCGGCCTAGCGAACGCCGTTGGGCCGGGCCGACACAGGCCTCATAGGCGCTTTGCGCTGCGTTCCGCTGCGCTTCAATAAGCGCATTCTGTGTTGCTTCATATTGACCGACCGCACGGCCACCTTCCTCTACAGCGCTGAGCTTTGCACGGCTGACGACGGCGTCGTTGAGCTCCCCCAGGTGATCCTGAAGCGCTTTGAGCGCACGGATCGCCCCGGCACTGGAACGGCCCATGAGTGACTGTGCAAACTCCAAATTGTAGCGCAAATACTTGCATTGAATGCGCAGCCGATGCAACGTCTCGGGGTTTACCTCCTCCGTGGCGAAGAACGCCTCAAAGGCGCGCACCTGTGAAAACTGCCCCATCAAGAGGGTGGGCAGCACATGGCGCACTTCGTGTGGCGTAGGGATATCGCCGTCGCCGCTTGGGTAGCGGCGGGCGCCTTTCCCCGCTGTGGAGCAGAACACGCCAAACCTTGCCAAGAAGCGACGATAGGCCGCGCTGTCGAGCCAGGCCAGGAGAGCGGCATGCGCGGCGGCGCGTTCTGCTTCCCAGACGCCGGCAACACGCTCGAATTCGGTCTTGTCGCCGGCTTCGTCATACCGTGCGTGGCGCCGCAACCGATCTAGCGCGACATCCAGGTCGCGCACGGCGCCCAGCCGGCGACCGGTGATGCGCAAAGCCTTGCGAATGCGACGCAGCGCTTTGCCGCGGAAAAATTCCCCAAAGAAGCGCAGCGCCGTTCGCATCCGGCGGACAGCCACACGCATGTCATGCACATATTCGATGTCGCTGCTGTAGCGAACGCCAGCCTCGTTGAGCAACAGTTGGCCGAGTTGGCGGCGCCAGAAGAGCCGGCAGGCATCGGCCATGTGCAGTTCGGGCCGCACAGCCGCCACCCATTCATTATTGATGTAGAGATGCGAGTGTACGATGGCAAGCGCGCGCTCAAGTTTGCTCATCGACTGCGCCTTGAGCGCACGCTTGCCCCGCAATCCATGAACCAAGCCATGGAGCGATTCCGCATCCGCGCCGGGCAACAGTTCGGCCTCAAGCTCCCAGAAGGTAGCGAGCACGGGCGCATCCACTGCTGCTGCTATTGGATCGGGCGCCGCTTCCGATTGTGGCGCCGGTGGACCGCAGGCGAGGACCTCAACTTCATCGATGCTCAATTCGGCGAACGGCGCTTGCGACGTTGCGGAGGTAGACTTGGTGGGGGGAGCCAACAGCGCCACGCTTCGGTGGTGGCGAACCTGACGTAGGAGGCAGACCGGCTGCAATGGGGGGGCTTCGCCAAGGTGCTCCTCGACAAAGCGCCGCAGCGGTTCCGGCCACAGTTCCCACGGCGGCAGGCCGCATCCATCTACCGCCACCTGCTCAAGTTCCATCCGATGAAACACGGCTGGGTCTGCCGAGAGGCTGCGGCCTTTGATTGTGAGCACAGCGCCATCACCGTTTTGGCGCAGACGCAGCGTATGGCCGTGGCGCAACAGGAAAAAATCCGCCGTGTCGTAATAACAGTCGATTTGGGTGACCACGTGCGGTGGACCGAGTGTGATGCGTTTGGTCAGCGTGGGCGCCGTACGCAATCGGCCAGCCTGCTCTGCGTCCGATAGGGCAAATTTAGCCTCGATCTCATAAGGCGGGATTGGGCTGGGATTGACAGTCACTTTTTATACCCGTTTCTGCTTATACCCGTTGCTGCATCGAGTCGGGCCCGTGCGTCAAAAGCCGCCACTGCGCATGAGGGCGGTGGCCAGAAAACGCAGCGCGATCATCACCACAATGGGTGAAATGTCGACCATGCCAATCGGTGGGATCAGCCGCCGCGCCGGCTCCAGCACCGGCTCGGTGATCCGGAGCAGAAACTGAACGATTGGGTTATCGGGGTCCAGATTGGGCACCCACGTCATGAGCACGCGGGCCAGAATGACAAACGAATAGAGATCCACCAACATGCCGAGCAACTGAAACAGACCCATATGTATTCCTATTTTCTAGATATTCAAGCGGAAAGTCTGCGCCCTTGTGGGCGGCATTTCAAGGCTCGCAACCATCTCCGAAAATGGCGCAAAGATCAAAGTGGAAGCTCAGCCGCTCTTCCTCTATTCCTGGCCCAACTCCTGGCTGCGCCGGTATG
This sequence comes from Caldilineaceae bacterium, assembly GCA_023384495.1. Classification (GTDB taxonomy): domain Bacteria; phylum Chloroflexota; class Anaerolineae; order Caldilineales; family Caldilineaceae; genus CFX5. The sequence goes on from JAHDWG010000238.1 coordinate 3,521, forward strand.
CGGCGAAAATGGCGTCGGCCAGGATAGCGCGCAGCCCGCCCTGTTCGAGCGCATGGAGCCCTGCCGCCGTGGTGCCGCCGGGGCTGGTGACGCGATTGCGCAACTCCGCCGGGTGTAGGCCCGATTGGCGCATCAGTTCTACACTGCCGGCGATGGTCTGTAGCACAACCGTCTGTGCGTCGGCGCGGGTGAAGCCCATCTGCACGCCGGCGTCGATCATGGCCTCGATGATGAGAAAGACGAAACCTGGCCCCGAGCCGCCCAAACCCGTCTGCATGTCGAGAAAGTCTTCTTTATCGACCGCGATCTGTTCACCCAGGGCGCTGAGAATTTGCGCGGCCTGCCCTCGCTGCTCCTCGGTAGCCGCCGGCGTCGCCATCCAGACCGTGACGCCCATGTTGACCTGGGCCGGCGTATTGGGCATGGCGCGCACCACCCGCTCGTGCGCCAGTGCGCGCCGTATTGCGTCCAGCGTTACCCCGGCCATGATGCTGAGCACCAGCGCCTCTGGGTCAAGATGGCCGTGCAGCCCGGCGCCGACCGTAGGGAGCACCTGGGGTTTGACAGCCAGCACCACCACGTTGGCGTCTTGCACGGCGGCGCGATTGTCATTGGTTGTGTCAATGCCATACGCATGGGTCAAGCTCTCGCGTCGCGCCGCAATTGGCTCGCTGACGACAACTTGCCCTGGTTGAGCGACGCCCTTGCCCAACATGCCCTTGATCATGGCTTCGCCCATAGCGCCGCCGCCTACAAATGCAATGCGAAGTGGGTCTGTGGTCATTGGTTCTTGGTTCTTTGTTCTGGATGAATGGACAACAACAGATTATCCTCGTTCCCCAAAGATGGCCGAGCCGATTCGAACCAGCGTGGCCCCTTCTTCAATCGCAACTTCGAAATCATTCGTCATGCCCATGGACAGATGTGGCCAGTTCCAAGTCGGGTGAGTGGTCACCAGCTCGTCGCGCAGCGTGCGCAACGAGCGAAAGACCGGGCGAGTCATCTCGGCATCCTCGACCAAGGGCGCCATTGTCATCAGGCCCTGAATCTGGATGCCCGGCAATGTCACAAGTTGCCCGGCGCAGTTGGCCATTTCGGCGGGCGAGAAGCCATGTTTGGTGGCCTCCCCGCTTATGTTGACTTCAAGCAATACGGACAATACGCAGCCCGCCGCGCTTGCGTCGCGGCTCAAGCGCTCGGCGATCTTAACCCGGTCCACCGCATGGAGCAGCGCAAATGGCCCCACAGCCATGCCCGTCTTGCGGCTCTGGATTGGCCCAATCAGATGCCAGCGAATCTCGTCAAGGCCCAGCACTCTGGCTTGATCCACCTTTTCGCACAGCTCTTCGATCCGGTTTTCGCCAAAGTCGCGCTGGCCTGCCGCATAGGCGGCCTCGACTGCGGTGATGGGCTTTGTCTTGCTGACCGCAACGAGCGTAATCGTGTGAGGGTCGCGGCCGGCGCGCCGCGCTACGACTTCAATCCGCGCCTGCACAGCGGCAAGTTTTTCGGCAATCTCACTCATCGGCTTGGCCATCGCTTCGGGTGTCGCTACTTCCGTTGTCGCTGATGCGCCGGGTATGGCAACCCGCAATCGGTGTTTTGATGCGCAACATGATTGTACCAGATGGACGTGCGATGATAGAAACGCTGGGCTATGTTGTCGCCAGTCAACCCTCTGTTTTCCGCCTGGCGCATGTTCGTGTATCCCGCACCCGTGCCTGCAAGCTCTACCGGTGACCATTCTCGTTGCCAGTAAGGTGTGGTACAATGGCGCAGAGAGGAGCTGCCGCCTATGTGAGGCGGGGCCGATTGACGCGTGGGGCGCAACCGCGCGCCGATGGCAGTCTGTTTGCAGGGGAGGGGACGCATGATTACACGCACGCAGCTTTTCACCGTGGGCCTGATGTTTGTCTTCTGGTTGGCTGGTTGCACCATGGGGCAGGGCTTTGCGGTTGCCCCGCCGCCTGCCGTCCCGGCTGCGACGTCCATCCCGTGCGAATCGTTGACTGCGACGGTGGAGGCCGGCTCGGCCATCACCG
>JAHDWG010000238.1:5662-10043 GCA_023384495.1 Caldilineaceae bacterium
TCCATCCCGTGCGAATCGTTGACTGCGACGGTGGAGGCCGGCTCGGCCATCACCGCCCCGGTGACACTGACGCCGCCAATTACGGCGACGGAGATGATCACCATTGCGCCACCCATTTCGGCCACGGTCACGGTGACCGCCACGCCGCCCATTACCGGCGCGCCACCGATGACCGCCACCGCAACCCTGACGGCGACGACACCGCCAACGCAGCCGTTGACGGCAACGCCTGTGCTCACCGGCACGCTGACCCCGGTGGCGCCGGTCACACCGACGCGGCCATTCACCGGCACAGTCCAGCCGACCGCAACTGCGTCGCCGCCCGAAACACCGGGGACGCCGCGCGCGCCGGTCGCGCCCACCGCTACGGCCACCCAGCCACCAACCATCACCCCCACGCGTACAAATACGCCCGTCCCCACGGCCACACCCACGGCGACGAGCACGCCATCACCCACGGTTACGCCCACCGCCACCCCGACCGCAACCGGCGGCCCGCCGACCGAGACGCCGACGCCTGCTCCGTCCGGCACTGTTTATGTGCGTAGCCATCGTGGTTTTGCCCGCGACGGCGCCTATCACGTGGTGGGCGAGGTGGTCAACGCCACCGCGGGCGCTGTCTTCCGCGTGCGCGTGGTGGGCTCGTTCTTTAACGACAGCGGGCAGATGCTGGCCACCCAGGAAGCCTACGCCTTTCTCGTGCAGACCGAACCCGAACAGCGCAATCCGTTCCGTATACGGGTGGATAACCTGGGCGGCGAGATTACCCGCTACGAACTGGCCGTGCACTGGGAAGATATTAGCGTGATCACCTATGCAGATCTGGCGGTGCTGAGCGCGGAAATGCGCGAAAACAACGGTGTTGAGGTTGTGGGCGAATTGCAGAACGACTTCAACGAAAATCTCGGCTCACTTGTGGTGGTGGTGACGCTCTATGACGACGGCGGCAATGTGATCGACGCCCACCAGAGCGCGCCCCGCGCAACCCAGCTTGCGCCCGGCGAGATGACCTCCTTCGCCGTGCAGGTGACGCCTGACCAGCCGGTCGCCTCCTTCATTGTGCAAGCGCAAGGCAGGCGGGCAGTCTTCTTCTAGGCCGCGCTTGCTCGGAAAGCGCGCGTCGCCTGTCTGAAAAGGCCAAGGAACTCGCGTGATCCGAGTCAGCGGCCAGCGCCAGTTCACGCTGGGCGAGATGGATGGGCGACAGGTCATCTCGCCCGTGTGGGTGGGGCGTCACGCATTGTCGGATGCTTGCGCCTTGCGTGCATCCTCTTCGCGGCGCGCCCGTTCGCGCTCGAGCTCGCGCGCGGTTTCATAGCGAAAGCGCGCTGCCTCGGAGAGGGCGATCTCTTCGCTGCCGCCATAATGGTGCGGGTAGAAGCGTTTGAAGATGCCCGCTTCTTTGAACTGGACGATAAAGCATGGCACTTCTTTGCCCGCACTCTTGATCGATGACCGGATTACACCCTCCACACCGCTGGAGATGCGCGGCTTGGGATATTTTCGCTTCTGTTCGCTGAGAAAGAAGCGAGCCGCAATCAGCGACTTTTTTTCGCCACCATACTTGCCATCGGCGAACCACTTGCCCCGACCGTTGTAGCGCACAAGCCACCCATATCCGCTGCGTGGCCGGCTGATGCGCGAAATGTGTTTCATGGGTACTTGCTCCATCTGTTCCATGGACCGGGCCCCCAGGTGACGCCGTCCGGCGTCTTCGTCCTGGGATCCCCGTCCGTCCCTATGCGTCGGTGACGCAACCCAACGATGCTGATGAGACAGTTTTGATATATTTGTGGAGCACGCCTTTGGTGGCCCGATAGGCGGGCGCGCGCCAGGCGGCGCGTCGGCGTTCCAATTCCTCGGCTGGCGCGTTCAACACCAGCCGGTTGTTTTCGGCGTCGATGGTAATCTCATCCCCATCCTGAACCAGCGCAATGGCGCCGCCCTCTTGCGCTTCAGGGGTAATGTGCCCAACCACAAAGCCGTGGGTGCCGCCGGAGAAACGACCGTCGGTGATGAGCGCCACGCTGCTGCCGAGCCCAGCCCCAATAATCGCGCCTGTAATCGAGAGCATCTCGCGCATGCCGGGGCCGCCCTTGGGGCCTTCGTAGCGGATCACAACCACGTCGCCCGCCACCACCTTGCCCGCCTGAATCGCCTCCAGCGTCAGCTCTTCTGAGTCAAAGACCTTAGCCGGGCCAGTAAACTGGGTGCCCTCTTTGCCTGTGATCTTGGCGACCGCGCCGGTTTCAGCCAGGTTGCCGTAGAGAATCTGCAAGTGGCCGCGCGCCTTGAGTGGATTGGAAATCGGGCGGACGATCTTCTGCCCCTCGCGCAGGTCGGGGAGCTCGGCCAGATTCTCGGCCAGCGTCTTGCCGGTGATGGTGAGACAATCGCCGTGCAGCAACCCTTCGCGCATGAGTAGCTTTTGCACGGCGGGCACGCCACCCACATCGTCCAATTCCTCCATGACATACTTGCCGCTGGGCTTGAGGTCGGCCAGCAACGGCGTACGGTCGGAGATCGCCTGAAAGTCATCGATGGTGAGCGGCACGTCGGCGGCGTGGGCCACAGCCAGCAGGTGGAGCACAACATTGGTCGACCCACCCAACGCCACGGCCACCGTAATGGCGTTCTCAAAGGCCTGGCGCGTCATGATGTCCTTGGGCTTGATGTCGCGCTCGAGCAGGTTGACCATCGCGGCGCCCACCCGGTGACACTCGTCCACCTTGCGCGGGTCGATGGCTGGGATCGATGAGCTGTAGGGCAGACTCATGCCCAGCGATTCGATCACCGAGGCCATGGTGTTGGCCGTGTACATGCCGCCGCAGGCGCCCGCGCCGGGGCAGGCATGTTGGAGGATCGCCTTGAGCTCTTCCTCGCTGATCTGTTTCGCCAGCCACTTGCCATAGGCTTCAAAGGTTGAGACAATGTCCAACGTCTGACCGTTCCAGTGGCCGGGCTTGATGGTGCCGCCATAGACGATGATGGTGGGGCGGTTGATGCGCGCCGCGGCCATGAGTGTGCCGGGCATGTTCTTATCGCAGCCGGGGATAGGGACACAGGCGTCGTACCATTGCGCGCCCATGACCGTCTCGATGGAGTCGGCAATGATGTCGCGTGAAACCAGCGAGTATTTCATGCCTGCCGAACCCATGGAGATGCCGTCGCTGACGCCGATGGTGTGAAAGATCAGGCCGACCAGGCCGGCATCTTGCACCCCTTTCTTGACCTCCCTGGCCAAGTCGTTGAGGTGCATGTTGCAGGTGTTGCCCTCCCACCCCATGCTGGCGATGCCCACCTGGGGCTTTTTCATGTCTTCTTCGGTCAGGCCGATGCCATAGAGCATGGCTTGCGAGCCGACCTGGGAGCGTTTTTGGGTCAACTCGGCACTGTATTTGTTTAGTTGTCCATTGAGCGTTTTGATTGTCATGCCCCAATTTCTCCTGTTGGTTGATCGTTTGACTTCAGCGTTTGACGATTCCTCGCCCGGTTTCCAGCTTCCGGTCAGTTGCCTGTTCCGTTAGCCCCACTCCGCTCCTTATCGGTCAACAAGAAATACTCCACCGCATCGGCCAGGGCGATCCAACTGGCCTCGATGATGTTGGTGCTGGCGCCCACGGTGCTCCAGGTGCGTTCGCCGTCGGTGCTGTCGATCAGCACGCGCACGGTTGCCCCGGTAGCGCTCTGGCTGTCGAGGATGCGCACCTTGTAGTCGACCAGGCTCACTCGCGCCAGCCGCGGATAGAATTGCAGGATCGCCTTGCGCAGCGCCAGGTCCATGGCGTTGACCGGGCCGTTCCCCTCGGAGACCTCGTGGAAGATGCGGTCGCCCACCTTGACCTTGACGGTGGCCTCAGAAAAGAGACCGCGGCGGGCGCGGTGTTCGACGTTGGCCGTAAAATCGATCAGTTCAAAGCGAGGATGATAGCCGGGGCGCGCCCTTCGCAGCAGAAGCTCGACGCTGGCCTCGGCGCTTTCGAAGGCAAAACCGGCGTTTTCCAATTCCTTGATCTGTTGGAGCACCTTGCGTTCTTCGTCTCGGCTTAGTCCCTCCAGCCCAAACTCACGGCGTTTGACCGCGATGTTGTCCTTGCCGCTCAGTTCGCTGACCAACACGCGCGCCTCGTTGCCCACCAGCATCGGGTCGATGTGCTGGTAGCTCATGGCGTGCTTGACGACAGCGTTGACATGCGTGCCCCCCTTGTGGGCAAAGGCGCTGGCCCCCACAAAGGGCTGGCGCGTGTCGGGGCTGAGATTGGCCAGCTCGCTCACCAGCCGGCTCAGCTCGGTCAGCCGCGACAGCCGATCCGGGGCAACCACGTCATGGCCCATCTTGAGTTGCAGATCGGGGATCACGCTGATCAGGTCGGCGTTGCCG
>JAHDWG010000238.1:10053-11233 GCA_023384495.1 Caldilineaceae bacterium
ATCGTTCGCCATAGCCATTGACCGTTCCCTGCACATGGGTGCAGCCGTGACGCACTGCCTCCAGTGTGTTGGCGACGGCAGTTTCGCTGTCGTTGTGGGCGTGGATGCCCAGGACGACATTTCGGAGTTTGGAGTTTGGGTTTTGGAGGGAACCGTCGCGGCCGAGCACCTCGGTCATAACGGCGTCGACCGCCTCGCCGATCTGCCAGGGCAGGCTGCCGCCGTTGGTGTCGCAGAGGGCGATGGTGGTGGCGCCGCCGATGATTGCGGCCTGTAACGTCGCCAGGGCGTATTCTGGGTTGGCGCGATAGCCATCGAAAAAATGTTCGGCGTCGTAGACCACCTCGCGCCCCTGGTCGACCAGATAGCGCACCGAATCACGGATCATGCGCAGGTTTTCTTCCAGGTCGGTGCGCAACACTTCGGTCACGTGCAGGTCCCAGCTCTTGCCGAAAATGGCGATCACCGGTGCGCTGGAATCGATGAGCAAGTGGATCTGCGGGTCGTCGGCCGGGTCGACGCCAGCCCGGCAGGTGGAGCCAAAGGCCGTAATCCGCGCCTGTGTCAGGTTGAGCTCGCGCTGGGCGCGCTCGAAGAACTCCATATCCTTGGGGTTGGAGCCGGGCCAGCCCCCTTCGATGTAGGCCATGCCAAATTCGTCCAGCTTGCGGGCGATGCGCAATTTGTCGTCGCAGCTCAACGAGACGCCCTCGCCTTGGGTTCCATCGCGAAGCGTCGTGTCATAGAGTTGGATCTGCATAATCTTCAACCTTTCAGAGTGAGAAGCGACGAGTGAGTCGTGCGACCATCCACTCGTCACTTCTCACTCGTCACGGTTTACACATCAATAATAATGTTCGCAATGCTGTCAAAGATGTGGTCTGGCCAGATGCCGCGACCCAAGTCTTCCTTGCGGAAGCGTCCAGTCTTGACCAACCACCCTTGCATCCCGACGCGCTGGGCGCCGCGCACGTCCGATTCAATGTCATCGCCGATCATGGCGACACGGGCGGGGGGCAATCCGAGCTGCGCCAAGACCATCTGAAAGTAGGCTGGGCTGGGCTTGCCTACCACGTCCGCAACAGTATCGGTGGCGTACTCAAGCGCCACCACAAAGGGGCCGGCGTCGAGGAACAGACCCTCTTCGGTGCGCCAGAGCCGCTTCTTGTGCAGGGCAATC
>JAHDWG010000239.1 GCA_023384495.1 Caldilineaceae bacterium
TCTGTAATCTGGCGACCTGGATTTTCAAACAGTAATATCGTATCTTCAGCGTGACAGTCTTGTTGCCTTCGCTGAAGCTGACCAGCCATACGCTTACTGATTTTACGCCGTCAGATCAGGTTCGTGAGATCTCCAAGCGACTGGGCTTCAAAGATTTGGACGGTGGGTTAAGGGTTCTACTGCCGCCTCTCATGTGGCCACTAGGGATGGGGTGGCGCAACCCGCCCCAAATCACGACTGAACCCAGCGAGATGGCGCAGTGGTTACAACCAGCTGACTTTCGGATTCTCCAGGATCATCAACAGACCCAATGCCGTCACTTGTTGCTCAGAGATGGCAACAGCTATTGTTACGTCATTTTTAGCACCGTACAGACAAACAAAGGCTCATTGCGCTACAGTTCGATTCACTTCATCAGCAATAAGGAGCTCTTTGCAAAGCATTCGATTCCGCTTCGCTCGACGATCATGCGGACGAGCAGAAGCCCACTGGTGGTCGTTGATCGCCGTCTTGTTGCTGATCTTCCACTGCGCTTGAGCTTTGACCTACCTGTACATGCCGCGCGGCTTTATAAATCGTCTACGGTGAAGCCAGAAGAGATCGACAATTTATACTCAGAGTTGGTCCTCGCTAATGTCAGCACGCTCCCGGGCCTGCGGACAATTCTTGCACCGATCCGCCGTTTGGCGCGGGGAGCGGGCGTCAGGCCATAGTTATATCGATCATCGACCCGCTTGTGGAGGAGTCGGCAAATATCGAACATACGGGGTTCCGCCATTGATTGGGCGCTTTCATTGGCATTGATATCGGCGAAAGCAATGCGCCAGCGGGTGGCGGTTTCACGTATCACAAACCGTAAGGAGGATTACAGCATGTGGATTCCAAACATTCCGATTTTGGCTTATCATCAGATCGTTAATGATGGCGCACCGGTCGATCCTTCTGGTCTATCCGTCTCGCGTAGCCAGTTCGAGGCGCATATGCGCCACTTGCATGAGCACGGTTTTCGGTGTTTGTCCGTATCGGAGATATTCCCGCGTGCAGAGGAAAAGCCCTTGCCCACGGAAAAAGCGTTTGCGCTGACGTTCGATGACGGGTATGAAGACTTTTATACCAACGCGTTCCCAATTCTGGCCCGCTATGGATTCACTGCAACGGTGTTTTTGGTTTCGGACATGATTGGAAAGACCAGCAACTGGGATGGAGAAGAGAACTCTCCACTGCTATCCTGGCAACAAATTCGTGCGCTACACAAGGAGAATATCTCATTCGGAAGCCATACGCATACGCATCCGCATCTGCCACACCTATCGAATAAGAGAGCATGGTACGAATTGACCGTTTCCAAACAGCACCTAGAACATGAATTGGGCCACGAGGTTTCCCTTTTCTCGTATCCGTACGGCGAATCTACGCCTGAGATTCAGAAGATGGCTGAGGCCGCGGGCTATGGCGTTGCGTTTGGGGTGGCGACTGGGAGAGGCGGGCCTTTCAACGTGTGGCGCAGTGAATGTGGCTCGCATGATACACCGAAGGTGTTTGCGTTCAAATTAACCCGAATGTATCGTGAAATGATGGGGATGCGTATCTTTTTGCGCGAAGAGACCAAGGTGGGCCGTCTTATCCGCAGTGTAAAACATCATCCCTCTATTCGCGCGTTGCGCGAGTTGAGTTATTGGGGCGTCGTAAGCTATTGGAGTATTTCATGAAGGGTGAAACGATTTTGTGTGTTGAATCCGCTAGCCGATGGCACTCGTTATGGCGAGATTCACAGCAAATTATGTCGCGTATTGCGGCCCAGAACCGTGTCCTCTATTTCGAGCCTGGTCGGAGTAATGACGGTAGCGTACTATCTGAAATGGGGCGAAATCTCCCCTATTTTGTTGCCCCACGTAGTTGGCAAGAACAAGAAAATCTGTATATCATTCCAACGCCCTCTAGCTTGCCCGTTATGAACCGAGTCTTGCCTCGCTCGATCCTGCGGGTGACCATGCCCATCGTTTCAAGAATTAACGCTAGAATCCTGATCCGGCAGATAAGATGGGCAATGAAGACACTGCATGTAAGTAGGCCTATCTTGTGGTTGTATAGCCCGTCTCAGAGGGATCTGATAGGCAAGTTTGGCGAAAAACTGGTCTGCTATTTTAACTATGACGAACACGCTGACTTTGAACATAATGCACACATCAAAGATCTAATACGAAAGTCGGACGATCAATTCTCGAGTCGAGTTGATATAGTCTGGGCCACTTCTCAAGCGCAAGCCGAGCGCCGCAAGGCTTTGAATCCGAACACATTTTTTGTACCCAATGGGGTCGATTTCGAGCTCTTCAATCGTGCGTTGACGGCCAACTTGCCACTGCCCGCCGATATCGCTTCTATCCGTCGGCCGATCATCGGGTTTGCCGGTTGGCTTGGATATCATATTGATGTAGCGCTCTTGGTGGGCATCGCAAAAGCCTATCCGGATTATGCACTTGTTTTGGTCGGGCCCGAAGAGTTGACCAAGGGGGCGGACAGGAACGAACTGCTTTCGCTGCCCAATGTGCACCTTTTGGGCAGAAAAGAGCGCACCGAGTTGCCCAACTATCTTCAGGCTTTTGATGTCGCTTTGATGCCGTGGGCTCTGCGCGGGCATATTCTGTCCGCCTACCCCCTGAAGCTGCATGAGTATCTGGCCGCAGGTCGTTCCAGCGTAGCGACCGCATTGCCAGAATTGCATCCCTATCGCAGCGTGATTCGTATTGCTGAATCACACGACGATTTCATCCAGCAGATACAGGCGGCTATGCAGGATAATGGCCCAGCGGCGATTGAGGCGCGGGTCGCGGTCGCGCGTGAAAATACGTGGGATCAACGTGTCGCTGAGATTTATCGCGTGTTGGAGTCGCACCTTCGCAAAGAAGAAGGAATTCACTCATGAGCTATGTGGTCAAATTCTCGGAAGAATTCGAAGATCAGGCATGGGACGAGTTTTTGGCAAGCACGCCTGGTGGGCATCATGTACAGACAAGCCTGTGGGCGCGGGTGAAGCGCGTAGTGGGTTGGCGGGTTGTGCGTCTCGTGGTCACGCAGGGAGACGATATTGTTGCCGGCGCGCAAGTGCTGTTGCGCGGGCTATCCGTGGCGGGCTCGATTGGGTATCTTCCAAAGGGACCAATCTTTTCACATAATGACCCCGAATTGGTCAACCTGGTGTTGGTGTCGCTGGATAAGTTGGTTCGGAAGTACGGTATACGCTTTTTGGCTGCACAACCACCCAATAATGGGGATTCAGTGGCGGCGGAATTGCCTCGCTGGCGATACCAGCCAATCGGCCTGGAGATGTTGCCGACCGTTACTACCTGGCTCGATCTTACCCCGACGACAGACCAAATCCTGGCGCAGATGAAATCGAAGCTGCGCTACAATATTCGCCTGAGCCAACGACGGGGCGTAACCACGCATGAAGGTACCGAGGCTGATCTGGATGAATATTACCGTTTGATGAAGGCCACAAGTGAGCGTCAGCATTTTGCGCCCTTTCCGAAAGCGTACTTTGCTGAAATGTGGCGCATGTTCGCCCCGAAAGGATATCTCAAGCTCTTTGTGACCGAGATTGGCAATCAGGTTGTCTCGGCTCAGATCGCGATTCCGTTTGGTGATATTGTAATCAATAAACTGAGCGTCTGGTCTGGCGAGCATCGCGCAGATCGTCCAAACGAGGCGCTCTATTGGGCGACAATGCAGTGGGCAAAGGCCAATGGCTTCCATTACTATGACTTTGAAGGGATCGATCTGAACACGGCGCTACAAGCAGCCAACGAGGCCAACACAGCCGACGGCAACCCAACCGAAGGCAACGCAGCGGAGGCAGCCCCCAACTCCGTGACATCTTTCAAACTTGGTTTCGGCGGCGAAGTCAAGTTGCTGCCAGGGGTGTTTGGCTACATTCCACACCCCATGATGCGCTGGATGTATCGAAAGGTGGCCCCCCAACTGGAACACTTTACGATGACCGGTGGCCTGTTGCATTACCTGCGCACATTCAAATCCACGCAGCGGGCGGCGCTTGAGTAGCTGGGTTCGTGGGTTCTGTCCTGCTCTCTCCGTTCAGGTTCGTTCAAACCATTATCATGGGAAAGTTTGCTGAACGTCATGGAAATTCAGGTTAAGCTCGGCGCCAAGCCTGTAGCTCGTTTCTTATCATTGATCGTGTTCGCGTTTGTGATTGCAAGCGTCATCGTAACGATGATGACGTATTACTGGCGCGTCGATAGCTATCTTGGCGCGGAAATCCGAGAAAGTTTTGTTCGCCTTTTCTTCTTAGACTATGAAGCAAACGTCCCCACTTGGTATTCATCGTCCATTCTGTTGTTCTGTGCGGCTTTGCTGACGGTGATAACGCTTGCAAAGCGCGGCGCATCTGATCGCTACACCCTCCACTGGGGTATCTTGGCTTTGGGCTTTCTCTACCTTTCGTTGGACGAGGCGGCACTCCTGCATGAAATGGCGATTGTACCCATGCAGCGCCTGTTTGATCTGGGGGGACTGCTCTACTATGGCTGGATTATCCCCGCACTGCTCGTGTTGGGGGTCTTGCTGGTGATGTATTTGAGGTTCTTTCTTCATCTCCAGGGGCGAACGCGTTGGCTATTCCTTGTCGCCGGCTTGATCTATGTTGGCGGCGCAATTGGCGTTGAAGCCATCAGCGGTCAGTATGCCGAACAATTTGGAGAGGTCGGCATCGTCTACGACCTGATCATTACTGTGGAAGAACTCTTCGAAATGGGTGGCGTGGTGTTGTTTATCTACGCGCTGCTAGATTATTTGAGCAAAGAATCAATTCATATGCATGTCTCGTTTCGCAATGATACGCCGGTTCATAACCATAACAAACCAAGTGGCTAGGCCACACCACTTCTGAAGGCCGACGCCAATGACGTGAACATGTTCAACCGTTCGAAAGGATGTGATGATTATGTATACGCTACGAATCTGCCCAAAGCCCATATCGTCAGAATGGGATTGTTTTGTACAGCGGCATGGCGGCAGCCATCTCCAGACTAGCCTGTGGGCGCGTGTAAAGGAGTCGTTGGGATGGAGAGCAGTGCGTCTCATCGGTCTCCACGAAAGCAAGATTGTGGGTGGCATGCAACTATTGATCCGCGATGTACCACTCTTTGGGTTGATTGCCCATGTGCCTCGAGGACCACTGATGAGGAATGATGATGCGCGCGCCAACGAATTTTTATACACTGCGCTGGAACAATATATGCAGTCAAACCGGATTCAATATCTTTATCTACAGCCTGCGTCCAGCAATGTCTCGTTTATAGAACACCTAAAAAGGGCGAATTTTGCAACCAGTAAAGTTGACCTTGCCCCAGCGGCCACATGCGTGGTCGATCTGACACAGGACTTGGATACTATCTGGTCAAAGCTGCAAAAGCGGCGGCGCAAAGCGATCCGCAAGGCTTTGAATACAGAACTCTCGGTGCGCGAGGGGACTGAAAAAGACGTTGGCACTTTCTACGCACTCTATACCAAGCTGATTGAGCGCCATGGCGGAAAGAAATATCCGAAATCATATTATGAACAGAAGTGGCGCGTCTTAAACCCACACGGTCTCACCCGTACGTTTGTCGTCGAATTTCACAACGAACCGGTCACCATGCACTGGGTAATCCCGTTTGGTGAAACGGTTCTTTCAAAGATGGCTGCCTGGTCTGGCAATCATGGGAATCTTCATCCCAATGACCTGCTGGAGTGGTCTGTCATACAATGGGCCAAAGCGCAGGGATATCGCTACTATGATTTTGAAGGCATTCCCGTTGAAGCGGCCCAAGCATTGCTTGCCAACCAACCTCTACCCCAGACGCTGGTGCAATCTGCAACCTCCTATAAACTCTCCTTCGGAGGGCAGCCAGTGCTTTTTCCTCCCGCGCTAGACCGTTTCTCCAACCCCCTGTTGCAATGGCTTTATGTACGGATGACGCAACGCGCAACGCTATGGCCCTGGCTCAATGAACTCGCCAACCGCCTTCGAACACACAGCCAAAAAAGCGGTCGCAAGAGGTGGTGGCGTTGTATTCTGACTGCACCTGAATGTGCGTTTGAGCACGGTGAGGGTCTCACCGGAATGATGGCTGCTGCAGAGCGGATCATTCTGTGAATCTATTCGGTTTACGAAGAACCCGACGCTGCAAGGAACAGCAATGCAGGACCAGGGGATTGTAGATATGGCGGATAGCTCTTTGGATTGGGATTTGTTTCGCGACACTGCGGTCGGACGTTACTTGTTGAAACAGGAACAGGGATTTATCGAACGAGCACTCGCCGGTGCGCCTGTAACGTCGACAAATATTCTCGAACTGGCCTGTTGCACGGGTCGGGTGTCGGAGCCCTTGCGTTCAAGAGGTTTCTCTGTAGTTGGTGTGGAACTGGATCCGTATGCACTCGATGTCTATCGCCGCCATCATACAAATGGACTACTGGTACGCGGTAACGTGTTGGAACTCCCTTTCGGTGATAATTGCTTCGATTGCATCCTGGCCATCCAATGCAGTAGCTATTTCGAACCCAATATTTTCCTACTAGAATGTCACCGAGTCCTGACTTCAGGTGGAATCCTGATCCTTGACGTGACGAATCGGCGAAACTATAAGCGCATGTTGAAGCATTTTCTCCGTGGCAAGAGCACTTACAGGGTTGCTGATACGCTGAGCTTCTCTCAGTGGCTCCATTTTCTCGAAGCGCATCAGTTTTCGATACAGGCGTTGCACGGTTACAATTGGCCACCTTTCCCGCCGGAAAATGCGCAATTCAGTAATAGTAAGCTGGTTGATGTGGCGGCGTACGCCGAGGGCCTGCTGCAGCTTCGTCGCCTGCCCGCGTTGAGCCCATGGCTCTTGATTGCAGCAACAAAGCGCCCGGTACAAGTTGGCGGACGGCGCAAACCGCCGGTTAACTTGTAGGGCGATATTCTAGGCCGTCGCATCGATATGACGGCAAACATGACATGAGATATGATGCCTCGACAGCATCCGGGAGTCTGTCCATGACGCAGCCTCATCATAATCCAGACGCAACTACATCACTCCATTGGGATCAATACCGCGACACGGCCATGGGTCGCTATCAACTCCGCCAGGAGCAAGACTTTGTCCGCACGGTTCTTCGCGCCGCGCCGCGCCCGCCCAAACTGCTGGAATTATGCAGTTGCGCCGGTCGCGTGACGCTCCCCTTGAAGGGGCTTACCGCTGGCGTCACAGGGTTGGATATCGACTTTGAAGCCCTGACGGTGTTCAAGGGGCCGGCCCACGAGAACCCAGCCGTCGTTGCAGACGCCCAATCTCTCCCCTTTGAGCAGGCTAGCTTTGACTGTGTGGTCGCCTTTCAATGCTTTCGCTATTTTGAGCATCGCGCCTTTTTTACCAATTGCAACCGCGTGCTCTCTAACGATGGGTGGCTTGTTTTTCAGATGGTGAATGGCGTCAGCTACAAGCGCACACTGCGAAGGCTCATCGGAAGCTCGCCCGACGAAGCCCCGTCGGGCAATATCACCGCCGATGAGGTGCTGGCGGCGGCCAACGCACATGGCTTTGCTGTAAAATTCGTCAAGGGCTATAACTGGGTTCCCTTCATTCCCGATACAACCCGCTTCAGCGACAGTCCAGCCGTTCGCATTGCCGCAATTGCCGAAAGAATGCTCCAGCTCGAACGTTACTACCGTGTCAGTCCGTGGGTTTTGATTGCAGCGCAAAAGGTTCGTTCTGTCTGATGGATGGAGGAGAATCCAATGAACGACAATCAAGTGAAGGTCCTATTTCAGGCCGGCGCCGGGCGTAGTGGCAGCACAATTCTGCACAGTATCCTCGGCCGTGTCAACGGATTTGTCTCCGTTGGTGAATTGCGCCATATCTGGGAGCGCGAGCTGGTCGACAACCGGCTCTGCGGCTGTGGGGTTCCATTTCGCTCATGTGAGTTTTGGCAAACTGTGATGCAGGAGGCCTATGGCGGGTTTGATGGCGTCGACGGCGCGGAGATGGCGCGCCAGACGGAGAGCTTTCGCATCCACCATCTGCCGAGCTTTCTCGTTCCAACGATTCGAGCGCATTGGCTATCTCGATTGCGCTCCTATCTGGACAATCTGACCGCGCTCTATCAGGCGATTCAAAAGGTGACCGGGTGCTCGTCGACTCTTCCAAAAACCCCGCCTATGGCTACCTCGTGCGTGCGATTCCACAGATTGATTTCTACGAGCTCCATTTCGTCCGCGATTCGCGCGCCGTCGCCTATTCGTGGACTACGGTCAAAGCGTTTCAGCCCGACCCCGCCGACCCAGACTACATGAGCGTCAAGTCGGTCTTCTCCAGCGCGATGCAGTGGAATGCGCGCAATCTGACCGCCGAATTCCTGCTTCCGCACAGTTCACCCAAGCACCTCACCATGCGATATGAAGATTTTATGCGCGAGCCGCAAGAATCGCTCGCCAAGATCTTGCGCATGGTCGGGGAAGAAGGCGCGCAGACGCCCTTTGTGTCGCCCAACGCCGTCAACCTGGGAACCCCCGAACATTCGGTCTTTGGCAACCTGGTCCGCTTTCAAACAGGGGTTGTCGAACTGCGTCGCGACAACCGCTGGCGAAAGCAGATGAAATTCACAGACAAGCTGCTTGCAACAGCCGTCACGGCGCCCCTGATGCTTCGGTATGGGTACCTGATGCCCGAGCCGCTCGATTTACCACGAGCACCGGCGGCCCACAGCGCATGATTGCACGACATCGCATATCCAGTATGTAGGACCATAGCAACCATGACTCTTGTTTGCGTAAACCCCCAAACCGACCCCCGCTGGCAACAGCTGATCATCGACCAGCCAAGCTGTGTCTTTCATTCGCCTGCCTGGCTGCGTGTGCTGGCCGACACCTATCCGTTTGAGGTGAGCGCCTATCTACTGCTGGATGAGCGAGGGAATCCCCAGGCCGGCGCGCCCTTTTGCCGCGTGGCCGACGCGCGCGGCCAACGGCTGGTCGCGCTCTCCTTCTCGGATTTTTGCGACCCAATCGCGGCGACGCCGGCGCAATGGCGCGCGCTGGCCGATGCCTTGGTCGGCGAAGGCCAAGGCGTTGTTGTCCGCCCGCTGCACAACGAACTGCCGCTGGCCGATGAACGCTTTTCGCTCTTCAACCGGGCGCGCTGGCATGGTCTTGATCTGCGCCCTACCCAAGAGCAGCTCTGGCAGGGGCTACATGAATCCGCGCGGCGCGCGATCCGCAAGGCCGAGAATGCTGGCGTTGTCATCCGTGAGGCGGATTCGTCTGAGGACGTGCGTACGTTTTTTGACCTGCACTTGCAGACACGCAAGTTGAAGTATCGCATGTTGGCCCAGCCCTATGGATTTTTCGAGAACATCTGGCGCCAATTTGTTGAGCCAGGTAATGGGGTCTTGATGCTCGCCTATCATCAGGGTGAGGTCATCGGCGCCACGCTCTATCTGGAATGGAAGGACACCTTTGTCTACAAGTTCAATACGTCCAAGCCCGACAATCTACTTGCTCGCCCCAACGATCTGCTCATCTGGCGCGGGATTGAGCATGCCAAGGCCAAAGGGTTTGCCAAGTTTGATTTCGGGCTGAGCGACTGGGATCAAGAAGGGCTGATTCGCTACAAGATGAAGTTTGCGACAGAAGAGAAGACGATCTCGTTCCTGCGCTACACCCCCGACGCGCCGCCGAATCCAGGCGACCAAGAATTGCGCAGTTTGCTCGGCCCGTTGACCCAGCTCTTCACCGATGAGGCTGTCCCCAACTCGGTCACCGAGCAGGCAGGCAATCTGTTGTATCGTTATTTCACCTAATGTGCGCGCTGTTTGAAACCAAGCGTTTTTTGCCGGACAATCCTGCTTGGTTTCAAACAGCCTGGTGCATCGTCAACAGAGTTCTTTTGCAAGGTGACAGTCACTTTCAAAAGTGACTGTCACCTTGCAAGCCCACCATGTGAAAACTGCTCTGGAACAGAGACCGCCTCCGCTGCCAGCCCCAACGCCCTCCGTCCAATCTGTGCCCAACGAGCAAAAAGGGATGCTGTATGAGATTTTCTCGTGTTCGACTTGTGTTCAAGCGCGGATACTTCCCACGGCTGGGGGTGGCGTCATTGTTCTTGATTGGGATTGTGCAAGGCGTGCTGGCGCCGCAACCCCTCTACGCGCTTGATTCGTGTTACGCCGTGGCCGACAATGAAAAGGTCTTTGTTTCATTGGACAAAACCACGGGAGAGACCTCCTTCATCGGGGATACGGAGGTGGCCGATATTGAGGCCATCTCATTTGAACTGGGAACAGAGACGCTCTTTGCTGCAAATGGTGGTGAACTGGGCGTCATCGATATCATCACGGGCAAGTACAGTTTGATTGGCGTGATCGGTGAAGGAATGGGGGGCTTTGGCCGTGTTGCCTTTACGGATATTGATGGACTTTCTTGGGACAGCGAAGCCGGTGTGCTCTTTGGAACTCACCGCCGTGAAGGGGACACTGATCAGCCCGATGTGCTCCTCCAAATCGATGCCGCCACAGGCGTATTTGTCCCCGGTGCGTTTGCTGGCGCCGACTACGTTCCTGTGGGCGTTACAGCGGCTGGCGAGGCCGATATCGATGACATTGCCATCCACCCAATGACCGGGGTGCTTTATGGCGTCGCCAACAGTGGCGGCGCCGGAGGCACGTTGGTAATCATTGACAAACAGACTGGCGCCATAACGGAGATCGGCCCGCTCATCGATGCGAACGACCCGGAGAATCATGTCGATGACATGGAAGGACTAGACTTTTTCAACAACGGGCTGCTCTATGGGAGCACCGGCAATCACGGGCCCGACGAACAAGACCGGAACCGTCTCTTTCAGATCGACATTGCGACCGCACAAGCAACCCTGGTTGGCGCTTTCCCTCAAGAATATGGTGACTATGAAGCACTGGCCTGCCTGACCGCAACCATTGCCGACGATGACGGGGATGGCATCCCCAATGCCGGCGAAGATCGCGACAAGAATGGCGTCCTCACGGACGATGATACCGATGGCGACGGTACCCCCGATTATCTCGACCCCGATGATGATGGGGATAGTGTCCCCACACGCGCAGAGGACGCCAATGGCGACGGCAATCCGCTTAACGATGACACAGATGGGGATGGCATACCAAATTATATCGACCCCGAT
>JAHDWG010000240.1:0-2194 GCA_023384495.1 Caldilineaceae bacterium
TGCACAGGTTGACAGGCTCACCGCATCGGCTCACGAGACGCCGGTCGCCTGTCTGTAGGCCGCCAACACCCGTTCACGCGCCCACGCATGCTCCACCAGCGGCGGGGGATAATCCTGGCCGATGACGCAATGCGCCTTTGCCTGCTCATACGCCGGCATCGCCCAGGGCCGGTGCACATAGGCCGTGGGAACGTGGGCCAGCGCCGGCAGCCACTGCCGCACAAAGCGACCGTCGGGGTCAAACTTTTCGCCCTGCGCCACGGGGTTGAAGATGCGGAAGTAGGGGGCCGCATCGGTCCCCACCCCGGCTGTCCATTGCCAGCCGCCGTTGTTGGCGGCGGGGTCGCCGTCGATCAACTGCTGCATAAACCAACGTTCGCCCCAGCGCCAGTCGATGAGCAGATCCTTGACCAGAAACGAGGCGACCACCATGCGCAGCCGGTTATGGATCCACCCCGTCTGTTGCAACTGGCGCATGGCCGCGTCCACAATCGGGTAGCCAGTGCGCCCTTCGCACCAGGCAGCGAAGTGGGTCTCGTCGTTGGCCCATACGATGGCGTCGTATTGCCGGCGAAAGCTGCCCCGCCGCACGTGAGGAAACGCATCCAAAATGGTGAGGAAAAATTCGCGCCAGATCAGCTCGTTGAGCCAGGTCTCTGCGCTGCGCTGGGCTTCACGGTCGGGAGCCTGCGCCATGGCCGTGTAGGCCGCCGCCACGGCGGCCCGCAACGAAATCATGCCAAAACGGAGATAGGGCGAGAGCTGCGAGACGCCCGCCAGGTCGGGCCGGTTGCGCTCGGCGCCGTACCGGTAAATCGGCGCAGATACGCCCTCCTCCCCCTCTACAAAGCGCGCCAGGCGGCGTTGACCCTCCGCCTCGCCCGGCGCAAAGGGGAGGCCAGCCGGCGACGCCGGATCGGCGGGCAAGGGCAGGCTTGCAATCCCCGGCGGGGTGACAATGTGGGCCGGCGCCGGCAAGAGCGCGGCCGGGGTCACCGGGCCGTGCGCCTTCCACTTGCGGCTGAAGGGGGTGAAGACGGTATACGGCTCGCCGGCCTCCGTGCGCACGTCGCCCACCGGGCGGACGGTCAGCCCAGGGCAGCGCGTGAGCGGGATGCGCTGCCCTGCCTGCTGATCGCGCCGCTTGGCATAGGGCGAGACGTCAGCTTCGGCAAAGACATGCGCAACCCCATGCGCGGCACAGAGCATGGCCAGCGCATCCACCGGGTCGCCACGCTGCACAATGAGGTAGCTGCCCCGCTGGCGCAAGGCAGCGTCTAGCTCGCGCAGGCCGCCGGCAAGAAAGGCCAGCCGCTTTTCGCTTGCCCACCGCGAGCGCAGGATGGCCTCGTCCCAGACAAAGACGGGCAACACCTGTTGCGCCGCGGCCAGCGCCGCAGTGAGCGCCGCATTGTCGGCCAGACGCAGGTCGCGCCGGACCCACCAGATGGCTGTGCCCATCGGTTTCGCTCCCCAGGTGACAGCCACCTCTCAGGTGATTGTCACCTTGCCCTGTTTGACCTATTCCAAACTTTGAATCGCCTGCTTGATGACCCCGGCGCTGGCGGCCAGCGCTGCGGCCTCGGCTTCGGACAGGGGCTGGAGATGGCTGCCCGCCACCCCCACGCCGGTGACCAGGTTGGGCAGCGACAGTGTCACATCCTCTACCCCCATCACCTCGGCGACGCAGGTGCAGACGGTGAGGATCGAACGCTGGTTGCGCAGGATGACATCGACAATGCGCGCCAACGCAGCGCCCACGCCGTAATAAGTCGCCCCCTTGCCGGCAATGATCGAATAGGCGGCGTGACGCACCTGCTCGTCGATGGACTGGCGTGCAGCTGCATCCAAGACGACACCCCGCTGCCGGCAGAAGTCATCTAGCGGCATGCCAGCCACCGTCGCCAGCGACCAGGTCAGCACCTCGGAATCGCCATGCTCGCCGATCACATAGGCATGGACATGCTGGGCGTCCACACCCAGCCGGCTCCCCAAGAGGGTGCGGAAGCGCGCCGTATCCAACGTGGTGCCCGAACCGAGCACCCGGTTGCGTGCGCCGCCATGCGTTTCAGCCAGCTTGGCGGCAAAGTGGGTCATCACATCCACCGGGTTGGTGGCCACCACCAGCAACGCATCCGGCGCATAGGCTAATACCGATGGGATGACCTGCTCGAAGACAGCCCGGTTGCGCCCC
>JAHDWG010000240.1:2204-11161 GCA_023384495.1 Caldilineaceae bacterium
CCAGCCGGCTCTCGCCGGGTCGCTGGTTCACCCCCGCGCTGATGACCACGGCGCGGCAGCCCACCAGGTCGGCATAGTCGCCACCGTGGACGTTGATGGGGTTGGCGAACGGGACAGCGTGGCGAATGTCGTCGGCCTCGGCGTCGGCGCGCGCCCGGTTGACATCCACCAGCACGATCTCGCGCCCCACCCCGCGCATGACCATGGCGTAGGCGGCCGTCGCGCCCACAAAGCCGCTGCCGATGACGCCGACCTTTCCTGTGGTATTCGGATCCGGTTGCATGGTTTGCTCCTCGCAATGCGCAATGCTTGATGTTGACCTAGGGCTTTCTTAACAACCCAGTTGTGTGACGATTGGTGCTCTTATCACCTGTCGGTCTGCAAAGTCACTCTGGTAAAGATGCACTAGGCATTATACGCATCGCGCCGGGCGCATTACGAATTCGCTGGCGAAGAATGAGGATGAGGCGCGGCCACCGTTTGGCGTTGTGGCGCCGCGCCCAGGCTGGCCAGAATGGCGCGGGCCACGCGCAGCCCGCCCAAGGCGACTGCCGCGGTCGATTGGCCGGGGAAGATGCTGTCGCCCACCATCCACAGATTGGGCGCCAGTTGGGGCCGCCATGTGCGAAAGAGGCTCGTCTGCGGAAAGCCGCCCACCCAACCCCATGCCCGCCGCGTAAAGCGCTGAAAGGTGACCGGCGTGCCCGGCATGACCAGATCGGCCGCGTCGCGCAGATGGGGCAGCGCGCGCTCGGCATGGCGCAGCAGGCGCGCCAGATCGTGCTGCTTTCGCTGTTCATAGCGCGCCGGGTCGGATTGGCGGAGCCGCCACCAGGGCTTGAGCGACGTATGCGTGCTGATGGTGAGCGCACGGCGACCGGCGGGGGCGCGGCCTTCGTCCCAAGCCGGGCTGAGCGAGAGGAACAGCGTGTTTCCCTCCCCCATCGGTTCGCGCACGATCACTTGATGGTGCAAGGGTGTGTCGGGCGGGACCGCCGCTGCGTCGACGCCCACATAGGCCATGAATGCGCCCCAGCCGTCGGTGGGTTGGGGCGGCAGCGTGCGCAGTGTGGGGGGCAGGTCGTCACCCAGCAACGGCGCGATGTTCCACGGCGGCAGATTGGCGATCACCAGGTCGGCTGGGTAGCGCTCGCCGCGGCGGGTGTGCACCGCCACCGGACGGCTCTGCTGTATCTCGATTCGGGTCACTTCCTGACGATAGCGCACCTGGCCGCCGTTGTTGCGGACCGCCTGGGCCAGCGTCTCGGCGATTGCGCCCATGCCCCCAGCCAGGTGGACAATGCCGCGACGCGGCAAGTCGAGCGCCGATGCGCCATAGAGCGCGTTGGCGCGCCCGCTGGTGGTCTGGGCGGCAATGAGCAACTGGCCATCCACAAAAAGACGCAGCGCGTCGGGCAGATCGCGCAGGTGGTGGGCAACCGGGCGCAGGGTGTCGGCAAACAGCCCCGGTTGCAGATGGTTGGGGAAGCGCTCGGCCAGCCACCCCAAACCGGCGCCCGCCAGTTGGAGCGTTTCGCAGCCAGAGTGTGGGGGCCAGGGCGGGGTTCGTAGCGCCAGCCGCCAGAGCGCGTCGGCGGTGCGCTCCTGCCAGCGCCAGAAGCGGTCGGCCTGGGGGCCAAAGGCGCGGCGGTGTTCGGCGTGACGACGCTCATCCCCCCAGCGCGCCACGGTCTCGCCGCCGGGGAGGTGAACGAGCATGGCCAATTCGTCGGGGCGGGCGGGCCAGGCGTGAATGCCCGCGGCCTGGGCCACCCGATCCATCGGCCCGCCGGGATAGAAGCCGCCCGCCAGCGTGGCGCCGGCGTCAAAGCGATAGCCCTGGTGAAAAAAGGCGCCGGCACAGCCGCCCGGATAGACGTGCGCCTCGAGCACGGTGACATCCAGCCCGGCGGCGGCGAGCAGAGCGGCTGCGGTCAGCCCGCCCACGCCCGCGCCAATGACTACAATCTGGTGGGGTTCTTTAGAAGGAGCCATTATACCTTCCTCGGTGTTCTCCGCGCACCCTTTGCGTGCTCTGTGCTACGCTATTTCCTCTTGTTCGACGATTCACGCGCGGCGTCGCCTTCGAGCAGGCGGCGTGTGCGCCAGCCGCGCCAGCCAAAGAGCAGCGGCATCCCTGCCCACATGTTGAGGCCGACCAGCCGCCAGAACCAGTGGTCGCTCAGCTCGGCCTCGATGTGATCGACGACGCGGGTCTGGTTTTCATCCAGCGCCACAAAGGTATGGCGATGCACCCAGCGTGCAAAGGGGCCGCGCAACTGGCGGTCGACAAAGCCGGTGGGCGTCACCTCTTCGATCTGCGCCAGCCAGCGGATCGGCAGCGGCCCCATCCAGAGGGTGAAGGCCATCTGGTCGCCGCTGGCCAGCACGGGCGGCGCATGATGGATGCGCACAATGATGGGGGGTGGCGTAATCGCGCCCATGCTGGCCGAGCGGCTGTGAAAAGCGGCTACGGCAGCCAGCGGGGCGCGGACGGTGAATTCGTGGTGATAGTGCATATGGGTTCCTTACATGGCCGGCGTTATTTCAACAAAGCGCGCAACGCCGCCTCCGCCGTGGGGTAGTTGAACGTAAAGCCCAGCGCTTGCAGCCGTTCGGGCGCGGCGCGCTGGCCGTCCAGCAACACGGTGGCCATTTCGCCGAAGATCGCCTGCATGGCAAAGCCTGGCGTGGGGAAAAAGGCGGGGCGCCCCATCACCTTGCCGATCACCTGGGCCAGTTCCTTGTTGGTCAGCGGTTCGGGCGCGGCCAAATTGAACGGGCCATCGGCCTCGCCGTGGTTGAGCAGAAAGAGAATGGCGCGCACCTCATCGTCGATATGGATCCACGGATACCACTGTTTGCCGCTGCCGATGGGGCCGCCGGCAAAGAGGCGGAAGGGCAGGAGCATCTTGGGAAACGCGCCGCCGTCGTTACTAAAGACGATGCCTGTGCGGAGGATGGGCCGGCGCACCCCCAGTTTGCTGGCCGCGGCGCTGGAGGCCTCCCACGCAAAGCAGACGCGCGCCAGATAGTCACTCCCCGGCGAACTTGCCTCGGTGACGACCTCGTCCCCGCGCGGGCCATAGTAGCCCACGGCGGAGGCCTGGATCAGCACGCTGGGTTTGGCTGACGCCTGCTCGATGGCCTGCACCATGGCCTCACCGGCCTGCACGCGGCTGTTGAGGATGCGCGCCTTGCGTTCCTCACTCCACCGGCCATCGGCGATCCCCTCGCCGGCCAGGTTGATCAGCGCGCCGGCGCCATCGGCCAGATGGCCCCACCCGGCGGCGGATGCACCGTCCCACTCTGTGAGGGTGACCCCAGTGGGCATATTCTTTGTGGTGACCGGGTTGCGCGAGAGCACAACGACTTCATGGCCTTCGCTGATGAGGACGGCGGCTAGAGGCCGGCCAATCAAGCCCGTGCCGCCCGCTATAATCACACGCATGGTGCGTTTTCCTTTCGCATATCGCTTGCGGTTCCAGCATCGCTTTAGCAAAGCAAGCCCGTTCACATATCAGCGCTGGGCTCTGCTTACTCTGAACGGTTGCGCCAGACCGCGCCCAAGTCCGGCGTTTGGGCAACGGTAGAGGGGGGAGAGCCGAACAGGTCGGCATAGCCCACCTCACGAAGCCAGTTGGTGATCAGGGCGCCGGCCTTGCCGCTATGCACCTCAATGGCGCGGATATACGCCCCCATATAGGCTTCCAACATCTGCTCGGAAAGCTCATAGTGAGTTTGGATCAATTCCTCAATCCACTCAAATTGAGGGCGCAAAAAATCGAGATTGCCAAGCATTAAGGCTGCCACCAGACTACGGCTCAGATTGTGATTTGCCTGTTCCAGGTGTTGGTGGTCCATGCCGGTCGAGTCGAGGCTGCGCCAAACTTCCGCTTCGATCTGGGCGATCCGGGTAGTAAAATGACGTAATGCATCTTGGTACTCAACCGAGACTGGGGTCAATGCTGCCTGTGGGCGTGGCGCCGCCAAAATCTGTTCAACCGCTTGCGAAGCTGCATCGATGTGGTCACCAAGATAATAGCCAGGGATGCGCTGACGCAGCTCTGGTGATTGGGCAAAAATGCGCCCGCCAAAGGCCATGGGCGCCTGTTCGTTGAAGAGCAGGCGACCCATTTCGAGCAGTCGGGCTGCCGTGTAGAGTTGTTGCGCGACCAGCACAACCAGTTGGGGCCGCGCCGCCCGCGTCGTTGCAACCAGGTCGGTCAGCGGGATATCGCCGCCCAGAAAGATGACATCCCAGCCGCGCCGCCGGAGCAATAGCGCCAGCAACATGGGGGCGAAGGTGTGCGTCTCTTCGGGTGGGCAGCCAACCAGAATGCGATTGGGACGCGTGGGTGGCGGAGTTGCAGCCAACAGAGCCTCTAGCCGGCGAATTGCCAGGGCCGAAGCAAAATGTTCCTGCTGGACGGTGACCTTACCCTCAAACCAGCCTTCGCCGATGAGCGCCAGCGCCCGCTGCAACAACTCGATGCAGACAACCTCCACCGAAAAGAGGGCAAACGCCTGCGAGACTATCCGTTCGGCGGTCTGTTCATCAAAATGCAGGCAAGCTTTCAACCATGCATCACGCAGGTTTGTCAGGTTATCGGTGACAGGTATAGCCACTGGGGGCATCAGCGGGGATGGGCTTGCGCTCAACCCTGGCGCCAGCGCGACTGCTTCCGCCGGGTCGACATCGGCGGCCAGACGCTGCCACAGCACAACCGCGCGGCTAATGCTCATTCCCTCGGCCTGGCGCGCCACCAGCCACTTGAGCATATTGATGTCGTTGTGCGAGTAGAGCCGGTGCCCACTCTCGGTGCGTCGCGGTTCGGGCAGGCCGTAGCGACGCTCCCAGGCGCGGATCGTATCAGGTTTTAGGCCTGTTTCACGAACGACAGCCTTCAGATTGTACACAGGTGTATCCGGTGATGGATTCATAATTCGCTTTCACACCAAGCAAGTCAAATCAAGTGGATCAGTTGAATCAGTCTCGTATTTGTTGATGTCGGCGGCAGCCAGCCCGTACAGACAAGGAATGGATGTCACAGCGCCCAACAGCGCACTCTTGCATACATGAGTCTATCATCCAGGCAGCAACTCGTCAATGCTTTGTGAAATCTTTTTCTAGATTTATTTGCTCAATAATTAGACAAATGTATAGATTATACCTTGACAAAACCAGTATGCCATGCTAATTTGCAAACACGTGTTAGCTAGACTACGGTTTCGATAGATTCAGGCAATTGCCAAGCACTCAGCCCCAAATCGGAGGCGCGCAACCATGCAATTACAAACACACCCCTGGGAACATACGCTGCTTTCATTGGCGGTTGAAGCGCGACAGGCGGCCACACCCCATCATCCGCTTCAGGTCGACGCCCATGTGTTGGACGAAGCGTATCGGCATTGTGAAACGATGACCGCCGAGCATTCCCGTTCATTTCACCTGGCCTCCGCGTTGCTCCCCGACGAGAAGCGGCGTGCAGTTCGGGCGCTCTACGCATTTTGCCGCACTGCCGATGACCTGGTGGATTGCCACACAGAACATCGGGCGCAGCGGTTGGAGCACTGGCGGCGGCAGATTCTGGGCGCCCACCCGCCGGAGAACGACCCAGTTGCGCTGGCGTGGACCGACGCCCGCCTGCGCCATCACGTGCCGATTCGTTACGCTGAACAATTAATCGACGGCGTCGCCCGTGACCTGACGACCTCGCGCTATGCCACATTTGATGCGTTGGCGGCCTACTGTTATGGTGTTGCATCGACCGTTGGTCTCATGAGCATGCATATCGTTGGCTTTGCCGGCGCCGAGGCGTTGCCCTATGCCATCAAGCTGGGTGTGGCGCTACAGATCACGAACATTCTCCGCGACGTCGCCGAAGATTGGCGAGCGGGCCGCCTCTATTTACCCCAGGCAGATCTGGCCCACTTCGGGTTGAGCGAGACGGATATTGCCGAGCGTGTCGCTACCGGTCTGGTCGATGCGCGCTGGCGCGCCTTTATGCGCTTCCAAGTCGCGCGAAACAGGCGCCTCTATGATGAAGCGATGCCCGGCATCCGCCTGTTGGCCGATGATGGGCGGTTTGCGATTGCCGCCGCCGCCGAGCTCTATCGGGCGATCCTCGTCGATATTGAAGAGCATGATTACGATGTCTTTACCCGGCGCGCCCATGTATCCACCTGGGGCAAAGTACGACGGCTCCCGCTTATTTGGTGGCGCAGCCGCAAGGGTTTCAACCACCTCACTCCTTGACCTTACAGTTGGTTCAGCCTGGCATAGCATCACTCTCCATGCTTGCGATTCGCTTTCAAGATCGATCAAACCCTCTTCACATCAGCGGCCACAAAACGTTCATACGGTCATCGAACCAGACATTGCTCTGCGCGCTCAGTTATTCGTACCCTTTCCCTCGCCTCTTCTCTCGCCTTTTCTTTCACCTTTCTTCTCACCTTTTCCCTTGCGATGTCTCCAGGCGTCTTTTAGCAGATGCCTAGCCCCGCGAAGGATTCATCTAATAATCACGATTAACTTAATAGGGTCACTATCATGATCGACAGATACTTGCGGGCCAGCGTACGGCGAGGGCAAGGATCGATCATGGGTGAGCCGAATAATTGGGCACAAGCACGCGCTGCGGGGTTTCGGGCTGACTTTACAAATTTCTGTCGTCTATATCGCATGAGCGAAGGAATTACCTAATGGGGACGATAAACAATATAGGGGTTGTGCATTCGGGCCCGCAGGATGCCTTTAGGCGCAATCGGGCTTGGCGCAATGAGATGGCCCCCGGAAGGGGTGTGAGCGGGCCACAAACGCCCACTCGGCCCAGGGCGAGAGGGATGGCGCGTATCCTGTTAGGGCGTATACTGGGCATATCGAACGCATACCAGCCATGTCGTGAGAGGTCCAATGACAACGGTTCTGGTGAGGCAAAGGTGGAACATCAAGTTATGTCAGCAGCATTTGCCCTGCCTGCTCAAATCTGCTATAAAGTGGCTGTTGCCTCTGACCAGACCGAACACCAGACGGATCCGATGTCAGACCAAACAACGAATCAAGACCAGGATTCAGCACGATTTGGCCCAATTTGCGCATGATTCGTCGGCCCAAACCAGCCCGCCCGCAAGGAAGCGACGCGGCTGTTCCCGAACAGAAATCAGAAGAAGACGCCGACTTCCTCCGCCGGTTGCAGGAAGGAGACGAGGCCGCTTGGCGACAGTTCCTGGATGAATGGAACCCTCGTCTGTATAGTTATATGAAATACAACGTGCGCGATGCTTCGGAGGCAGAGGACATAGCAGGAGAGACATTGTTGGCGGTGGTGCAGGCTATCCGTACATTTGACGGGAAAGTCACCCTGGCAACTTTCATCTACTCGATCGCATATCGAAAGGTAGCTGACTATTGGCGGCGGCTGCGTGTGACCCAAGAACTGACCGAATGGATCACAACCGGCGAACCTGACCATACGCGGCTAGAAGTCTTCGAAGCCCTGGCTGAATTGCCCGAGCAGTCGCAACAAGCGCTCTTGTTGCGCTACTATGTGGGCTTGAGCGTAGCAGAAATCGCTGAGGTTCTCGGTCGCTCGTATAAGGCGACCGAGTCGTTGCTCAGCCGGGTGCGTCGTCAATTTGAAGTTGCCTTTATGAATAGTGCAGAGGCTTAATGCAGCATGGCCGATAATTTCAACGAGCAAGAGCTGTATGAAATCTTTCAAAAGCGGCTTCCACCAGAGCCGATGCCGCCCGATGTACAGGAACGGCTCACGGCAAAGGTGATGGACGCAGTGGCGCTTTTGCGCGCCGAACAGCTGGAGAAAGAGTCTGACACACAGCTACGCTCTGTGGAAACACCGATTCACAAGGGTCAGCTCGGCAACGAAGCGAATCGCAGGCGTAATCGGGGCCGCCAGACAGGCTTCTGGTCAGGCGTGCTCGCTCAGATCGGGAAGCGGCTGTCGCTTGCGCCTTCGCTGGCCTTTGCAACGGCAACTGCCGCTGTTGTTCTCTTTGCATTGTTCTATGGCCCCACCTTCTTTTCGCGTATCTTTGTCGAATTGCCCGATCGCCCCAGTACAGGCAGCGCCGGGATCGCAACACTGCCCAGCGGCCTGGGCGATCCGACGGTCGATGCACAGCAGCCGGTTGAGGTTGCATCGAACGATTTTCCCCCCACCGACACACCGGATTCGACAGAACCGACAAGGGCCGAGCCTGCGCCAGATACGCCTGCCATCCCCGCTGTAAATGTTGAAGGAAGCGGGGGAGGAGAGCCGATTGAAGGCGGCGTCACGCCGCGGGAACCTGTGGACGAAAACGGCGAGGCCACACCGCTACTTGTTCCGACTGCCACGCCGGCGCCTCTCGGGGCCGGCCGGCCAGCCGCTGATATTGAAGCAGGCGAGCCGCCAAGCCAGTACACACGGGTGGCAGCGGTCAGCGCAACACCAAGCAAAACGGTGACCGCTGCCCCCACCGCCACGCGCGCGCCAGGGCAGTTGACGACGACCCAAAATGGGAACGGTTCGACCGCGCCCACATCAACGGCAACCGTTTCGCGCACGCCGTCACGGACACCGTCACGCACACCGGTTGCAACCTCGCAACAGTCGGGCCAACAGTCTGGGGTTGGGAATGGTGTGTTGCTTCCCACACCCACCAATACACCTAGCGCCTTTTCTGGCGGCACGCGAAGGGCAACACCGACGCGCACCCCCACGCTCACCCCATCGCGGACGCCGTCTCGCACGCCGACCCGGCCACCGACAGCGACGCCAACCAAAACCTCCGTCGCCGTTGTTGTGGCGTCTTCGCCGACGCCCACGCGCACCCCTACGCCAACAATGATGCCCGGGCAACTGACGGTAGGGACGCCGCGCACATTGACGCCAACACCGACCAACACGCCATTGCCAACCAATACGCCGACGAATACACCGCTGCCGACCGCA
>JAHDWG010000761.1 GCA_023384495.1 Caldilineaceae bacterium
CGAGTTTGTGGATGGCCGCGACTTGCTCTATGTCCCACCGAGAGATGCGCCGGCGATGGCCGCGGCCGTCATGCAGATTGCGGATGATCCAACATTGGCTCAGCAGCTTCGGACCCGCGCCAGGGCGGTCAGCCGCCACTTTGCTTGGGAGCCAATTGCCCAGGCGCATTTGCAGGCTTACGCAAGCATAGAGTCACTAGAAACGCCACCCTGAGCCTCAATGTGAACAACCAATGTGAACAACGATGAAACGTCATGCATAAATCGTCGTAACGATACACGTCGTAACGATACACAATGCCGCTGACTTGTTACGACCCGTGAATTCATGTGGTTCGCCAAAGCAACCAATCATGTCCGCCAAGTGTCAGGCCTTTCGAGGCCCCTTCCCCCGCCCATCGCTGGTTTCGTGGATGCAGCGTCTGAGCCGCGTTGCCGCTCGTCCCTGGCTGTTGCTGTCGCTATTGGCGGCGCCAGCATTGCTTCCGTTCTACACCCAAGGGCTCACTCGCTCGTTTGATGGTGGGTTACACTTGTTGCGCATCAGTCTGCTGGACTGGTACATACGCCAGGGGGTGCTCTACCCTCGCTGGGCGCCCGAACTGCTTTTGGGACACGGCTACCCAGTCTTTGGCTACTATGCGCCGGCCTCATACTATCTGGTGGAATCACTGCACCTGCTGGGGCTGTCGATCCAGCAGGCGTTCGTCGCTATCCTGGCGTTGATGGTGATCACGGCGGGTCTGGGAATGTTTTTGCTGACTGCTGACCTCTTTGGGCCGGGCGCGCGTGGCGCCGCCCTGGTGGCGGCTGTAGCCTACATGTATAGCCCCTATCTGCTGACCAATATTTATATTCGCGGCGCGATTGCCGAAGCCGGCGCCCAGGCCCTTTTGCCGTGGGTCTTCCTGTGTATTCGCCGCCTGCTCAATGCACAAACGCCAGCGCACTATCTGCTGCCGGTGGCGCTGCTGACCGCCGCGCTGGCGGTGATGCACACAATTTCGTTGCTCTTTGTGCCCCCGGTCTTGCTTATCTATATTGCCGTTCGGTGGTGGCAGGGAGGTGGCTATTGGCCCGCACTGGGGTGGGCTGGGGTTGCGCTGCTCTTGGCAATGGCGACGAGCGCCTTCTTCTGGCTTCCTCTGGTGTTGGAGCGAAACCACCTGGCCGACACGGCCTACACCATCGCCCAGACGATCTGGCTGCCAGGCAGCGTTTGGACGTGGGACAATTTTCTGGATTGGGGGTGGACCTTTGCCCACACCTTCGACCGGCCCATCCGCCTGGGGTTGGTGCAGGTCTTGTTGGCGGGGGCCGGCTTCCTCTTGGCCTGGCGCCGCGACAGCGAATGGCTCTTTTGGGGCAGCGTTGCGTTGATTGCCTGCGCCTTCATGTCCGCCTGGGCGTTGCCAATTTGGCTGGGCAGCGAGATCTTGACGGTCGCCCAATTTGCGTGGCGGCTGTTGACTATCCTCTACTTGCCGTTTGCGCTCATTGCAGTCGGCAACCTTACGCGTCAGCAGGGGA
>JAHDWG010000241.1 GCA_023384495.1 Caldilineaceae bacterium
GCTCCATCTTCTAGCCACCATCAGGATAAGTTATGACTACGACATCGCCCGACTCCGGCCAGGTCCTTACACCGGCGCAAACCCGCGCTGGTCGTCACACTTGGCGCCGCCGGCTCGCCTCGCGCAGGATGCAGAAGAATATCGCCTTCTATCTCTTCATTGCGCCGTGGCTGCTGGGTCTTATCTTCCTGGTGATGATACCGGTGTTGGGCGGGGTCGCTATCTCTTTTACGAACTACGATGGCCTCAACCTCGGCAATGTCAAGTTCCTCGGTTTCAGCAATTACACGCGTATCTTCAGCGATCGAGATGCCATGTGGTCACTCCAGCGTGTCTTGGTCTGGACGGCGCTCAATGTGCCGCTATGGCTATGCATCTCCTTCATCCTGGCCTACATGCTCAACCAGGGAATCCGCGCGCGCGGCTTCTTCCGCACGATGTACTACTTGCCCAGTGTCATCCCGTTAGTGGCCGTGGCGTGGGTCGGCCGGCTGATGTTGCACCCTACGCTCGGCTTGGTCAACCAAACGCTGGATGTCTTCTTCCATGGCGTGCAAATCAACTGGCTCACCGAGTACGCCATGATCTCGCTCACTACTATCGCCGTGTGGACTGGTCTTGGTGCGGGCATTGTCATCTTCCTGGCTGGGTTGCAGGGCATTCCCGTGGCGCTGGAAGAAGCGGCCTTGATCGATGGCGCCAATCGCTTTCAGTCCTTGCGCCACGTGACGATTCCGTTGATGACGCCCATCATCTTCTATCAATTGGTGCTCTCCATTGTGACTGCCATGCAGTATTTCGCTCTGCCCATGCTGCTGGCGCCCACCGCCGGGGGCGGCGCTGGCGCCCTGGGCGCCGCGCCGACACGCGCCGTCTACCTCTACATGGTCCACTCATTTCGCCAGGCGTTTGGCTTTCACCGCTACGGCTATGCGACTGCCCTGACCTGGTTCCTGGTTATCCTCATTCTGCTCTTTACCGCGGTCCTGTTTTGGAGCTCGCGCAAGTGGGTGCACACAGAGACGGAAACATAGGAGCAAACGAACCGATGCGCGCAACCACGGGCCATAGAGGCTTCACACGCCGGCAGATGGGCAAGGTGATCACCTACGCACTGCTCATCGCAGTCACAGTCGTGCTGACCATCCCGGTAGTCTACCTCATCAGCACGTCGCTGAAATCGGAGAGCGAGTACATCTCGGAACAGTTGCAGTTTCTGCCCAGAAGCCCGCAGTGGCGCAACTATTACCTGGCATTGACCATGATCGACTTTGGTCGCTATGCGCTCAACTCGTTCCTGCTGGCGACCAGCTTTGCGACCCTCACTGTCATCACCAGCTCCATGGCCGGATACGGCTTTGCGCGCATTCCGGGCGTGGGGCGGTCCCGACTCTTCTCAGTCGTCGTAGCGCTCATTTTGATCCCCGCCAGCATCTTCATCATTCCCCAGTTCGTGCTCTTTTCAAATTTGCGGGTCACCAATTCCTATTGGCCTTGGGTTCTGTGGGGATTGTCGGCCAGCCCGTTCTTCATCTTCCTCTTCCGCCAGTTCTTCCTCTCCTTTCCGGCCGAGCTCGAAGAAGCAGCCGAGGTGGACGGCGCGCGCGTCTGGCGCATCTTCGTGCAGATCGTGCTGCCCAACTCCTATCCGGCCCTGGCGACGTCGTTTATTCTTGCCTTCTTGTCGGTCTGGGGCGATTGGCTCATGCCGTTGCTCTATCTTGCCGACAAGAACACCACGCTGGCCGTGAAATTGATCACGGCGTACGTCAATCCCCAGGGCTTTCCCATCGTCACGCCGACGCTGGCGGCCTCGGTGCTCTACATCCTGCCCCCAGTGGTGATGTTCTTCTTCGTACAGAGATACATCATGCAGGGTGTGGTCACCAGCGGGCTCAAAGGCTAGGCGCCACAGAGTGGACGAGCGATCCATGACGTATTCGGCTGTCAACAGGGAAAACCGGGGCTGATCGTAGTCTCTACGGGGATGGCGCGGGTCAGGGTCACCTCGGTGAGGGTGAGCATGCAAGTATAGGCGTAGCATTCTACGCCAGCGTTGATGGCGTCGGCCAATGCTTGGCTAAAGGCAGGGTCCGCCTCCCACTGGGGCGTGAGCCGGTCTGCATCGGGGCGCTGTACAATGAAGACGACTGCCGCCCGTTCGCCCTGCTGAGCGAGCGCCGCCAGTTCGTCCACATGACGCTTGCCGCGCGCAGTCACCGCATCGGGGAAGCGCGCCGTGCGCCCCTCCACCAATGTGGCCGACTTCACCTCCACCCAGCATGGGCGCCCGTTGGAATCGACCAGGCGAAAATCGATGCGGCTGCGCACGCCCCCTTCGTGGCGCACCGGCATCGGGGCCTCGCGCATTACAGACTGAAAACCACGGAAGGGTGGAAAAAAGCCCTCATGCAGACCCTCCCAAAAGATTTGGTTGGGGAGCCGGCTGTCGAGGCTGATCAACTGGCCATGTTCTGGGTGCTCCACGAAGCGCAGGTCATAGGCCGTCTTGCGCGCAATTCTGTGGGCCGCAAGGTTGGCCGCGCTGACATGGACGGTTACGCCGGGCAAGAGCAATTCGCGCAGGCGGCCTGGGTCGGGGCAGTGGGCGCGCACCACCGAGCCACTTTGATGCAGCCGCGCAACCACCAGATGCCGGTTGGGCCGTTCGAGAAAGGTGGCCGGTTCAGTGACAAAGACGAAGCGCACGCTATGACTCCCATTCGGCCAGCGCCCGATCCACATCTTCGGGTGTGAGCAGCGAGCGGACGACCTGAAGATAGGTTTTGACGTTCGGTGTGAGCTGGCGCAACCGTTCCAGCTTGGGGCCTAGCGGACTGGTGCTGGCGGGGCCGGTTCCATAGCTGCCGTGGAACGCAAAATAGGCCTGGTTCAATACGCGCAGTGGGTAGCCCTGCGCTACAAAACGCAGACGCCGTTGTTCCATATAGTGCTCGGCCTCGTCGATACGGCCAGCGGCCAGCAGCTCATCCACCCGGAGGCGCGTGATTCGCATCTCGGCGCCAAAGTCAAAGGCGGGGGGCGATTCGTCTTCCCCATTACCCTGTAGTTCGCTCTCGCCTGCTTCAAATTCGGCCACGTCGGCTGGCGGGGTTGGCGGCGACGCCAGCTCAGGGTAAAAGCGGCGCAGCGCGGCTTCGCCGATCTCATTGCCCACCACCTCAGCTACCGTCTCGTTGATGATGACATTGTCACTGTTGACGCCGTAGTTGAAACCAAGGGGGAAAAACGTTAGGTAGTTGTGCACCCACTCATGCGCCACGGTGCTCAAGATCCACGGCAAGCTGGCGTTGTCGATGACCATGGTCGGGTAGGCGCCCAGCCCGCCAATGCCCGTTATGTAGCCGCTCAACCCCTGCTCAGTGCGGACGGTCTGTTCGGCCTGTTCCACTTGTTCAAGCGTCATGGCGGCATCAACCATGTAGCCGAAGAGTGTCTCGATCCGTTCGCGCGGGCTGACAACGAGCTTCTTGGGGGGCTCCACAAACGAGAACTTCACCGGCGGCAGCGGTTTGTCCCCCCAGGCCAACCCCTCCTCGGCCAGGATCGCGCCAACCTGCTCCTCGATGATCTGTTCGACCGTGCTGCGGTCAAGCTGTTGTTGGGCGCGCAGCGCGTCGATCTCCAGTTGCAGGGCAGCGCCCGCGCCGGTGCGCGCGCCATCACCGGCGCTGAGCAGCCTGTTGAACTCATGTTCCAGCTCCTGAATCCGTCTCGCCCGGCTCAAATAGACCTGCACCAGCGCGGCCTGTTCCGGCGCATCCAGCGCACGCGCGGGGCGGCGGAAAAAGGCGTCCGCCTTTTCGACCAACGCATTGAGCTGCCAACGCATCACATCAAACCCGTGGCCGGCTGCCACCATAGCCAGCCGTCGGGTGATTGTCTCGCGCGCAGGGAGCGCGCTGCCACCGGCCAGCAGCATCACCAGGTAGATCGCTACAATCAGCCATATTACGCGCACCAAAAACAGCCAGCGCGCGGGTAGCCGCCGTGTAGGCGGCCCAACGCCGGCTGTGTGTATGGCTTGCGTATCCGGTAGATTCATGGACGATTCTTGTCTTGCACGTCAGACTTACTTGGGCATTTATACTGAGCTTTGTTTGAAAACCAGAGTGACTCGAAGGAGTAAACATCTTCGCAGAAAGTCCGGCTTTCAAGGCAACCGCAGTATAGCTGGCTATTGTACTGCACAAAGTTGTGTTAGACTGGAATGATCCATGCCGTACACAAGTGAAGTGAGCGACATAACTCAGCCATATCAGAGGAAGGAGGTAGGGCGTCATGTCTGGCCCCATACCTGCCACACCAATCGATGCGGATGTAATCGAGTTTATCCGGGCAATGCCCAAAGCGGAAATTCATATCCATCTGGAGGGAACCATCGAACCGGCGACCCTGCTGGAATTGGCCCGCCGCCACAACCGGCTGGATCAGCTGCCCAGCACAACCGTTGCCGGTCTCCAGCAGTGGTTTGCGTTTACCGACTTTCCTCACTTCATTCAGATCTATTGGGTCATTTCTGACCTGCTGCGGGCGCCGGAGGACTTTGCGCTGGTGGTGCATGCGTGCGGCGCCGATATGGCGCAGCAGGGCATTCGTTATCGAGAAGTCACCTTTACTCCCTATACCCATACCCATTTGCAGACAAAGGGGCTGGTGATCGATGATCTCCTTGAGGGGTTGGAGGCAGGCCGGCAGCAGGCGCGCCGTGACTTTGGCGTGGAGATACGCTGGGTCTTTGATGCGCCGCGTAACGCCAGCTTCCGCAGCGACGCCTATCATGCGCAGCCCGCCGACCTGACGCTGGCGTATGCGCTGGCCGGCCAACCCTTCGGCGTGGTGGGCTATGGTCTCGGTGGCTTTGAGGTGGGCGCGCCGCCCGAGCCTTTTGCGCACGCCTTTCTCGAAGCCAAAGCCGCCGGCCTGG
Source organism: Caldilineaceae bacterium (assembly GCA_023384495.1). Taxonomy (GTDB): domain Bacteria; phylum Chloroflexota; class Anaerolineae; order Caldilineales; family Caldilineaceae; genus CFX5. The sequence continues at coordinate 4,949 of JAHDWG010000241.1, forward strand.
TATCGGTTCCCCATGCGGGCGAGACAGTGGGGCCAGAGAGCGTGTGGGGCGCGCTGCGCGCATTGCAGGCCGAGCGCATCGGGCATGGCGTGCGCGCCATGGAAGACCCGCATCTGCTGGCCGCGCTCAAAGAGCGCCAGACGGTGCTCGAAGTCTGCCCCACGAGCAACATCTGTCTCCATGTCTATCGCCGCCTGGCTGAACATCCTCTTGCCCATCTCGACCGCATGGGGATTGTTGTCACCGTCAACAGCGATGATCCACCGCTTTTCAACACAACGCTGGTCGATGAATATGTTGTGCTGGCGCGCGAGTTTGGCTACGACCGGGCGGGGTTGGCGCGCATCGCCCGCAACGCCTTTGTCGCCTGTGCGGCCCCGCCGGATCTCAAAGCGCAGATGTTGGCCGAGTTTGATGGGTGGCTGGCCGGGCAGGGGCTGAGCTGATGCTCTATTTGGTGGCGACCCCCATCGGCAACCTGGGCGACATTACCCTGCGCGCGCTGGAGACGCTGCGCACAGTGGATGTGGTCGCCAGCGAAGACACGCGCAAGACGGGGCTGCTGCTCAAGCATTTCGAGATTCAGAAACCACAACTCTCGTTTCACGAACATAACGAAGCGCGCGCCGGCGAACGTATCTTTCAGTTGTTGGCGGAGGGTAAGTCGGTGGCGGTGGTCACCGACGCCGGCACACCGGGGATCGCCGACCCGGGCTTCACCCTGGTGCGCCGGGCGATCCAAGAAGGGGCGCCGGTGACCATGATCCCTGGCCCAACCGGGTTGATCATGGCTCTGGTGCTCTCGGGGCTGCCGGTGCATAGCTTCACCTTTCGCGGCTTTCCGCCACGAAAGGGCGGGCCAAGACGGCGCTTTCTCGAAGTGGATCAGGCTTCGCCCCACACGCTGGTCTTTTACGAAAGCCCATATCGGCTGGCGGCGTTTTTGGCCGATGCGCTGGCCGTCTATGGCGACCGGCCCGCAGCAATCGCCAATGACTTGACCAAGCGCTTTGAGCAGATCGAGCGCGGCTCTTTATCAACGCTGCTGGCGCACGTTGCGCCAGCCGACCTCAAGGGGGAGTTCATCGTGGTGATCGGCGGCGCATCCGCTGCGGGGTGAGGGGAATGAGGGCGCCAACGGCTGTCGCCAGGATGGTGGCGCACGCAACGGCGTAACCCCATGTCGGCGCTTTTTCTCGGTCTATGCCGAGCTCTGTTTGAAAACCGGAATGACGCGAAGCAGCTGATCTCTTCGTAAGGCCCGGTTTTCAAAGCAACCGCACGATAGCACTCATCGACAGGCGAAGTTGACTCGTGGCTACGGTACAAATGGTTTCGGCTCAGCGTCCGGCGCGGCTGGTTAGCAGCGTAGCCGGCGCGATTGGTCTCTGCATTCTGGGGGACTCGCTCCTCTACAGCATCCTGCCCCTGGAGGCGGCGCGCGTGGGGATGCCGCTATCGTTGGTGGGCGTGCTTCTCAGCGCCAATCGATTGGTGCGGCTGGCCACCAATAGTGGGGCCAGCATTCTCTTTGAGCGTTGGGGACCCTATGCCAGCTTTCTGCTCGCCTGCGGGGTTGGCCTCTGCTCCACCATGCTCTATGGCGTCAGCCGGAACTTTTTGTTGCTGCTGGCGGCGCGCATGGTCTGGGGCGCGGCCTGGTCGGCGTTGCGCCAGGGCGGCTATCAGGCCGTGTGGAGCGGCGCCCCAGAACACAAGGGGCGGCTCACCGGGCTGCTTTGGGGCATTATCCGCCTGGGTAGCGCGGTGAGTGTGCTGCTGGGCGGCGTTCTCTATGACCGGGTTGGCTTCACCATGACGCTGGTCGTCATTTCGTGCATTACCGCGCTGGCGATGCCCGTGGCCTATCTGTTGCGCTGGCCGCCGGCAGCGGTGGGTGTCACGAAGCATGTGGCGGCCAGGCCTGCGGTCGGCGAACGCTTCTGGCAGCGGTGGCGTCACCTGTTGGCCGAGGCGCTGGCGCCGCCGGTGCAGCGCTGGCTGACGATTGCGGGTGGGCTGCAATTGCTCTCATCCAGCGTTGTGATTGCCACGTCGTCGCTGTTGCTGGCCGGCGTGGCGGGCAGCCAAGATGCGATCAACTGGCTCGGCGTCGCCACCGTCACCGGCTTGTTGCAGGGTGCGCGCTGGCTGAGCGATATTACCGTAGGCCCTGCGTTTGGCTACGCCTCGGATCGGCTGGGGCAGGCCAATACGGCTGCGCTCCTTGTGGGCGTCTCGTTGCTCAGCATGGCGGGATTGGCCTTTCTGCCGGCGGCGGCGGCCATCTATTGTTTGCTCTTTGTGCTGCTTTGCGACAGTGGGCTGACGGTAACCCTCAACGCGGCGGCGACCGGCATCGCCGTTCACACTGCGCGCCCGCACCGGTTCATCGGCGTCTTTACCACCGTCACCGATCTGGGTTCGGCGCTAGGGCCGCTGTTTGCCCTCTCGGTGGGCCAGGCAATCGGTTTTTCCACCCTCTATCTGGTGGTCGGCGCCGCGTGCCTGACCGCGATCTGGCGCTATCGATGGTTGGCGAACACAGAGCGGAGGGCGTAGAACGCACCGGCGCCTTGTCAAGGCGAATTTGAATAGCTCGCCGTAACGACTTCAGTCGTCTCTCCTCACCCAACGACTCAAGTCGTTACGACGAGTAACCACTCATTTCGCGCTTGACGTGACACTAACGCCCGCGCGGCGCGTTCTGCCGCCTGGGGAAGGGATACCATTTGCGGATGTAGAGTTTGTCGTAGTGCGAGAGATCGCTGTTCCACCCGACGGAGAAACCTTCCAGCGTCAGCTCGGCGGGAATCGGATAGAGCATGATCGACTGGCGGTCGAAGCGCGAGTATTTGGTGAACTGTTGGTCGTACACCTGAAAGAGGTTGATGTCCACCTGCTCTTTGCTCCAAAAATTGGGCGGCCCTTGGTAGAACTGATAAACGGCCTCTTTGTTCCAGGGGATGGCGACCGCCGGGTTTTGGTGTTCGTGGACCAGCCCCAGGGCATGGCCAAACTCGTGGAGCACCACCCGGCGCACCTCATCGTTGGGCGTAGCGCGCGTGAGCCAGCCATAGTTCATCGTGGGTTGATCCGGCGCGACACGGCGGTCGCGGGCGTCGTTGCCAATCAGCGACCAGGAACCGGCCTGTTGAAAGGAGATACGGATTTCGGCGTCGCGGTCATTGTCGAACGCAAAGCGGATGTTGGCGTGTTGCGACCACTCCTGCGCATACTGGGCCACCTTGCGCTGCACCACGGCGTCGCCATCCAAAAAGGCGACGCGTAGGGTGCGGCCTGCCGGCCACAGCTTGTTGGCCAGGACCGCGGCGCGCGTATTGCTTTCGCTCTGCGGCTGATAGAGCGGCGTGAATTGCTGGCCGGGCAGTGTTCGGTCGAAGCAGATGTGTAGATCGCTGAGTGAGGGTGGGTGCATAGCCGTGATGTGAAGCCTGTTTTGTCTCTGGCCCGATGCTCATTATGCGCGATAGACGCCAATCTTGTAGTCGCCCTTGCGTTTATCGCTGTAGTGGCGCACGCGCACAGTGTAGACGCCTGGGTTGAGGGCAGTGACAATGCGGGCGTTGAGCCGGTCGCCACTGTCATCGTCCATGGCGACAAACTGCGCCGGGTCATTGGGGCCAAAGAGGGACATCACCATGTCGAGCATCCCTTCCGTCTCGAGCCGGTAGCTCCCAGCCTGCGCAACGGCGAAATTGTAGACATCCACCTCGCCAAAGCTACCAATCGACGATGAAATGGCCGGCGCGTCGATCTTGAGTTCGTTCTCTAGCGTCTTGTCAAACGGATAGAGCGCGCCGACAAATTCTTTGTCGCGCGGCGAGAGCGCTTTGTTCCAGCCGATCTCAAAGTCACCGATCGTAAACTCATTCGGCACGGGGTAGAGCATGATCGACTCGGGGTCGAACTCGGAGAACTGGGTGATCTCGGCGCCGTAACGAGTGAAGAGGTTGATGTCCACTTGCGACCGGCTCCAGTTGTTGGGCGGGCCTTGATAGTAACGGTACACGGCCTCTTTGTCCCACGGGATGTTGGTGGAGGGGTTTTGATGCTCGTGAATGCAACCCAAGGCATGGCCAAATTCGTGAATCACCACGCGCGCATACTCTTCGTCGGGCGTCGATGGGGTAAGCCAACCGTAGTTCATGGTGGGCTGGTGTTTGGGGATGCTCAACGCGTCGGTTCCCAGGTAGGACCATGACCCAGACTGGGCAAACGAGATGCGGATTTCGGCGTCTGGGTCGTTGCCAAACACGAACTTGATGTTGGCGTGTTGTTCCCACTCATGGGCGTAGGGCTGCACCCGCTGCTGAACCGTGGGGTTGCCATCCAGAAAGCGGCAACGCAAGGTGCGCCCCGGCTTCCACAGTTTGCCGGTGAGCGCAGCGAGGGCAATGGGCGGCGGCCCATCCAACCCCGGCAAAATACTGCCGCGCGGGATGGCCGGCGCATTGGCTGGGTTTTCTTCAATCGCGCGCTGCGACGCGTGGAGGAGTAGCTCAGCGGGTAACGCAACGTCAGAGCACGCCTTGATTGTGGCGGCAGTCTGTGTCTCGCTCATTGGGATCGCTCCTTTTCATGCCGGTTGCCTGGGCAAAACTGCGCTTGCTGTGAACACGCAAGGAACTATCGAAACAGATGGGGTGGGCTCGGCGCTGGCGAGCGCGATGTTTTCGGGCGACGCATTCCCATCGTTTCGATGGGCGTTTTCTATGCGCAGCGCGTCTGCAATCGCCGGCCAGTTGTATCCAGTATATCTACCCTATGGGCTAGTTGTCAATCCTCCTATTTGCTGACAAATTGCTTGCGTGCTTGGCGCATCCGCATGGATGCGCTACAATGAATGGCATTGTGCACATCGTCCTGACAGCTCGAACTTGATTCTATTGGGATTTACACAAGCCATGAGTGAGCGTGAATCTTCTCCTGGCCCGCATTAGGCGCTGTGTAAGTCATGTCTCTATCATTTTGAACGGGAATTTTGAATTGGTGTAGTCGCACCTTTGTGTGAAATGGGTAAACATTTTGCATGTGGGGCATGAGCGAAAGAAAAGACGAAATCCATGAGTGGAATCCTTCTGCCCGGCCAAGAGAACAAACCAGCTTCGGATATCAAAATCGAAGTGCCCGGCGGCTTTACGACGCGCCGCCGTGGGGAAGATACGCCTGCCGAAGAAAAGCCGGTAGAATCCCCTACCCCACCACCCACCGAGCCTGCCGAACCACCCACACCGGAGGCGCCACCCCCAGCCGGACGCGGCCAGCCAGCGCTCGATCTCTTGTTTCCACCCGCACCGGTGCAGATCCGCTGCCCCAGTTGCGGAACAACCTATGGTCTCCCCCTTTTCACTATCATCGACCTGGGCGTCAACCCCGAACTGAAAGGCGCGTTGCTGGGCGGTCAGATCCATATGGCGCAATGTCCCAACTGTGGCGCGGGTGGCCCGCTCAGCGCGCCGTTGCTCGTGCATGAACCGGCGCACGAGTTTTTGGGTGTCTTTGCGCCCATGCAACAGAGCCTCGATGTGCAACAACAAAAGGCCATTGGCGACCTAACCCAAACGCTCATGCGCAAGCTGCCGCAAGAGGCGCGCAAGGGCTACATGCTCCAACCCAAACAGTATTCGGATTGGAATCGGTTTATGGAGCAACTGTGGGGATTTGAGGGCGTTACCCCCGAAATGTTGCGCCGCCAACGCAACCAGGGCGAGCTGCTTCAGCGGCTGGTGGGGTTGGTCAACGACCCCAAGGCGCTGGATTTGGTCTTGCAACAACGCGGCGCCGATTTGGTGGACCGTGACTTCTTTGCCATGCTCGACCGCTTTATCATGGTTGCCGGCGGGCAAGGCCAAGAGACACAGCCGCTGCTCCAGTTGCGCAATCTGTTGCTCGACCGCACCGACGCGGGGCGCCAAATCAAGGCGCGCCAGGATCGGGTGCGCGCCATCCTTCAAGGACTCGGCGCCAATACAACGCGCGAACAGGTGCTCGACACCATCCTCAATACCTGGCAAGAAGCCGATGGCGCCGAGCTGATCGGCAGCCTGGTCGTGGCCGTCGCCCCGATCCTCGATTACCAATTCCTCATGCTTGTCAGCGAGCGGCTCGAAGCCAGCACCAACGAGACTGAGCGTAGCCGGCTTGAAGAGTTGCGCAACATGAT
>JAHDWG010000242.1 GCA_023384495.1 Caldilineaceae bacterium
AAAAGGCCACCATTTGCTGCCCGCTATGATACGACGCAGCACCAGCCATTGGGCGACGCCGTAGCCGAGGCCGCTGAGGGTGAAAAGCAGAGTCAGCGCCGTGTGGAAGGCCAACGTACCTTCAGCAAGAACGGTGTCGGGATCGCCCCACAACGCCTGCACCACCGCGCCAATAGCGGAGATACTCAGAATAAAGCTGGCTGTCCAGCCAATCGAACTGGCCACCACCCACTTCAGCCAGAGACCCCAGCCGATATGGCTTTGTTCCATTTTTATGGCCGTCATTGATACACCTCACTTTGAACCAGTCGGCAATTCCCCATTTCGCTCCGGGTATACTTTACCCGGAGACCGCACCTGCTGTCATGAGGGCTGACCCTTATTTACAGCGGGAAGTTTTTCCCAGACAAATGGGGGGATCAAGAGAAGATGCCGAATACAGATTCGGTATGCGGCCCATAGGTGAATGTGATTTCCGTTATTTGTAAACCGATTCGGCGTGTGGTCGATGGATGGTGTACAATCACACGTAAAGAGAAATCCATGATAAAGCGGACACTCATCATGGAGGGGGCGACAAGACAAGGAGTACTTCATGCTTGAGATAATCGAACGAGTAGAGCTACAGATCGATCAAGATGGACAGGTTGCTCTTCCTAAAGAATTACAAGAAAGACTTGAGCCAGGGGTCGCGTTAGTCGTTGAAACGCGTCATAATGGCACAATTGCACTGCGGCTTGCGCGTGTACAAGTGGCTCAGCTCTTCAACAAACATACACCAGTACAATCTCAACTGATCGACAAAGATGGCCTCTTAATCATAAGAGACGAGGTACCTGTCGATTTCGACTGGGACAGCTTGCTTCAAGATCGAGAAGCTCCGCTTCACAACCTGGAGCAGATAGCGTGAGGCTCTTGTTTGATACATCGACCCTGATCGCGGCGCTGGTGGAAGCCCATCCTGCACATCCGCTTGCTTACCAGTGGCTGTATAGCGTGAAAGATGGCCGCCATACTGGCCTGATCAGTGCTCATACGTTGGCTGAACTGTACTCAAAACTGACGCGTATTCCATTTGCTTCTGGTGTCTTACCAGCGGCAAAAGCACAACTGATGATCGAAACAAACGTTATCAGCCTCTTTGAAATTGTTCCACTATCGGGCGATGATTATCTGACTATCATCAAACAGCTTGCAAACCAGACCCTGAATGGTGGCATCATCTTTGATGCGCTGATCTTCTATGCCGCAATCAAATCCGGCGCTGACCAGTTAGTAACACTAAACCCCAAGCATTTCCGCCAGATCTATCCAGAGCTTGCCAATCGAGTAGTGGGTCTGACCGCGGAGGCAAAGGAATGAATGGCGTCGAGGATTCGGAATTGCGCCAGGCGCCACGTCCAAAAAAGTCGCTGGCGCAGAACTTCCTGGTCGACGAGACCCACCGCGACCGCATCATCGCCGCCGCCGACCTGACCCCCGCCGACACGGTGCTCGAAATCGGCCCCGGTCGCGGGGTATTGACCGAACGCCTCGCCCAACAGGCCGGCCGCGTCGTCGCCGTCGAGCTCGATGACCGCCTCATCGAGCCGCTGCGCCAGCAATTCGCCGGCCAACCCCACGTCGCCATCGTCCACGGCGACATCCTGGCCCTCGACCCGGTGGAGCTGATCGACGATGGACGATGGACGATAGACGATGGCCCCTCGGACGATCCAAAATCGTACAAAGTTGTCGCCAACCTGCCCTATTACATCACCAGCGCGGTGTTGCGGCATCTCTTGGAGGCGAGGGTACGGCCTACGCTGGCGGTGGTCATGGTGCAGAAAGAGGTGGCTGAACGCATCTGCGCTGCGCCCGGCGCGATGTCGCTGCTGGCGGTGAGCGTCCAGTTCTACGCCGCGCCGCGCATCGTAGACCGCGTGCCCGCGGGCGCCTTCCGCCCCCAACCCAAAGTCGACAGCGCCGTGCTCCGCCTGGATGTGCGCCCCCAGCCCGCCGTGACGGACGTACCGCCGGCTGACTTTTTCCGCGTTGTGCGCGCCGGTTTCAGCCAGAAGCGCAAACAGTTGCGCAACACACTGAGCGCGGGCCTCCTGTTGCCCAAGGCGGTCGCCGATGGCGCGCTCCAGGCGGCCGGCATCGACCCCACCCGCCGCGCCGAAACGCTCGCGCTGGCCGAGTGGGCAGCACTCTGCCGGGCGCTCGTGAGGTGACAGTCACTTTGGAAGTGGCTGTCACCTGACCACGAACCCGCGTTGCGCAGGTACGCAACCTGTGGTACAGTCCCTCCCATCAGTCCCCAACTGGGTAACAACTATGAGCACGGCAGCCAATTCCGCGCGCCCGCGCGTTTCCGTCATTATCCTCAACTGGAATGGCCGCGACCATCTGGCCGCGTGCCTGCCATCGCTCCTGCGCCAGACCTATCCCAACTTCGAGGTGGTCGTCGTCGACAATGGCTCGACCGATGGCTCGGTCGCCTTTGTGGAGCAACAATTTCCCCAGGCGCGGCTCATCGGCAACGAACACAATCTCGGTTTTGCCGCCGCCAACAACCAGGCCATCCGCGCCACACAGGGCGAATTTGTGGCGCTGCTCAACAACGACACCGTGGCCGACCCACACTGGATCGAGGCGCTGGTCGCGGCAGCCGCCGACCCCACGGTCGGCATGGTGGCGACCCAGATGCGGCTGGCCCACCAGCCCGACCGCATCGACTCGGCGGGCATCGCCATCGACCGCGCCGGGATCGCTTGGGGGGTGGATGGCGGCGCGCCCGTTGCCGCTGCGTCCCCCACCGCCGTAGCCGAAACCTTTGGCGCAAGCGGCGGCGCCGCGCTCTATCGCCGCGCCATGCTCGACGATATTGGTCTCTTTGATGAAGCGTTCTTCGCCTATCTCGAAGATGTGGACCTGGCCTGGCGGGCGCAGTGGGCCGGCTGGCGCGCCCGCTATGCGCCGGGCGCGGTGGTCACCCATCATCACTCGGCCACGGGCAACCGCATCCCCCATTTCAAGAGCCGGCTGCTGGGGCGAAACAAGCTTTGGCTGCTCGCCAAGAATTATCCGTTTCCCGCCCTGCTGTGGTATCTTCCCATCATCGCGCTCTATGAGGCGATGTCGCTTGCGGTGGCCTGGCGTGAGCGGCGGCTGCGCAGCGCGCTGGCCGGTCGCTGGGAGGCGTTGCGCCGTCTGCCCATGATGATGGCCCGGCGGCGCAGGCTGGTCAAACGCATTTCGGCGCGGCAGATGATGGCGCGCCTGCATCGCGTGGAACCACCGTGGCGGGTGTTGCGGCGCTATGGCCACACGCCACCGGCAGGGCCGGCCGCCGGCCATCAGGCGGCGGCGCACACGAACGTCACCGAGGGCGTCAAGAAGGGGTTGATATGACGCCGTTGCTCACCGGCATCAGCCTGGGGTTTAGCGCGGGGATTGGCCCGGGGCCATTGACCACGCTGGTGATCAGCACGACGCTGGCGCGCGGTTTTGGCGCCGGGCTGTTGGTGGCGCTGGCGCCGCTGCTCACCGATGCGCCCATCATCGGGCTGACGCTGGTGGTCATCAGCGCCTTGCCCGCCGCCGTGGTGACTGGATTGGCGGTCGCCGGCGGCCTCTATCTGCTCTATCTCGGCGGCAAGACGGTGCAGACGGCGCGTACAGCCGTGTTGGCCACCGGCGGCGCGGCGCCCCAACAGCGCCGCGCCGATCTGGGCCGCGGCGCGCTGGTGAACATGCTCAACCCGGCCCCCTGGCTCTTCTGGCTCAGCGTGGGCGGCCCGATCCTCACCGAGGCAGGGCAGGGGCCAAAGCTCGCCGCGCTGGGGTTCCTGGTGGGCTTTTACGCCCTGTTGGTCGGCTGCAAGATCGGGTTGGCCTGGGCAGTCGCCAGCGGTCGCCGCTTTCTGACCGATGTCTGGTATCGGCGCCTGCTGGCGGGCAGCGGGCTGCTGTTGGCCGGGTTTGGCCTGTTGCTGATCTGGCAAGCCACCTTGGGCAAGGCGTAATAGGCATCCCTGGTTGCTTTGGAACCGGTGATTTCCACGCCAGCAAAACCGCTGGCTTCAAACAGAGCAAAGTATAACGTTTCAAACCAGTGAAGGAGCATTCATGCAAGCGGTTCGGATTTGTGTAGTTGGCATGGGGATTGGGCGGACAAACGGGCGCGCGTTGGCGCGTCACCCGCGCGGCCAGGTCACCGCCCTCTGCGACCTCTTCCCCGAGCGCATGGACGAGTTTGCGGCGGAGCTGCCAAACCCGGTCAAGCAGTACACCAGCTTTGAGGAAATGTGCCGCGACCCTGAGATCGATGCGGTCTTTATCGGCACGCCCAACCAATACCATGTGCCGGTGGCGCTCGAAGCAGTCAAGAACGGCAAACATGTGATGGTCACCAAGCCGCTCTCGGATTCCACCGGGGCCGCCCAAAAGCTGGTGGAAGCCGCCGAAGCCGCCGGTGTAGTCAACATGATGTCGCTCTCGACCCGCTTTGCGCCCGATGTGCAATACCTGGGGCGTATGACACACGCCGGCGACTTTGGCGAACTCTACTATGCGCGCGCCATCAGCGTGCGTCGCATTGGCATCCCCGCCTGGAGCCTGGGCTTCATCCAAAAGGGGGGCGGCGCGTTTCGCGACATGGGCGTGCATGTGCTCGACGCCGTTTGGTGGCTGTTGGGGATGCCCAAGCCGGTGAGCGTGCTGGGCGTGTCGGGGGCCAAGTTTGGGCCGCGCGGGCAGGGCTACTTTGGCCGGGAATTGATGCCCACGGCAGAGCTGGCCACCCACTACGCGGCCGACGACTACGCCGGAGGCTTCTTCCGCTTCGAGAATGGCGCCGGCGTGCAGGTGGAAAGCTTCTGGGCCTCTCACCAGCCCGAACAATTCCAGATCGAACTTTTTGGCGAAGAGGCCGGCGCCCGCATGAAGCCGCTCACCATCTACCGCACGGTCGACGGCGCGCCGCAGGATACGATCGTCCAGCACCCGCAAAGCGGCCAAAAGGACGCCCCGTGGGACAAGATCGCCGACCACTTCATCGAGTGCATCCTCGACGGGACGCCCTGTCAGGCGCCGCTGCGCCACGGCCTGGTGGTGCAGGAGATGATGGAGGCGCTGCTCGAAAGCGCCGCAACCGGGCGCGAGGTCCGGCTGGATCGATAGGTATTACCTCGACCTTCTCGGAAGCCCGGAGCTTCCGGGAAGGTCGAGGTAATACCTTACGCGTTCAACCGGATTCGGGATGTCATAGTTACCCTTCCAATTCATACGGCAGCCCCTGCGGCCAGACATCCTGCGGCTCGTAGCCGAGGATGCGCCGCGCGGGCTCCAGGTCGAGGCGGTGCTGTTCCAGCGGGTTGCTGATGGCAAAGACGGTGACAGACTGGCCCGGCCCCGGTTCGGGTGATTCGACACAGCGCTCGTGGAACAATTGGGCGTCGCGGTGGCTAAAGAAGACATCCTTGCCGATGCGGCTCTCCACCAGCCGCTTGGCCTCACCGGGGTTGCGCGGCAGCCAGCCGATGCGGGCGTTGATCACCGAAATACCGTGCACACGGGCATACATGTCGCCCATCACCTCGGCCCAGACTTTGGTCAGCGCATAGTGGTTGACCGGCATGGGTCCATCCTCGATGCGGATGGTTTTGCCCTCAGGGTAGCCGTGGCCGGTGACCGTCTGCAACGTGCTGGCGAGCATGAGGCGCTTGACGCCAAACTCTTGCGCCGCAGCGCAGATGTGATAGAGGCCGCGCACGTTGGGCTCCATCAATACGTCGATAAAGTCGGCGTCGTTGGGATAGGCCCCCAGGTGGAGCACGGTATCCATCCCCTCGACCGCCTGGCGCACCTTGTCGCGGTCATTGAGGTCGCCCACCACGTAGTCTTGCAGTCCGGGGGTAGGGCGGCGGGCAAAGCCGCGCACATGGTGGCCGCGCGCCAGCAGATGTGCGCAGACGGGCTGCCCAATCGCGCCGGTGGAGCCGGTGACCAGCACGCGGCGGGGGTGTTTGGCTTGTTCGCTCATGGTTTCTTGTTTCCTTTTGCTTTTCTCGTATGCGGTTCCGCTATGTGTTCGTAGGTTTGAGAACACCGCCATCGGTTTGGCGGTTGCCTTCCAATTGTGGGCCATCGCTTGTCGTGCGAGCCCTATCATAAATAAATCACCCCAAATTGTCGAAGCCGCAGCCCGCTGAAACCATGCGCTGTCGAGCGCAGCGATGCTGAAGAATGCGCCTTGCACGCCCGGCGCGCACTCTACATCGACAACATCCGCATCGGCAACGATTGTTGATTTTTGTCCGATAAAACATAGACCCAAATGTCCTTGCTTGCTGCAAGCTTGAGTACTTGGCGAGCCGGCCAGCTCCATGTACAATAGGACACTAGCGATAAACCGAGCAGGACACCGGAACATTCGAATCCCCATTTTCAAAAAGGAGTGTGAATATGCAACGTCGCATCGCATGGTTTGCTGCCCTACTCGCGCTTGTGCTCGTCATGGCCGCCTGTGCGCCTGTGCCTGCTGGGCCGGCCGCCGGCCAGCCTGCAGGCGAGGCCCCTGCCGCAGCCACCGGCCCCAAGACACTGACCATCGCCACCGGCACCGACATCGAGAACATGAATATCCACGTGGTCACCTCGTCGCCCTCGTTCTCGGTACTGGAGCATGTCTACGAGACGCTCTTCTACATGAACGAAGAGGGCGAGCTGGAGCCACTGCTGGCCGAGAGCATCGAGCCGGGCGAGGATGGGTCGACCTTTATCCTCAAGCTGCGCGAGGGGGTCTCCTTCTCCGACGGGACGCCCTTCAACGCCGAGGCGGTCAAGGCCAATTTGGAATGGGTGCTCAACCCTGACAACAGCGCCACCTTCGCTTTTCTGATCGACCAGATCGACACGATCACTGCCGTTGATGACTACACGGTGGAGATCACCCTCAAGAGTGACTTTGCCCCCCTGCCCGCCCACCTCTCGCACGGGGCATTGGCCATGGTCGCGCCCAGCGCGCTCGAACAGGGCGCTGACTTCCTGGCCGCCAACACCATCGGCACCGGCCCCTATGTGGTGGAAAGCTGGGCGCGTGACGAAGCTGTGACGCTCGTGCGCAACCCCGACTACTGGGGCGATGCGCCCAACATCGACACGGTGGTCTTTAAGGTTGTCAAGGAAGATGGCGCCCGCCTGGTCGAGGTCGAGGCCGGCGCCGCCGACATTGCCGTGCGCGTGCCGCCCGCCGAGGCCGCCCGCCTGGCCGCCAACCCCAATCTGGAAGTGGTGACCACCCCCGGTCTGCGCACGATCTACATCTTCTTCAACATCACCAAAGAGCCGTTTGACGATGTGCGCGTCCGCCAGGCCGTCAACTATGCGGTGGATGTTGAATCAATCGTGACCCAACTTTTTGACAACGCCGCCCGCGTCAGCGATGCGCCCATGGCCCCGCCCATCTTTGGCTACAGCGCCCAACCCCCCTATGCGCGCGATGTCGACCGCGCCCGGGAGCTGCTGGCCGAAGCCGGTGTGGCCGAAGGAACGACGGTGACGCTCTACCACCCAACGGGCCGCTACATTCAGGATGCGCTGGTGGCCGACGCCATCCGCTCGCAGTTGCTCGAAGTGGGGCTGAATGTGGAGTTGCGCACGCTGGAATGGCCGCAGTATGTGCCCTTTGTGCGCGCCGAAGCCCCCGACAACCAGGTGCAGTTCGCCATGTTGGGTTGGTCTACCCCCACGATGGACGCCGACTATGCGCTCTATGCGCTCTTCCACTCCAGCCAGATTCCGCCAGGCTTCAACGGCGCTTTCTATGAGAGCGCCGAGGTAGACGCTCTGTTGGACGAAGCGCGCACCGTAGCCGATCAGGAACTGCGCCGCGAGCTCTACGCCCAGGCCATCGCCACCATCTGGGAAGACGCCCCCTGGCTCTTCCTCTACAGTGAGGTGCAGGTGACCGCCATCCGCAACAATGTGGAAGGCTTTGTCGTCCACCCTAGCGAGCGGCTGATCGCCAAGTGGGCGGATAAGCAATAGAAGAATTCAGTTATTCACGATTCATCTGCTCCGGGCGGGGCCGTGACCGGCCCGACGACGGGCCACCGACCCGTCTTGAGCGAAAATCGTGAAGTAGTGGAATGGGGTGATTGGGTGATGGTCGAATCAATACCCAATCACTCCATCGCCTGATCATCATTCGCCCAATCATCTCTTCACCTGCAACGGCAACCACATGACCACCTACATCCTCCGTCGCCTGGCCTGGACGATTCCGGTTATCTTGGGCGCCTCGTTTCTGGTCTTCTGGAGCATCCGCTGGGTGCCCGGCGACCCGGCGATCGCGATTGCCGGCGAACTGGCCACGCCGGAACTGGTGGCGCGCGTCCGCGAAGATATGGGGCTGGATCGTCCGCTGTTGGTGCAATATGGCATCTATCTGGGGCGGATGGCGCAGGGGGAGATGGGCCGGTCGGTGCGCAGCGGGCTGCCCGTGTCGCAGGAGATCGCGCTGCGGCTGCCGCGCACCGTCCAACTGGCCGCGCTCAGCCTCTTGTTGGCCGCCGCGATTGGCATCCCGATTGGGGTGCTTTCGGCCACCCGCGCCAATACGTGGGTCGACGCGGTGAGCATGATGCTGGCGTTGCTGGGTGTCTCCATGCCCATCTTCTGGCTGGGGTTGATGCTCATCATCTTCTTTGCCCTGACGTTGCCCAACTGGCTGGGGTTAAGCGGCCCCGTGCTGCCCCCCACCGGCAGCGGCACCTGGCAACATCTGATCATGCCGGTCATCGCGCTGGCGGCCAACTCCATGGCCATCCAGGCGCGCATGACGCGGGCGTGCATGTTGGATGTGCTGCGCGCCGACTACATCCGCACGGCGCGCTCCAAGGGCGTCTCCGAAAGGAGCGTGATCTATGGGCACGGGCTGCGCAACGCGCTGATCCCCATTGTGACGGTGATTGGGCTCCAGTTTGGCACACTTTTGGGCGGCGCCGTGCTTACCGAAACGGTCTTCGCCTGGCCGGGATTGGGCCGCCTGCTGGTGGACGCCATCGGCTATCGCGACTACCCGGTGATCCAGGGCGCAGTGTTGGTCATCACCGCTGGGTTTGTCTTTGTCAACCTATTGGTCGATGTGCTCTATGCGTTCTTAGACCCGCGCATCCGCTATGCGTGAGTCTTGCGCCGGTGTGTGGCGCGCAGCGGGCGCGCTGCGCCCAGTTATCTCCATCAGAATGCTACGCATTGCAGATAACTATCGGCACCAATCAGGAGTTTCCCGATGAGCGTCACAGCCGGCGTTGCAGGGGGCGACGCGTTGCCGGTCGCCACCCGCTACCCCACCTCCAATCTACGCTTGACCTTACGCCGATTGGCGCGCAGCCCGGGCGCGGTGTTGGGCGCGCTGATCGTGCTGATCTTCCTGATCATCAGTGTTGGTGCGCCGTGGTTGGCTCCCCACAATATCGACCAGGCGAATTTTGCCCAGGCGCGCCAGCCCCCCAGCGCAACCCACTGGCTGGGCGCCGATGAGTTGGGCCGCGACCTCTTTTCGCGTCTGCTCTACGGCGCGCGGCTCTCGCTGGCGGTGGGGCTGATCGCCGTGGGGATCGGTGTGCTTGTCGGCGCGCCGCTGGGGTTGATTGCCGGCTACGCTGGTGGGCGCGTCGACCAGCTCATCATGCGGCTGATGGATGTAATGCTCGCCTTCCCCAGCATCCTGTTGGCGATCCTCATGGTGGCGGCCTTTGGGCCAAGCCTCAACAACGCCATGATCGCGATTGGCGTCGTCTCCATCCCCATCTACGCCCGGCTCATGCGCGGCTCGACACTGGCTGTCAAAGAGGAGCTCTACGTCACCGCCGGCCAGGCGATTGGCGCGCGCCATGCGCGCATCCTCTTCTATCACGTGCTGCCCAACACGCTGGCGCCGATTGTGGTGCAGTCGACCTTGCAGATCGCGGTCGCCATCCAGGCTTCGGCGGCGCTGGGCTTCTTGGGGCTGGGCGCCCCGCCCGATGTGGCCGAATGGGGCAATATGCTGCAAAAGGGGCGCACCTACATCCTCTCGGCGCCCCACATTGTCATCTTCCCCGGCCTGGCGATCATGCTGGTGGTGCTCGGCTTCAACCTCATGGGCGACGGGCTGCGCGACGCCCTCGACCCGCGCATGGCGCGCTAGGGGTAGGCAGGCCAGCCCGTGACTGTCACCGACCGCAACCCAGGTTGATTTTTCGGCCAGCTTGCGGCATAGTGAACATATGTTCGCTCTGACGCGCGAGCTCCCGCTTTCATGTGAAGTTTTGTATACATGGCGAATCAGCCTATAATAAGACTGAAAATGTTACTCGATCATTGTCGCCGCTACAACTGAAAAGCTCAAACCTATGCCCTTCCCAAAGACAGAGCGCGTCATCTATGCAAAGAGCCCGCTTGGCGAAGTGATATGCCAGTTGCGTTTTCCGCCCATTCTGAGAATTGATTCAGATGTCCCATCGACATTTCAAGATCAAATTCGTCAAGACTATCCTTATTACGAGGTTCGCCTTCAGGAGAACGTGCTGCCTGCGGAACTTCGCGAAAGATTGCCAAAGGAAGTTGTCGAATTATTCACTTCTGAGACTAGAAGTAAGGTGCATGATTTTATCTCGGAGGATCGCGGTTGGCGTCTTGGCCTGGCAAAAGATTTTCTTTCGCTGGCAACTCCTTCCTACAGCCGGTGGGCGGAATTTCGAGAACGTTTGGCAAAGCCCATAGATACACTCGTCCGGGAGTATGCACCGGCATTTTATCTCCGTATCGGTCTCCGGTACCGTAACATCATTTGCCGATCTCATATTGGCATGTCCGATATTCCGTGGTCGCAACTGCTACAGCCTCATATTGCCGCGCCTCTCAATGCCGCCAATCTAGATGACGGCTCGGTTACAGATGTCGCACATCGGATTGAAGTAAAATTAAAAGATGAGCAAGGGCAAGTACGATTGATTCACGGTTTTTTGAGGATCGACGGAGAAGTTTGTTACATCATCGATAATGATCTCTTCACAGAACAAAAGACAGGGGTACAGGATGCTCTGGGCAAGCTCGATTACTTCAACGGGTATGCGGGAAGAATTTTTCGATGGTGTATT
>JAHDWG010000243.1 GCA_023384495.1 Caldilineaceae bacterium
ACTGAGTTCAGAATGAAAACCAGACTTTTGTGCTCCAAGCGGTTCCGTGAACCGCCGATTCACGGAACCGGCGTGAGCATTTCAGATTCCGGTTTTCATTCTGATTTGAGTATAGTATACCCGATCTCATGCTGACATGCGAGCCGCGACTCGAAACGGCGGCTGTCCGTAGTGGCGTAGTGATTACCTGTCGCACATCCGCGACAAGTCCCATTCATAGAAAGGATAGCTCAATGCACTATACGATCGCCGGCGATATTGCCCAATATGCTCGGCTTGACTTTGAACCCGGTGAAGCGGTGTGGGCCTCCAAAGGCTCGTTGATGAGCTACACCCAGGGGGTGCAGTGGCAGTTGCGTCTTCCTGGGGGGGTTGGCGGCGCCATCCGCCGTTCGTTGGCCGGTGAAGGCATGGCGTTCACCCATCTGAGCACCGACCAGGCCGGCCAACACGCAACGCTGGTCGCCAATTCGCCCGGTCACATTACAACTTGGGATCTGGCCGACGGCCCGGTGTTGACCACGCGCGGCGCCTTTCTCGCCGCCTGGGGAGACGAGGTCGACATTACGGTCACGATTGCCCGCCGCGCCGGCGCAGCCCTGTTTGGCGGCGCCGGGCTCTTTTTGCAACGGATTTCGGGCCGCGGCATGGTGTTGATCCATGGCAGCGGCGACTTCTATGAGCGCACGCTGGCCGACGGCGAAGAGATGCTTGTCAGCACCGGCAACCTGGCCGCCTTTGCAGACAATGTTGATTACGACATCCAGGGCGTGGGTGGCTGCCGGCGCATTCTCTTTAGCGGAGAAGGGTTCTTTATGACTCGGTTGCGTGGGCCAGGCCGCGTGCTGTTGCAGAGCCTCAAACGCACATCCGGCGGTTCGTCGGGCGGCGATTCCTAGCCGCGCGCGCCTGGTCGTCAGTCACGGAGGAAACGATGAACGCAGTCGACATCATTGTCAAAAAGCGCGATGGCGGTGAGCTAACCGCCGAAGAGATTACCTTCTTTGTACACGGCTTTGTCCACGGTGACATCCCCGACTATCAGGTGGCGGCCTGGGCCATGACCATCTATTTTCAGGGTATGACCGACGCGGAAACCACAACGCTTACCCAGGCCATGGCTGCCAGCGGCGACCAGTTCGGCCTCCACGACAGCCTGCCGCCAGGAACCATCATCGTCGACAAGCATTCGAGCGGCGGCGTGGGCGACAAGACCACCCTGGCCGTGGGCGCGATGGTAGCCGCCTGTGGCCTGCCCGTGGGCAAAATGAGCGGGCGCGGCCTCAGCTTCACCGGTGGCACCATCGACAAGCTGGAAAGCATCCCCGGCTGGAGCCCCAACCTGAGCGAGGCGCACTTTCGCCGCCAGCTCCGCGACATCGGGCTGGTGATCGCCGGCCAGACGAGCAACCTGGCCCCGGCGGATAAGACGCTCTATGCGTTGCGCGATGTCACGGGCACAGTGCCCAGCTTGCCGCTGATCGCCAGCAGCATCATGAGCAAGAAGCTGGCCGCCGGGGCCGACGCGATTGTGCTCGATGTCAAGTGCGGCCACGGCGCATTCATGGAAACGCTGGACGGCGCGCGCGCCCTGGCGCGGCTGATGGTCGCCATTGGGGCGCGGGCGGGGCGCCAGGTAGTGGCGCTGATTACCCAGATGGAGCAGCCGTTGGGCCGCGCGGTGGGGAATGTGCTCGAGGTGCAAGAGGCAATTGCCACCCTGCGCGGCGAAGGGCCGCCCGATTTTCAGTTGTTGGTCATGGCGCTCGCCGTTGAAATGTTGCTGCTGGGCAAGCAGGCCCATTCGCACCATGAGGCGGAAGCGCAATTGTCGCGCGCCGTGCAAAGCGGGGAAGCGCTGGCGAAATTCACCCAATTTGTGGTTGCGCAGGGCGGTGATCCCCACAAAGTCGAGCACCCGGACGCATTGCCCCGCGCCCCGATCACGCTGGCCGCGCCCGCTCCTCACGATGGGTATGTGGAGAGCCTCCTTGCCCGCGAGGTGGGCCTGGCCTGTGTCGACCTGGGCGGCGGACGGCACAAGAAAGACGACCCGATCGACCACCGAGTTGGGGTCATGGTGAACGCCAAGGTGGGCGACGCCGTGAAACAGGGCGACCCACTCTGCGTCGTCCACGCGGCGGATGAGGCTGCGGGGCAGGCCGCGGTTGCGCGCATTCTGGCCGCCTATGGCCTCCGCACCGACCCCACCCCCCCGCTACCGATGGTCTATGAGCGTGTGGCCGCGTGAAAACCGAGACTTATCTGGATAGACCCCAATCCGCTACAATGGCGTAGCGACGACGCTAATGGGCGCCTGGGGCAACGAGCATCCGCCCACATCTCCCCTGCCATCATCATACTGACGAAAGTCAGGTCTTTTGCTGGGCTTGCATCAAACCACCTCCACCAGGGAACATTCCACACTGCTTTGGAGTATTACAGTCATGACTTACGCGGCGCCTGAAGCTTGCCAGGGGAAGATTCACGCTCATTGACCGCGTGTCTGGTCAAGGCTTGCGTAAGTCCTAACGATAACAGTGATCAACAAATGTTGCTTGATGGAGGTGTCCTCATGCAAACGTCCGTTTTCTCGTCTGCACGGCGTATAGAAAAAGCCGTGCTGCCGATGGTATTTGCGATGCTGTTGGCGGCCCTGGCCACAGCACCGGTTTGGGCGCAGGATGACATTGTGCGCCCAGCCATCTCTGACCCAACATGGCAGGGCGCCTATTGGAACAATCGTACCCTGGCGGGGGAACCGGCCCTCATGCGCAGTGACCTCACGCTTGATTTTGATTGGGGCGCCGGCTCGCCTGACCCGGCCATCCAGCCCGACAATTTCTCGGCGCGGTGGACGCGGTATCTCTATTTGGAGGCCGGGCTCTATCGCTTTACCGCCACGTCGGATGATGGCGTGCGCGTCTTTGTCAACGACCAGCCGATCATCGATGGCTGGTTCGACCACGCCGCCCAATCGTTTTCGGGCAATGTACAGCTCGCCACCAGCCATCATCTGGTGCGCGTCGAATACTACGAGGCAACCGGCCTTGCCTCGGTGCGCCTGGGTTGGGAGCGCATCAGCGGTGATGAGGTGATCCGCAACTGGCGCGGCGAGTACTTCAACAACCGGGACCTGACCGGCGCGCCCGCGCTGGTGCGCGACGACGCCGAGATCAGCTTCGATTGGGGGATGGGTTCACCCGCGCCGGGTGTGGTCAACAGCGACGGCTTCTCGGCCCGCTGGTCGCGCACGCTCAACTTGCCCACTGGCAACTATCGCTTCCAACTCACGGTGGATGATGGCGCAAGATTGTGGGTTAACAACGCGCTTATCATCGACCAGTGGCGCGAACAGGGCGCCACGACCTTCACCAGCGACATCTATCTGCCCGGCGGCAATATCCCTGTGCGCCTGGAGTATTTCGACCACGTGGGCGGCGCGCTGGCGCGGCTTACCTGGCAGCGCGCCGGCGACCGGCCCACGCCCGCCGCGCGCTGGCAGGGCGAATATTTCAACAATCGCGACCTGGCGGGCGCACCGGCGTTGACGCGCGAAGACGAAAAGGTGGACTTCGATTGGGGCAATGGTTCACCGGCGGCGGGGGTGGTCGACGCCGACAACTTCTCGGCGCGCTGGACACGCACGCTCGACCTGCCTGCTGGGCGCTACCGCTTCAATGTGCGGGTGGATGATGGCGCACGTCTTTGGGTGAATGACCGTCTCCTTGTGGATCAGTGGCGCATTCAGCCCGACACCACCTATCAGGGGGTGATCGCGCTCAGTGGTGGCGCTGCCTCGGTCAAGCTCGAATACTTTGAGGCGGGCGGCGCGGCGCGTATCAGCCTTTGGTGGGAGCCGCTCGAAGAGCCGCCCCCCACGGGGGTGTGGCGGGCCGAATACTTCAACAACGCAACGCTCACCGGCGCGCCGCCGGTGGTGCGCAACGAGGCTGAGGTCAACTTTGACTGGGGCCGCGGGTCGCCTGCGCCAGGTGTTATCGGCAATGACAACTTTTCGGCGCGCTGGGTGCGCACGCTGGAGCTAGGCGCCGGTGTCTATCGCTTTCGCGCCTATGTGGATGATGGCGTACGGCTGTGGGTCAATGGACGGCTCTTGATCGACGAGTGGCGCGACCAGCCGGCGCGCGCCTATGTCGCCGATATTCAACTGCCCGGTGGGGCCACACCGGTGAAGGTGGAATATTACGAACGGGGAGGCGGCGCGCTCATGCAGCTTTCATGGCAACGGCGCGATGACCAGGCGGAGGGCAATCGGCGCTGGCGGGCCGAATACTTCAACAATCGCGACTTGAGCGGCGCGCCTGCCCTCGTCCGCGAGGATCGCGCCATCGACTTCGATTGGGGAACCGGCTCACCGGCGCCGGGCGTGGTCGAGGCCGATAACTTTTCCGCGCGGTGGAGCATCGCGCTCAATTTTAGCGGCGGGCGCTATCGTTTCAGCACCGAAACCGACGATGGCGTTCGCCTCTATATCAACGACCGCCTGGTGATCGACCAGTGGCTCAGGCGGCCGCGTACGCGCAATTCGGTCGACATCAACCTAAGCGGGGGAACGCATCGCCTGCGCATGGAATACTTTGACCAAAGCGGCCCGGCGGTAGCTCGTTTGGGCTGGCGGCGCATCGCCAACCAACAGCCGGCGCCGGTGGGCAACATTGTCACCTGTGTACCGCCCCAGCCCGCCAATTATGCCTGGATCAAACTCTATCGGCTGGACACCCGCGGCAACTGGGTGGAGACAGGCCGTGGCATCGGCACGACCAATCGGGACGGCCACCTCAAAATTGATGGCCTGCCGGTGGATACGGGCCGCTTTGGCAGCGCCGGCGAGCCGTATCGTGTCGAACAGTGGGTCAATGGGCGTGTCGTCCGCTCGACCGGCAACTATCAGGCCGGCGAAGCGGAATTTCGCGTTCGCGCTTTCGCCGACGCATTGACGCCGTGGCAGTGCCGGTAGGTCGGGCGGCCCATGCCATGCGTCAAACAGAGGGAAGGTTGCAACTCGTCACGTTTGAGGTATATTATTACAGTGGCGCTTCATCTACCTGGCGGTGATTCTCGATGCCTACACCCGGTCGGTGCGTGGCTGGGCCTTGAGTCGCCAGGTTGATCAAGCATTAACCCGATCCGCTTTTCGCATGGCCTGACCGGACAACCGGTCCACCATCTTTCATTCTGACCAGGGCGTGCAATATGATGCTTGGGAGCACGCCAAGCTGCTGCCCAGTGCCAATGTCCAGATCAGTCTATCGGACACAGGCCAACCCACCCAGAATGGTTTGGAGGCATGAAAGAGAGTCCTGACCATGCATAATCGTCTCTCGATCAGGCGCCGCCTCCAGCTCGAGCCCGGAGAGGGCGGCGCGTTGCTCCTGTTCTCCCTGAGCCTGTTCCTGATTATCGGGAGCACAGCGGTCATCGGGCGCACGGTCAGCCGCGCCTTGTTCCTCAGCGGACTGCCGTCGCAATACATCCCGTTTCGCTTTTTGGCGCTTACGGTTGGCGTGGTCCTGGCTTCGCTGCTCTATTCCCGGATCGCCGGACGTGTGCGCACATCCCATCTGATCCAGCGCTCCACGCTTGCTATGATCGGTGGCCTGTTTGTCTTTCGCCTGGCCCTCGAAACGCCAGCCGCCCAAAGCCTGTGGTTGTTGGGCGGCTTCTATGTATTTCTGGAAATCGTGATGGCGTTGAGCATCGTCCAGTTCTGGACCCTCGCATCGGAGAGCTTCAACACCCGCCAGGCCAAGCGTCTGTTCCCGATCGTGACCGGAGTCAGCAACCTGGGCAGCATGCTGGCCGGCTTCTCGGTCACCCTACTCGCGCCATGGCTGGGCGCCCCCAACCTGTTGTATGTCATCGCGATGATGCTGGCGGCGAATATCCTGCTGGTGGGGCTCCTTGGACGCCGGCAGCAATCCTTGTACGAGCAAAGCCCTCGGCCAACCTCGGCTGCGAAGCCGCCGAAAGGGGAGATGGAAAGCTCACTGGGTTTTCTGCGCAGGTCGCCGCTGCTGAGGATGATGGCGGTCATCGTCGTCCTGATTACACTGGTCGTCAACATCGTCGATTACCAGTTTGACCTCTCTTTGAAGAGCAGTTTTGCCTCGGACTCACAGGGAGTATCCGCCTTCCTCGGCTCCTTTTATTTTTGGACCGGGATCGCCGGCCTGGTTCAGCAAATGTTCTTGACCGCTCCCTTCTTGCGGCGTTTTGGCATTGTCACCGCCCTGCTGATCATGCCGCTCAGCATCCTGACCGGCTCGTTTTTCGTCCTGGCCTCCGGCGCCGCGCTGTGGGCAGTTACCCTCGCCCGTTCCCCCGATACCGTCTTTCGCTATACCGTCCACGATACCTCTTTCAACCTGCTGTACGTCCCCATCGCTCACCCATTGCGCTCGCGCGCCCGTACGGTGATTGATGGCATCTTCAAGCCGCTCACCATCGGCCTGGCCGGCGTGCTGTTCTTTCTGGTCAGTCGTCTGGCGGGAATCAGCGTACTGCCCTGGTCGTATGCGGCCATCCTGGTCGGGGCGCTGACGGTGTTCGCCACGCTGCGCCTGCGGCCCCTCTACCTGAATACGCTCCAGGACAGCATCCGGCGCCGTTACTTCGACCCGGCAGGGGAACCTCTTGACCTGAGCAATGCGGCGACTGTGGCGATCATCAAGAAAAGTTTGCAGGAACCGGATGAGGCTCAGGTATTGCATTCCCTGGCGCTGGCAGACGAAATCGCCAATGTGGATTGGACGCCCGCCCTGCTGCCGTTGATTGACCACGAGTCCCCGCTCGTGCGGCGCCAGGCGCTGCGTATGCTGCGCCGCACGCCACCCCCCGAACACGCCGGCTCTGCGACTGAGCTCAGGGCAGACCTGGTGAAGAAGCGCTTTGATGACCCGGAGAGCGAGGTGCGCGCTTCAGCCGTATTCACGTATTGGGCTTTGCGCGGTGCGCAGGCTCTGGATGAGATGAAGCCTTTCATGCAAAACCCGGAACCCAAGGTCAAATCCGCCGCTGTGAGCGGGGCGCTGCGCTACGGCGGGGAGGAAGCCAGGCCGGTCGCGCACCCGGTGTTTGCCGCCATGGTCACTCACCCTCAGCCCGCCGTGCGCATTGCCGCCGCTTATGCGCTGGGCGAGATGCCGTCCGAGGATGCGGTGGATTTCCTGGGCGCCCTCCTCGAAGACCCGGACTCACAGGTGCGGCGGCGGGCCCTCCGCTCTGCGGAGCAACTCGCAGAGCCCGCCTACCTGCCGGCTATCATTGCCCAATTGGACGATCCCACCCTGGGCTCAGTCGCTGAAGAGACGCTGGTACGGTATGGAGCGCAGATCATCCCCGATCTGGAAACCAGCTACGCAAGATCGGTCCCCGGCCATTCCATACGCCGCTATCTTCCTGGGATAGCAGCCCGCATCCATGCCCCCCAATCCGTGCGTTTCCTGATGAAACACCTGGATGAGCCCGATGACCTGACCCGGTCACGGCTGTATATTGCGCTCGGGCGTCTGCGTAAGGCTGGTGAACCTCTCAATGATACTGACCTGGCTGCCATCAATCGGCGTTTCGAGATTGAAACACAACTGGCATACCAATGGTCAGTCCGCGCATCTCACCCACAAACCAATGCCGCCGACGAACTGCTAGGCGATGCCTATTCCTGGAGGAGGCGCTACGCCGTGGATCGCTTGCTCTACCTGATCGCCATCCTCTATCCGCAAGCCAACATCGCCCAGGTTCGCGCCAACCTGTTCGGAGGTGACCAGCGCCGGCGCGCCAACGCGATCGAACTGCTCGATACGTTGTTATCCCGCCCACACAAGGAACTGTTCCTGCCATTGCTCGAAAGTTCGCCTGAGCGAATAATGGAGATCGCGGATAGGGTATATCACTTGAAGCCGCCGACACCCCAATCGGAGTTTGTTGCGGCAGTTGACGGCAACGATCCCTGGTTGGCAGCCTGTGCGCTCTTCAGCCTGTCCCGGCGACGGGTGGTTGAACTCTCTCCCCTTATCCACCAGGGTCTGCGTTCTCCCAATGCGCTGGTGCGCGAGACGGCCCTGCTGGCTTCGAAGCAGCAATTCAAGCCGGATGAGTATCAAATTGCCTTGCAGACGTACATCGATCACGCAATGGGTGCGCAGCACCATCAGGATCACAATCACAATTTCGATAAGCAAGCCCACTACCGCTTGCGATTGCGAGCCGAGGGCCAAAATGGAGGCATGGACATGCCGGTCACCACCATGGAACGAGTCCTGCTCTTGCGCAGGGTCGAGTTATTCAAGGAAATCCCCGCTCAAGAGCTGGAATTGATTGCCCGCCTGTGCAACGTTTTGCATTTTGGGCCTGGAGAGCGTTTTATCTCCCAGAACGATCTATCCGACGGGCTGTACATCTTGGTTGCGGGAGAAGTTGAGGTCAGCGCCAACGATCTAGGGGTTATCAATGTGTGTAAAGCAGGGGATGTGATCGGCGAGATCGGTGTACTCGCCAACCAGTTGCGCACTGCCAATTGTACTGCGGTCGTCGAGACCACCGCCTTGCACATCGACCAAACCGACTTTTGGGACCTGCTTCAGCGCAACGCAACCTTATCGGTGAGCGTGATTCGCGTCCTGGTGCCCAAAATGATGAGCTACTCTGATAGAGAAAACAAACAAAGTGGGCACAAATCGTAGGTGCGGTTTCAGATGATAGATGAGAGCATCCTTATCAGTGGAAGAAGCTTCCACAAGAACAGGCTTTCTTGTCACCCGTCGGTGGCTTTGGCATTGAACGCCCTACTTTATTCTTATCTACTTAGCGAGAAAATCACTTAGTTGCATAACCCGGTAGAGAAGCCAAACTTTCCAGTATCAGCACGATTACATCGCCGGCACACATTCGTGAATTAATACTTGGAGCAAGGCTGGATGAGGAATTATTTGCACAAATGCAGCAGCCTGCGGCACGCACGTTGTTCAGAACCAATACTCGTCGAAACCTACTTTGCCCCAGAACTGCACAGTATCCTCTTGGCACAAGGTGAGACAAACGTTGAAGCTTTTCGATATAGCCAAGCATTGCTCGAAATAGCACACTCAACGAAAAAAGCTAAAGAAATGTCAGGCTCCGATCTTTATGTGGCGGGGCCTGTGCGCGCTCAGGGCTTTCGACGCGTTGTCGTTGCGGCCTATGATCACCGGTGCGCGTTCTGTGGGATTCGCATGCAAACTGCCGATGGTCGCACTGTAGTAGATGCCGGTCATATTAAGCCATGGAGCATTAGTCACAACGATGATCCGCGCAATGGACTTGCTTTGTGTAGGTTGTGTCACTGGACTTTCGACGCTGCACTGCTTGGTGTATCGGATCAATATGCGCTTTTGACTGCAACGCAACTCAGTGTTTCGCCAAATCTACCCGGACATCTTGCAACGCTGACTGGACGAAACATATTTTTACCGGATGATGATAGGCTACGGCCAGATAAAGCCATGCTTACGTGGCATCGAAGACATCTGTTTGGAGAGCGATGACAGACGGTGATCTTTGCCGATGAATGCTTTTCTCAATCAACTACGCCGCATTTCTCCTCAACTTTGGCACTGGTGAACTGGTGGAGGCGTTGGGGTAACACCCTGGCGCTTTCTTTGATACCCTTTGCGGTAGTGTGATCGGCTTACCAATACGCAGCCTGGTTCTGGCGATGAGCAATCCCGCGATTGCATTGAGGTACACCACACACGATGGGCCACGCCCCTACTCCTCCAGAAGATCGCTGTCCACCCAGCCGCTGACCCGTTCTGGCGTGATGGTGACGATGGTGCGCAGGCGCGCCCAACGGCGGATGTACGCCTCGATCTCGGTTTCCGCCACATAGCGCCGGGTGATGCGCCGGATCTCCTGTGTGATCGCCTCGTCGTCGCCCGTGGTGATGGCAGCCCGCCCGCGCAGGCTGACCGCGGCGTAGGGTGGTCCCTCCTCTTGCACCGAAAAGGCTGCACGCGGGTCGCGGGCCAGGTTCTTCACCCAGCGCCGCGTCGCCAATGTCCAGATGTGGATGCGCACCCCGTCGTGGCGATACCAGACCGGCACGAGATGCGGGCCGCCGTCCTCGTCCAGCGTGCCCACCACGCCCAGCATGGAGGGCCAGGCGCGACCCAAGAATGCCCGTACATCTTCCGTTGTCACCGATCGGAGCGCCATCGTTACCCCTCCTCTGACAATGAGACGGCATACCCTGCCATGCTCCCGTGCGCTACCTTGCCCGCCAATATGATATACTACCGGCGCAAAGTCAACCGGTCCAAATCAAGCTGCGGTTGCGCTGCAACCCACGTTCCGGGAAAGGGCCGGAACCGTTTGGAACGCGCGCGGCATCTCTGGCCCTTTCTCAGAATGCTCGCGACAACCTCGAAAGGGAATGCCATGCAATACCAACTTCTAGGCCGCACTGGCGTCAAAGTCTCGCGACTCTGCTTCGGAACGATGTCGTTTGGCGGCGATGCCGATGAGGCCATGTCGGCGGCCATGTTTCGCGCCTGCCTCGACGCCGGGGTAAACTTTTTTGATTGCGCCAACAGCTATGGCCGCGGCCGCGCCGAAGAGATCTTGGGGCGCTGCATGGCCGGCCTGCGCGATGATCTGGTGATCACCACCAAGGTCTGCTCGCCCATGGGTAGCGGCGTCAACGACCGCGGCCTCTCGCGGCGCCACATCCTGCGCCAGGTCGAGGCGAGCCTCAAACGGCTGCAAACCGACCGCGTCGACCTGCTCTTTGTCCACCACTACGACTACGACACGCCGATGGACGAAACATTGCGCGCGCTGGATGACCTGGTAGACCAGGGCAAAATCCTCTACCCCGGCGTGAGCAACTGGGCCGCCTGGCAGATCAGCAAGGCGCTGACCCTGGCCGACACCCGCAACTGGGCGCGCTTCCAGTGCATCCAGCCCATGTACAACCTGACCAAACGCCAGGCCGAAGTCGAGATCCTGCCGCTGGCCCAGGCCGAACAGGTGGGCGTGATCCCCTATAGCCCGCTGGCCGGGGGGCTGCTCACGGGCAAATACGCCACAGGGGCCAAGCCGGCTGAGGCGCGGC
>JAHDWG010000244.1:0-2530 GCA_023384495.1 Caldilineaceae bacterium
GCACAAAGCCCCATGCGCAGCGCCGGCCTCCCCGCCGCCGTCTGCCCCAGCGTGTAACGCCAGTCGCTCGCCTGGATGTCCGGCGGCAGCAGCGTCACGCCATGTCGCCGCGCATCGCCCACCACCACCTCGCTCGAATAGAAGCCCATCGGCTGCTGGTTGAGCAACGCACAGTAAAAGGCCGCCGCATGATAGTGCTTCAGATAGAGTGACTGGTAGGCGATCAGCGCAAAGCTCGCCGCATGTGACTTGGGGAAGCCATAGCCGGCAAAGCCCGCCAACAACCGCCAGATGGCGCCGGCAGTCTCCCCGTCGATCCCCTGTTGCGCCGCGCCGGCCAGAAAGCGATCCTGCATGGCCTGGAGTTCCGCCGGGGCGCGGGTGCGCGAGAGCGCCCGCCGCAACAGGTCGGCCTCGCCCGCGCTGAAACCAGCCGCAGCCACCGCCACCCGGATCGCCTGCTCCTGAAAGAGCAGCGCGCCGTACGTTTCCGCCAACACCGGTTCCAGACACGGGTGCGGATAGCTCACCGGCTCCAGCCCGGCGCGGCGGCGCAGATAGGGGTGAACCGCGCCGCCCTGAATCGGCCCGGGACGGATGATGGCGATCTGCACGATGATCTCCTCAAAACAGGTGGGGCGCAGGCGCGGGGCCATCTGCTGCTGCGCCCGGCTCTCCACCTGAAACGCGCCGATCGTGTCCCCCCGCTGCGCCAGGGCGTAGATCGCCGGGTCATCCAGGCTCAGCCCATCCAGGTCGGGCGCTTCCCCTTCGGCCTGGCGCACATAGCCCACCGCCTCGCTCAGCAGCCCCAACATGCGCAAGCCCAGCAAGTCCAGCTTGATCAGCCCCGCATCCTCCACACTCTCCTTGTCCCACTGCGCCACCACCCGCCCCGGCATGGTGGCCGGCTCCAGCGGGACGACCTCATCCAGCGGCGGCCCGGTGATCAGCATCCCCCCGCTGTGGATCGACAGATGGCGCGGGCAGCCCTCGATCTGGCCCAGCAGCCCCGCCAGCAGCCGCAACGGATGGTGGGCCGGCGCATCCGGCTCGACCTGGCCCAGTAGCTGCTCCGCCGCGCCGGTGGGTGAATGGCGCTCCAGCCCACGCGCCAGCCGCTCGATCACCGGCGGCGGAAAGTCCAACACCTTGGCCAGGTCGCGCAGCGCGCTGCGCGCCTGAAAGGTGACCACATTGCAGACCATCGCCGCATGCGCCCGCCCATAGCGCTGATAGACATACTGGATCACCTCCTCGCGGCGGTCGGCGGCAAAGTCGATGTCGATGTCGGGCATGGTGAAGCGGTCGCTGCTCAGAAAGCGCTCAAAGAGCAGGTTGTGGCGCAGCGGGTCGATGCTGGTGATCTGCAACAGATAGGCCACCATCGAGTTGGCCGCCGACCCCCGCCCCTGGCAGCGGATCTGCTGCGCGCGGGCAAAGCGCACGATGTCCCAGACGATCAGAAAGTAGCCGGCCAGCCCCGCCTGTTCGATCACCGCCAGCTCGTGGGCCAGTTGTTTGAGCACCAGGGGTTTCAGCGCTGGGTAACGCCGGGGCAGGCTGGCGTGGCAGAGCTCGTAGAGATAGGCAAACTCGCTCAGTCCATCAGGCGTGGGGAAGGCAGGCAGCCGCCGCCCCGAAAAGTCCAGGCTCACCTGGCAGCGTTCGGCCAGCGCGACGCTGTTGCGCAACGCCTGCGGCAGGTCGGCGAAGCGCCGCGCCATCTCCGCCGGGGCAGCCAGCGCATAGTTGTCGTTGAGCGGCAGCCGCCCCGCCCGCCGCGCTGCGGTCAGCGTCTCGTTGTGGTCGATGGCAAGCAGCGCATCGCGCAGCCGGCTGGCTCCCCGCTCGGCATAGTGGACGTTGTTGGTGGCCACCAGCGGCAGCCCCCACACGTGGGCCAGCCCCACCAGCCCCCTCACCAGCGTCTCTTCGCCCGGCAGATAGTGGCGCGCTATTTCCACAAACAGACGGTCTGGCCCAAACCAATCGCGCAGCCGCTCGACCACCGCCGCCGCCTCTTCCGGCTGGCCCGCCAACAGCGCCGCCGCCAGCGGCCCCCGCCGGCAACCCGTCAGGCAGACGAGCCCGTCGCTGTGCGCAGCCAGTTGCTCCCACCTCACCGCCGGCGCCACCTTCCCCAGCCATGCGCCCCCTCCCCAATCTGGGGAGGGCTGGGGTGGGGTTACGCCCTCGCCTACCCTCCCCCAAGTTGGGTGAGGAACCAATTCGCTACCCCCGTTGCCGTCGCTCCCTCCCCAATCGGGGGAGGGCTGGGGTGGGGTTCCCAGCCGGCTGGCGGTGATCAGCCGGCAGAGATTGGCGTAGCCCTGTTGGTTCTCCGCCAGCAGCGTCAGGTGATGGCCGTCCGCCAGCGTCACCTCGGCGCCAAGGATGGCGTGCAGTCCGGCCCGCCGCGCCCCGGTGACAAAGCGCACCGCCCCGACCAGCGAATCGTGGTCGGTCAGCGCCAACGCCCGCAGCCCCATGGCCTGGGCCGCCGCCGTCAGCGCCTCGGGCGACGACG
>JAHDWG010000244.1:2540-11112 GCA_023384495.1 Caldilineaceae bacterium
GATAGCGCAGCGGATCGAGCACCAGCGTCTCAAAATCGGAGGCCAGCGCGTCCCAGAGGCCCGATGCGAGTATCCAGCCCAACGCCGTCATGCTCATCTCCCACCCGCGATCACGCTTTGCCCGGCGACGCGCCGTCCAGCAGCGAGAAGTACGAGTGGCAATGAAGCTCGGCATACTCAGTCATAGACCTTCTCCAGATACCACCCCTCGCTCACCAGGTCCTGATAGAGCACGCAGAGCAGCCCCTCCGCCGTGGCCACAGCCAGATAGTCGCGCCAGACCGCCCCCTCGTCGCTCCACCAGTCGGTCTGCACCTGCCAGCGCTTGCGGATGTGCGTCAGCCGGTGCGTTCGTCCCTGCCAGTAGAAGCGCTGCGGGCGACCCTGGCTGTCGCTCTCCATGCGAATCGGCTCGCCGTCGGCCCAGAGGTAGGTCATACCAACGCATGCAACGCAAAACGCCGGGCAGGGATGGGTTGGGTGGGTTCGCACTGCTCGGCGCGCCAAAAGAGCGGGCCATAGCGCTCCACCAGCGGCTGGGCCAGCGCGGCCAGCGTCGTGCGCCCGGCGTCGGGCCGCGCAAAGAGCGTCAACTGCTGCGTCGCCAACTCTCCCACCGCCAATAGGCTCAGCCGCATCCGCGCCAGCGCAGCCGGCCAGCTCGTCTGTTGCAGTTGTTGCCGCAGGTGGGGTTGCAGCGTGGCCGGTTGGCTCACCGGCTCCACCCACGTCAGCTCCAGCGTGCGGCTGTCGCCATCGGCAAAGTGGAGCGCCACCCGCAGCCGCCGGCACCCTTCCAGCCGCTCGGCCAGCGCGCGCAGCAGCGGGCGCAGCGCAGCCAACGCCGCCGCCACCACCTGCGACAGGTTGGCCGTGGGCGGGTCGAAATCCACCGGAATCGGCTCGGGCGCAGCCTGAACGGTCGGGCGCACCGGGCGCCTGTCCTGCCCCTTGGCCCACAGCTGCGCCTGTCGCCCCGCCGCGCCAAAGCGCTGCTGCACCGCCGTGGTGGGCAGCGCGGCAAATGCCCCCAGTGTGCGGATGCCCAGCCAGTGCAGTTGTTGCAGCGCCGGCAGCGGCAGCGGCAAGAGCGTGATGGGCAGCGGGGTCAGAAACGGCCGTTCAGCCGCCTTCTCCACCAGCCGGATGCGACCCGCCGGCGCACACAGCGCGGCCGCCCGCGCCGTAAACTTGCCGCTGTCCCAGCCCAACGCCGGCTGCAGCGCCCCACCCAGGGCCTCGCGCACCTGCCGGCCCAACTGGACAGCCAGCGGCTCCACCTGCTGCGCCGCCACAGCCACGCTGTGCAGGTCCACATAGGCCGCGCCCCAGCCCAGCTCCTCCACCGGCAGCCCCCAATCCGCCAGCAACCCCAACAACACGGCCTGCTCCGCCTGGCAGGCGGTCACGTCCACCGGCAGCAAGCGCACATCGGGGCAGTGCGTCTGCGCCTGGCGTGGGCGCATGGCCATCCGCACCCCCGCCACCCGCGCCGCCGGCGACAGCGCACAGACCCGCTCATCCGCCCCCAGCAGCGCCAGCGGTTGCCCCGCCAGCGCCGGCTGACTCCGGCAGACCAGCCCCACCGCAAAGTCCGGGATCGTGCAACAGAGCACACTCATCGCACCCTACCCATTCACCATTCGCAGTTCACAATTCACAGTTCACAATTCACCAGGCCGGCCCCGCCTTCACCGCGCCGTTGAAGATGATCTCGACCGTCGTCTCGCCCCCGCTGGGCGCCCAGCGGCTCTTGAGCACCCGCGCCCGCGCCGCATAGCCGGTGAAATCCCCCTCGGTGGGGCTAAGCCAGCGCTCGTGACGCAACTCGATGTGCAGACCGGCCCAGCGCCGCACTGCCCAACTGCGGTCCCAGTTGAGCCAGCGCAGCCACGGTGGGCTTGGCTCATCCACAAAGAGCAGCGCGCCGCCCGTCGCCCGCGCGGCCTGCGCCAGTTGTGGCAGCAACGCATTGAGCCGCACATAGCCCGCCCGCACAGTGGTCAACGTCGCCAGCCCGTGGACCACCATCGCCGCCAGCCCCCGCTGCCGCGCCAGGTCGAGCAGCAGGTCCGCCGCATCCGCACCCGGTTGCGGACGCGCCAACAGCAGGTGCGCCAGATCCACCCCACAGCGGGCCAGATAGTCCGGGTCCGCCGTGTGGGGCAGGTCCACCAGCGCCACATCGTGCGGTGTGATTCGTCCGCCTGCCTGCTGGGCCTGCGCCAGCATCTTGAACGCCAGCGTCGCCTTGCCCGACGTGCTGCGCCCGCTGACCAGCGACAGCGCCCCCCGCGGGATGCCGCCACAGCCGGTCAACGCATCGAGGCGCGGGAAGCCCGTGGGGATGTGCCGCGGCCACGCGGGCTGCGCCAGCTCGCTGCCCTTGCGCAGCGCGCGCGGGCCATAGCGTTGTTGCAGGGCCGCCGTCGTACTCTCAAGTTTCCGCCGCTTGGAATCGGACATACGCGCCAGCCGTTTCGCCGCACAACCCTTGCCTCGAGCATGGAACTGGCGGCGATGAAGGCGCGATGGGGTTTGCTGAGGATGGAGACATTATAGAACATACGTTCTGATTGTCAAATGTGCCACTCCGTGCTATGCTGGATCTCAACTGCGGTTCGTCCCGTTGCCGGTCTGCCTCTCCTCCCCACACGTCAGACGGTCCATGCGCGTGTGTGCCCGGGGTCAGGTTGGCTCCGGGTTTTGTGTTTTCCGCTCGGTGTGGCGAAGGGTAATGCGCCGTCTGCTATGCGCTCTCCACGGATGAAGTGGATGTGCTCGCCCAGGGCGATGCCTTTTCCCAAATCACACTGCGCGAGGTAGACCAGTTTGCCCCCGGCGAAGCCTTGTCCGCTACCGAGACGGCAGAGAGCTAGACTGGTCCACCGTCAGCGTCAAACAGCCAAGGCGAGACGAATTTGTTGTGCGCTACCAATTTGACCGATATAGCAAGCCTGTATTGAACAACTGCATTTTCTGCTCCCTCACACTCCCCTTTTTCGCTTGATTTACGCTTCATGCTGGTTGTGCTACAATTGACATATGCACCCGGTGCTGTACGCTATCAGCTAGACGGCAACTCGTCTTCCACGGGCAGTGCTTTCAAGATTGAGAAACGCCTATGGCATTTCCCCCTCCTCCCACTGAAGTATTGTCCTTTGATTTATTGATTACCGCGCGTACAGCGGACGGCTATCCAGTAACCATCGTCCAATCACCAGCGGGTGAAGCCACCGCGCGTTGTCACCTTGACCCCACCGATGCAGAATTCCAAGGCGCCCTCAGCACACTTTTTGAACACACCGTAGACCGGGAGCTCATGGCCAAAATCGGGAGCTTCCTCTTCGATAAACTCCTCACACAGGATGTGGGGACCCTATTTGCATCCAGCCTCAATATCGTGCGAGCCCAGGGTGCTCGGCTCGCCCTCCGTTTACGCGTTGAGCCGCCTGAGCTGGCTGCACTCCCCTGGGAGCTACTCTACAACACCAACGACGACAGCTTCCTTGCCATCTCAGCCGAAACGACCCTAGTGCGCACGATTCCACTCCGCCTGCCGGTGCGGCCACTTGCTGTCACCCCGCCACTACGAGTCTTGGTGGTAGTCGCCAATCCCCACACAACGATTCAGCTGGATATTCAGCAGGAAAAGCAACTGATCCACAACGCGCTCTCCGAACAGATTCGCGCCGGCCGGATCCAGCTCGAAACTGTGGAGCGCGCCACCGTTGCCGCGATCAGCGAGGCCATGCGCAGCTTTCGTCCCCATGTCTTTCACTTTGTCGGGCATGGTCTATTCGTAGATGATCGCGCCTGTGTTGTGCTCGAGCAAATCGATGGCTCTCCCCATCTGGTCGATGAACGTGACTTCCGTGAGCTGTTCAACCTCTGCCAGGAGACACGGCTAGCCGTGCTCAATGCCTGCCAAACTGCCTCAATCTCGGTCAGTCGCCCACTGTCAGGCATCGCCCCCCACCTGTTGCAGCGCCAGCTCTCCGCTGTAGTAGCCATGCAAGCGCCAATCACCGACCGGGCCGCCCAAATCCTGACCCAGGAGTTCTATCAGAGCCTCGCCCATGGCTACCCGGTCGACGCCGCCATCTCTGAAGCGCGCAAGGGTATCTATCTCTCCTATGGTGGAAAGACACCGGATTGGGCAGCGCCGGTGCTCTATTTGCGCGCGCGTGACGGTCAACTTTTTGCGCCAATCACGCGCTCTACCCACGGGGAATCGGCCATCACGCCACCGCCGGAGCCGATCCATCCGCCACCGCTGATCGGCTTTGTCGGGCGCCAGTTCGAACTAGCGCACTACGCGGCCCAACTGCAACGTACCGGCATTGCTGTCATTGCCGGCATGGCCGGTGTGGGCAAAACCAGCCTGGCCGCCGCGCTGGCGCAACAGGTCAGCCCGCCTGAACGCATCTTCTGGCACCCATTTCGCCCAGAAGAGGGCCCGGACGTGCTCATCTGGAAGCTGGCCGGATTTTTGGCCTGGAATGGCAAGTCAGATCTGTGGGCCATGTTGCAAGGGGTGCGGCAGCGCGGTGGCCAACTGCCGCCGGTCGATGTACTGTTCGACTATCTGTTTCAGACCCTGCGCGGGCAAGAGCACCTTATCTGTCTAGATGACTTTCAGTATATCGATGAGGATCCGTTAATAGACACGCTGGTGGATCGTATCACCCGTTTGCTGGGCGCGGGCAAACTGGCGCTGGTCATCACCAGTCGCCGGCGCCCCGGCTTTCTCCAGGATGCCGGTTTCCAGCCTCTCGGTGGGCTTGGCTTGGCGGATGTGACTGCGCTGGTGAAGGCGCGAGGGCTCACCCTCACCGACGATCTAATCGTTGAGCTACACAAAACAACCGGCGGCAACGGCGCGTTTCTGACGCTGGCCATTGACGCCCTGCATCGCACCGATATGCCGCACCAGTTACTCACCGGGTTGGCCGGCCCGGAACACATCGAACACTATCTGCTCAACCAGCTAGACAAGAACCTGGAGCCCACAGAGCGCGATGTTCTCAGTGCGCTGGCAGTACTCGATGATCCCAGCACGCGCGAAGCCATCGAGGCCGTGCTCGACGGCCCCAATGTCCGCCAGACGCTCTACGCGCTCGACGAACGTTTCCTACTGGTCAGCCAGATCGCGGGCGAAGAACGAGCCTATAGCCTCCATGCCATCCTCGCCGCCTTCTACTATGAGCAACCCAGCCGCCGTCAGCGCCAGGCCATGCACCGCCGGGCGGCTGAATACTACGAGACCGACGGGGTGAATGAGGTGCGAGCCGCCCTCCACTTTCAGCGCGCTGGGGAGATTGACCGCGCCGTGGCATTGGCTACAGGGGATGTATTGGCCCAAATCAATCAGGGCCGCATCCAGCCGCTTCGCCAATTGCTCGAACTTTTCACAGCGCAGCAAGTCAATTTGGTACAGTGGGCGGCGCTCAACCTGGCGCGCGGCCAGGTCTATACCTTGCTGCAAGAACGGGAGCAGGCCAAGACAACTTTGCAGGCCTCGCTCTCGGCGCTGGATACGCTCCCAGATACGACAGCAAACCGCAAGACCAGAGCGCGTGTTTGCCGGCTGATGGGTGCGCTGCTGCGTTCTGAAGCTGGTCAGGAAGCGATTAGTTGGGTGCAACGGGGTCTAACGTTGCTTGATGATGAGCAAGGCGAAGAAGCTGCTTCTTTACACCTCTTGCTGGCTGATATTTACACCAAACTTGGTGACGATGTTCAGGCCAGACAAAGCTTGGACTTCGCAGTGGCAATGATGCCTCCGACCCTCAGCAGCTTGCGGATTGACGCGTTGATACAACTAAGCAACCTGGCTCGATTGCAAGGAGACCACGCCCAAGCCGTTAGCAATGGTCAGGAGGCGATCCGGCTCGCCGAGCAAAGCCACGATTACCTTGCACTTGGCATCCTGTGGGGCAACCTGGCCATCGACCAGATCTATTTGGGTGAATGGCACGCATCGCAGAACAGCCATCAGCGTGCGTTGGCTCTGGCCGAGCAAATGGGCGATGTGGCGGAACAGATTCGCCTGACCAGCAATTTGGGGAGTCTGTATCGTGACTTGGGGGATGATGAGGCCGCCTCTCGCTATCTCTTCGCCGCGCTGGAGCAGGCGCGCAATCACAAGACCCTTCAGGAAGATCTGTTGTATATCCAGTGTACGCTGGCCGACTACCATCTGCGGCGTAACGAGGTAACGCAGGCAATGGCCGCCCTGCAAGAGGCGACTTCGCTGGCGAACGAGCTGCAAATCATCCCACTCCAACCTTACATCCAAAGCTTTTGGGCGTTGGCGTACCTGGGGCAAGGAGAAGTCGACCAGGCTCAAGCGGCGGCGACACAGGCATTGGCGCTGGCGCATGGAGTGGAGAACCCCCACACCCTGGGAACCTGTCTGCGCACGCAAGGCCAGGTGCTGCTGGCGCGCGGCGCGTACGCAGAAGCCCTTGACGCGTTTGCGCACAGCGCCGAGCTGTTGGCCGACGACCCCTACGAAGCCGCCCGCACCAAGCTAGAATGGGGCCGGACATTGGCCAGCGGCGCAAACGCCCAGGCAGCGCAGCTACTGGCGGAAGCCGGCGCAGTTTTTGAACGGCTGGGGGCGCGGCGGGAGGCGGCAATGATTCGGGAGTTGATCATTGAAGATTGACAATGGACTCAAAGAACACACCACCAAAGGAGTTCACAGTGTACCGGAAACCTTCTTCTTTCCCGAGCACCTACGGGCGCCGGAGACACCCTCTCTGGATATCCTTCCTAATAGTATTTACCATACCGTGGTTCGGGCCGTCTGATATCTCAGCCAGTGAACCAGGCTTTTCGATTCACCGCCCTATTGGCCCGAATGACGATTCTACAACAAGCGTGGCCGTGGGCGACCTCAACGGTGATGGTGCCCTCGATATCGTCGTCGGCAATACAGGCATCAACAATAAATATGGCCAGAATCTTGTCTTTGTCAACAATGGAATTGGCAATTTCGAAGGCAGCCTACCTATTGGGCCAGTGCTGAATCATACCAACAGTGTGGCGGTGGCCGACCTCAACGGCGATGGCGCCCTCGACATCATCACCGGCAACTGGAGCGGTAAAGATGTAATTTACTTTAACAATGGGGCAGGTGGCTTTGATGCTGGCCAACCCTTTGGCACAGATGATGCTGGCACCTACAGCGTGGCGGTAGGCGACCTCAATGGCGATGGCGCCCTCGACATTGTCGTCGGCAACGGGGGCCAGAATCTCAGCTACCTCAACGATGGGGTAGGCGGCTTTGGCGTTGGCCAGCCCTTTGGCCCAGATGATGATAGCACCTACAGCGTGGCGGTAGGCGACCTCAATGGCGATGGCGCCCTCGACATTGTCGTCGGCAACGGGGGCCAGAATCTCAGCTACCTCAACGATGGGGTAGGCGGCTTTGGCGTTGGCCAGCCCTTTGGCCCAGATGATGCTAGCACCTACAGCGTGGCGGTGGGCGACCTCAATGGCGATGGCGCCCTCGACATTGTCATCGGCAACTGGGATCAGAATCTTTTCTACCTCAATGATGGGGTAGGCGGCTTTGGCGTCGGCCAACTCCTTGGAGCGGGTGGTCCTGTAGCTCTGGGCGACCTCAATGGCGATGACGCCCTCGACATTGTTGCCGGCGGTTTCATCTACCTCAATGACGGGACGGGCGGATTTGGCACTGGCCGCCCTGTTGGCCCAGATAACGTATTCCCTCAAAGTGTAGCGTTAGGCGATCTCAACGGGGATGGTGCCCTCGACATTGTCGCCGGCAACTATCGCAGTCAGAATTTTATTTACATTAACGATGGTGGGGGCAGCTATGGAGTTGGCCAACCGCTGGGTCCAGAAGACGATGGTGCCGCAAGCTTGGCACTGGGTGACCTCAACGGCGATGGCCGCCTCGATATTATCATCGGCGGTTTCATCTATCTTAATAATGGGGTGGGCGGCTTTGGCGCCGGCCAAGCTTTCGGTGGAGGAGGTGCTGTGGCGCTGGGTGACCTTAATGACGACGGCGCCCTCGACATCGTCGCTGGTGAGTTCATCTACTTCAACGATGAGGGGGGCATCTTTGGCGTCGGCCAACCCTTTGGCACGGGTGATGGCGTTGAGAGCGTTGCAGTGGGTGATCTCAACGGTGATGGCGCCCTCGACATTGTCGTCGGCACCAGTCGTGGCCACAATTACATCGTGCTCAACGACGGGGCAGGTGCTTTTGGTGTTGCTAAACAGTTTGGTCCGGTTTATATGTACGGCGAGGCCAAGAGTGTAGCCGTGGGTGACCTCAACGGCGATGGTGCCCTCGACATCGTCACGGGCATCGCCCGCACCCCTGGGAACGTTCTCTCTGATGGTCAGAACTTTGTCTATTTCAACGATGGGGCAGGTGGCTTTGAGATGGGTCAGCCCTTTGGTCCTGGAGACGATGACACGTTTAGCGTCGCACTGGGCGACGTCAATGGCGATGGCGCCCTCGACATCGTCGTCGGCAACTCGGGAAGGAGTAACCAGATTTCGGTCAACCACAATGACGGCGGCGTTG
>JAHDWG010000245.1 GCA_023384495.1 Caldilineaceae bacterium
GTCATTCGGGATAGGATACCTCAGCCTCCAACGTCAAAACGTCCCCGGCAGTTTTGGAACTGCCGGGGACGTGGTGGGCACAGAGCCAATACCTGTCGAAGCCAGGACGACAGGGGCTTCCTCCAATTACCCGGTCGGTCGTGGGTTTGAACAATTTGGTGAGTCTGACTGCCAATTCGCAAACAGCAGCTGTTGCCATGCGTAGAGGCACGGAGGTTATCGGCGTCGAGCAGCCCCGACGCTGACCACGTCCGTGCCTCTACCGGCATCCGTTATTCTCTTGAACCAACCGTACACTACTTCAAATAGCGGTCAAAGAAGGCGACGGATCGCGCCATGGCCGTGTTGAAGTTGACCGACAGGTTGTGGTTGTCTCCGGCGTACTCATAGTATTCGACTGCGCCGCTGACCGCCTGCAACTGCGTGTTGAGTGTCTGCGACCATGCCACCGGCACGTCGCTATCATTCGCGCCATGATGAAGCTGAAGTGGGCCGGAGATCTCAGTCAGGTAGGCGTTGGGCGAAATGGCAGCCCAAATTTCCGGCGCTTCTTCGGGCGTCCCCCATTTTTCGATAATCTCCTCGCGCCAGCGGCGACGGCTGGCAGTGGCCGGGTCCACGGTCTGGAGATTGGATTGCTGATTGCTACGATTGTACAATTCAGGATAGGATGCGACGACCCCCGCCCAGATCACCCCAACTTTGACATCGTTGGTCGTCACCATCGAGCGCAGGGTGAGCAACCCACCCATGGAATGCCCCCACATGCCGATGCGGTCTGGGTCGGCATCGGCATAGCGTTTCATCGCTGCCACGGCGTTGAGGACATCGATGGTGTAGGCCGGTGAACCACGGCTGCTGGTGGGTTCGCCTTCGGAAAAGCCATGCCCGCGATAATCCGAGCGAAAGACGATGTAGCCGTTGCGGGCAAAGCCATCCCCATAGGCCACATAGCGCTCGGTGGTGCGATACTGTTCGGGCGGAATGTAGCCGTGGTTGAAGATGATCACGGGCCAGCCGGTGGCCGGTTTTGCACCAAAGGGAACGGTCAACAGGGCGTAGATCTTCAGCCCCTCCGACCGGTACGAGGCGATATAGCGGTTGTAATTGGAGCCAGGAGCCAACGTCTCTTCGATCACAATGTCGCTGCCGAGATACTCCTGCTGGCGCATATACTCGACCATCAGCGGGTGCATCTCTTCCGGTTCCAGGTCTAGGACCGGTGGCTTTAGCCAGATCAACGGCGTAGGGACAGCCGCCGGGGCTGTGGCAGGGGCCGACGACGGCGTCGCCGTGGGTGATAGCCGGTTTTGCGGGGTTGCCGGAGCTGAAACTGCCGCTGCTCCACCGGCTGGGATGCACAGCTTCCAGCCAACACTGAGCACGTTGGGGTTGGCAATGGCGGTGAAGGTGTTGTCTACTTCGGCTTTGGCGTTGGTGGCGGCGACAATCGCTTGATAGGCGAGCTGGCTGCCACGATGTCGGGCGGCAATCAACGAAAGGGTATCGCCGGGTTGGACGGTCACGGCCGCGGCGCACTCGACTGTGGTTTGGGCGTACGTGATCTGCACCGTTGCCATCATCATCATCAGGAACGAGCCAATCGCCGCCCAACATAGGAGAGGGAGAAGTGTTTTCATAGAAGCCTCCGCTTTGAACAACAGGCCCTGACATACATGAGGCTGTGGGCCACTATTATTCCACACGTCGGCCATATGGGGAAGTAAGATTCGCATCGGTTCGAAACGGGGCACGACCACTTTATGACTTTATGACGTCGGGCTACTCACATCGGCTCGAGTTGGGTCAGGAGGCGTCATTCATATACACTATGTTTACACTATGTTCTGTGTGAAAGCTTTTGCAAGGCTGGAAACCTGCTTCTGACAGCGAAACGTCGCCGCAGCGACTTGGTTTTCAGCAACGGAGCCCAGAGGGCATCGTCACAAAGAATAAGTGTCTGATAGCACGCACATTCACACGACCACAGGTGTAAAAAACCACCAATGTCTCAGCTTCATTTCTAGCGCAGGGAGAAAACCATGTACGTAATTATTGCGCCGATCCAGATCAAAGAGGGCTTCAAGGAGAAGTTTGTCGAAGCCATGCTTGACGACGCCAAGGGTTCCGTCAACAACGAACCCGGCTGCCTGCGTTTCGATGTGATCCAGGACGCGGCGGACCCCAACCGCATCTGGCTCTACGAAGTCTATGTGGACGAGGCGGCCTTTCAAGCCCACCTGGAGGCGCCCCACTTTATCAAGTGGCGCGACACAGTGAAGGATTGGCGGGCCGAGGGCGGGCTGCAAGGCGCGGGGCGGGGCGCCTACAACATCTGGCCGCCCGATGAGGAGTGGCAGTAGCGTAAGCAAAGATGACAGTCACCTGAAAGTGACTGTCATCTGAACTGTCCTTTCGCCTATGGTTGCGCCATCTGATTCACCCGCTCCAGCACCGCTTGCGCCACCGCCTCACCCAGGATTAGCCCGGCCTCGACATCGCTGCGATAGTGGATGCCGGCCCAGATGCGCGATTCGCCCGCTTCTCTGGCCGCGGCCAGCAACATCTCCGCATCATCGGGGAAGAAAGAGCCCAGTACAACTGCCGACGCATACGACAGACAGGCGTGAGCAGCCGGATAGCTGGGGTGGTTGGGAATCGGGAAGAGCGGCGTTACTTCCGTATCCAGGTGGGGTGGGCGTATCCGCCAATAGGTGTATTTGGTGTGGAAGCAGGCGACGCTGGCGTCGTGATAGGTCACTGCTGCAACCGCATTGAGGAACGCCGCGTAAGGCGCGTTGTCTTCCAGTCGGTGTTCAAAGAAGCGGGTGGCAATATGGCGATACCAGTACGGGTGTGCGGCATCAAATGTATGCCAGAACATGGCCCGTGAGGTGATCGGGAAAGTGCGGGTGATCGTCTTGATCTCGCTCAACTCGACTTGCATCTGTTCTGAATCGTAGGCCGGCGGGGGCGGTGACAGATAGTCGTCGGGCGAGGCGATCACCCAGGTGCGCCAGGTCCCGGCCAGCGGCGTCACCGGGTTTTCGCCCACCCACTTGCCGGGGCCGGTGGGGATTTCGCCCGTCCAGGCGGCGTCGGCGCCGTCGCTCATGGCCCACTCGATCACCTTTTCACCCACGGCGCGGCCCAGGGCCAGCCCCGCTTCGACATCGCTGGGGTAGTTCACACCGGCCAGCACCCGTGACTGCGCCGCCTCTTCGGCTTTGGCGGCAAAGAGATCAGCTTCATCAGGGAAGAGATAGCCAAGAATGGTCGCAGCGGCGCCGGCGGCCGCGGCATGTTCGGATGGATATGATGGGCTGTTGGACGCAGCGATCAAGCTCGCAATGCCGTTGGGGTGGGGCCGGTTGTAGGCGTATTTGGCATCCCAGGTGGCGATGATGGCGTCGTAGATTGCCACATTGAGCAGGGCAA
This sequence comes from Caldilineaceae bacterium, assembly GCA_023384495.1. Lineage (GTDB taxonomy): Bacteria > Chloroflexota > Anaerolineae > Caldilineales > Caldilineaceae > CFX5. Next base: position 3,439 of record JAHDWG010000245.1, read on the forward strand.
AACTGCGCGTCACCCGTGGCGAGGGGGGGCCGGTGCGATACTTGTTGACCATCGCTTCGATCCAACGATACGAGGGCGAACCGGCGTTCCAATAGGTGACTTGCGCCAGCGCCGTGGCATCGGCGGCGGCCATTATCCCCTGCAGCGCGGCCAGTTCGGCCCTGGTGGAGGCTGCGTCCGGCGGGGGAGGCGGGCGCAGCGCGTCGCTGGAGGCGAGCACCCAGGTCTGCCACCGGGCGGCTTCAGGGGCGATCTGCGGGCTGTTCATTGGCGGTTGGCTGCCCGTCTGGGGTTGGAAGGTGGGGTCGATAGCCAGCGCACAGCCGGCAAGCAGGGCCAGGCAAACCACGACGGCCAATAGGGCGGATAGACGTTTCACAGTTGGTTCTCCTTTTCTCATTCTGAATGCTTTGCTTCCAGTTCAGCTAACTTTTCCTCGACAAACGCCAACAGCGCCGGCCACGCGCGGAAGTAGAGCGCCTCGCCGGAAAGCACGTGTTGCACGCGACCGCGGATTTCGGCCTGGTCCGCAGCCACCGGTTCGATCCATAGGCGCAGGGTGAAGAGGTGGGTGCGGGAGATTCTGCGGTCAGAGGGTAGGGCGGTCACGGCCAGAGTGTAGCAAAGGGGTTGTTCCAAAAACGATCCGCAAGGGGCGAATTGAGGGGTAAAATTGGCGGAGAAATGAGGAAAAAGCGATCCCAGGCGATCCCGGACAATGCTCAGCCTGGGGATTGTTTGCCCAAAGGGATAGCCAGCGGTATGATATGCTACCAGGGCAGATTAAGTTGTGCGTACTGTGAACAGGACGTTCTGCGCGAATGTTCCATATTGCTCAGTCGAAAAATTCGATTCCAATACGGCTGACGGACGAACGTTGGGATCACATTGTGGACGAACACGGCGAACTTGCCGACCAGCGAGACGATGTACTTGAGACCGTGCAAAATCCGCAGCGTGTGCTCGCCGGACAGGGTGGGGAATTGTTGGCCGTGCGTGAGGTATTGCCCGGCAAACTGCTGGTTGTCGTTTATCGAGAGTTTATAGAGGATGGATTTGTCATCACCGCTTTCTTGACGCGCAGAATCAGGCAATTGGAAAGGAGAACACAGCTATGGCCATAGCCGATTTCCAATCGCTTCTCGGGTTGCTACCATTCGTCAAAAACGCGCCAAGACAAAATGTGTGGCTTTACTATGATGAGGAAGCCGACGCACTTTATGTGAATTTCAAAAAACCCAGCATTGCGACCGACAGCGAGTTAACCGACGACGATGTCATCGTTCGCTACGAGGGGAAAGAGGTAATCGGATATACAGTGCTGCACGCCAGCCAACGCCCAGCCGGTTTCGTTCATACCAATTGAGAAGTCTACGACAATTCTGCCAGTAACGCTCTCGCCTCTTGCAGATCCGCCGTGTCAAAACCTTCGGTAAACCAGCCATAGATCTCGGCCAGGCGGGCATGGGCTTCCGTTCGCCGGCCCTGCCCCCGCCAGAGGCGGCACAGGCTCATCACTGCGCGCAACTCAAATGACTTCGCCTCTTGGGTGCGGGCAATCTCGATGGCCTGGTCAAACGACGCCTCGGCCTCGGCGAGCCGCTGATGGTGCGCTAGCCATTCCCCGCGCAAGCGGTGCAACTCGGCATCAGCCGAACGCTGGCCCGACTGGTCGGACATGGCGAATCCTTCGTCCAGCGTGGCGGCGGCGTCCTCCCACTGGCCGGCCTGCATCTGGGCTTCCGCCAGCCAGGCCAGGCGGTGGGTCTGGTACATGGTGTGGTTCATGGCGATCATCTGGTCAATGCCGGCGCGCATCTGGTCGGCGCCCTCCTCAAGCTTACCCTGCTGCGCCCATACCCAACCTTGCACAACCAGGCCACCCGCTCTTGTCAGCGGCATACCATGCTTTGAATCCAAAGCAATCATTGCTTGTCCCGCTATGGCGACCGACTCTACAACGCGCAGATAACGATAAATTAGTGTCTTAAAGAAGAGAACGATAGACAACTCGAATGGATTGTCGAGTTGTTTCACCAGAGCGACCACATCTGCCATTTTGGCCTGAGCCTGGTCAGGATAGCCGAGGAGCCACAATGTAAATGCAAGGGTTCTCCAGATACCAAGCAATCGCTCATAGATGAAAATCATTCCGACCCCTGTCGTCGAAGCATTTCGCCAGAGCACTTCGCTCTTCTCTATATAAGTTCTGGCAAGGGAAAACCGGCCAAGTTGCATGCAAACGACCCCGGCAGTCTTGTAGGCCCCATACTGAAATGCAGAATCTTTCAACTGACCAACCAGTGCAAGCATTTGGTTAGCATACTGTTCTGCCTGGACCATTCTTCCTGCGGAGCTACAAAAAGTGCTCAGCCGTAGATACACCTGAACTCGCAGTACATCATCGATGTAAGGCAACAGTTCCTCGACCTGTAGACAGATCTCAGCCATCTCTGGCACTGTGAATCCTTTGATTACATCAACGTTATCTGCTTTCGCCAGCAACATTTCAACTTCCAATCGGACGAATGATGGTTGCTGCGGCTGGGCGCTTAACAGCAGTAACCCCGCATCCAACAGCACAATGGCATTGGCATGGTCGAATCGCCTTTCAGCCATCTCAGCAGCGCGCCGATAATACGCCACCGCTTGCGTCGGATTGTCCGCTTGTTCGTAATGCGCAGCCAATTGCGCGCTCACCGCATCGAGATCGCCAGCATAGACTTGCTCCAGCGCCCGCGCCACCCGCCGGTGCAACACGGGCCGCTGCACCGGGCTGATCGCCGCGTAGGCCACCTCGCGGATGCGGTCGTGGCTAAAGTCATAGGCCTGGCCGCCCTGGGTGCGGACAATCCCACGCTGCCACAGCTCGTCCAGGTTGCGCACGACCTCGCTCTCCTCGTCTTCGCTGGCCGCCTGTAACAGACCGAAGGTGAACGAACATCCAATGGCCGCAGCCAGGCTCGCCAACGCACGCGCGGGTGGGGAGAGTTGGGCCAAGCGCGATTGGATGACCGCCTGCACTTTGCGAGGAAGAGATTGGAGACTGGAGAGTGGAGACTGGGGACTATGTGACGAGTCTCCAGCCTCCATTCTCCACTCTCCAACCCCGGCGCGAACGGTCTCGACGATGAAGAGGGGGTTGCCTTCAGTCTGCGCATAGAGTTGACGGGTTGTTGCTTCATCCAGGGGAGTATTGCTCACTTGCGCCGCCAGTTCCGCGCACTCGGCGGCGGCGAGCGGACCCAGTGCGATTTCTGTTACCTGGCCCGCGCCCCGCAAGTCCAGCAGCAAAGCGTTCAGAGGGTGGTCGTGGTCGATCTCTTCCGCACGAGCCGTGCCCACGACCAGCAGCGAGGCAGGCGATCGCTGGCGTTCGGCCTCCCGCCCGGCCAGGTGGAGCAGATAGCGCAGCCATTCGAGCGTGTCGGCATCGCACCATTGCAGGTCGTCGATGAGCAGCAGTTTGGGCCGCGGGGGGCCACTGGGCGCGGCCAGAAACGCCCGCGCCAGGGCTTCAAAGAGACGCTGGCGCTGCCAGCGATCCGCCAACGGTTCGGGCCGAGGTAGATCGAGCCGCTCGACCAACAACTCGGGCAGCAACCGGGCAATTTCGGTCAGCCAGATATTGTCCAGGGCGGACAGCGTTCCTTGCAGCGGTTCGCTGCGCAGCCACTCGATGACCGGGGTGTAGGCCAACCCGCCGGCGGCGGCGTATGAGCGGGTGCGGGCGATGGCGGTCCCTTGCCGTTCGCACCAGGCCAGCAACTCCTCGGCCAGCCGCGTTTTGCCGATGCCCGCCTCACCGCTGATCAAGCAAAAATGGGGCTGGTCGCGGGTGGTGGTTTGCCAGGCGTTGCGCAGCCTCTGCCACTCCGGCTGCCGCCCCACTAGTTGCTCTCTGACCGGTGAAGGGAACGCCGATCTCCCGCTCAACGAGACAGGGACTTCCATCTCCAGCAGACGAGCATAGGCCGTTTGCACCTCGTGGCCTGGTTCCACACCCAATTCGCGCTGGAGCACCGTCACACAGGTGTGGTAGACCCGCAAGGCGCCGGCGTGGTCGCCGTTGAGCGCCTGAAGTCGCATCAACTGGTGGTAGGCCCCCTCGTGCAGCGGATCATAACGCAGAAGGTGGTTGGCGTGGTGGATGGCCGCCGCATAGTCGCGCTGATCTTCAGCCAACCAGACCAACGACTCCAGGGCTTTGATGAACGCCTGGCGCAGTCGCTCTCGTTCGGGAATAATCCACTCGTCGTAGCAACTAGGCAGCAGATCCCCGCGGTAACAGGCCACTGCCTCGGCCAACATCGTTGCCTGGGTGGCCGGGTTGTCGGTCAGGCCGGCAGCGCGGTGGAGTGCGTTTTCAAACTGGTCCACATCGAGGGTGTAGGGGGCGTCCGCTCGCCACTGCACGGTGCGGGCATCCACATGCAGAAAGCGGTCCACATCGGGCAGGGCGTGGCGGAGTTGGTGCAGCGCCTTGCGCAGGTTGCGGCGCGCCTGCTCCTCGTTCGAATCGGGCCAGAGCTGGAAGGCCACATGCTGGCGTGACTGGCGCGCCCGGCTGTGCAGCAGCAGATAGGCCAACACCGACTGCAGCCGCACGCTATCGATGGCGACGAGCGGGTCGCCGTCGGTCTCCAGATCGAAATTGCCGAGCAGGTGAATGCGGAGAGCCATCGGGAATACCCTCCATTCTGCGCCCGTTGCGGTATAATGTCGGCATCCCTACAAATGTCTACGTGGCGTACAAATAGTATACCATATTGTGAACGATGCCCCCTACCGGAGCGTGTCTTGACACAATCGAAATGAACGGTCATAAACGAACAGAAGGAGATCGACACCATGGCTGACCAGGGCTTTAGTCTCAGCGACGAGCAACTTGCTTTCTTCGATACCTTTGGCTTTCTCAGCTTCCCCGGCTTGATGGCCGACCGCGCCGCAGAGATCGAACGTGAATTCGAGGCCGTCTGGCAAGGGCGGGGCGGCGGGCACAATGGCAGGGCGCACGATGGCGCGGCCCGCTCGTGCATCGTCCCCTTTATCGACCAGCGCGAAGCGTTGGCCTCGTTGCTCGACGACCCTCGCATTCACGGCATCGCAAGCAGCCTGCTGGGTCCCGACTACAACTACATGGGCAGCGACGGCAATTACTATGTGGGCGACACCCGCTGGCACTCGGATGGCTGGCACAAAGAGATCCTACATATCAAGCTCGCCTTCTATCTCGACCCACTCACCGCCGCCACCGGCGCCCTGCGCGTGATCCCAGGTAGCCACCGCATCGGCGACCGCTTTGCCGACGGGCTGCAGGCGCAGATTCGCCAGAGCAGCGAGCTGTGGGGCGTCGAGGGGCGTGACGCGCCGGCCATTGCGCTGGAGACCAAACCCGGCGACCTGGTCTGTTTCAACCACAACACCAAGCACGCGGCCTTTGGCGGCAACACCCATCGCCGTATGTTTACCATCAACCTCTGCCAACGCTACCCCGAGGCCAAACTGGGCGATCTGCGCGACTATATCAGCGGCGCGGCGCGCTTCTGGATCGACCGCGTCTATGGCGAAACCATGGTGCGCACCGCCGGCCCCGAGCGTATCAAACATCTGGAGCAAGTGCTGGCGAATGATGGGCACCTGGCGGAGCTGTCGCGCAAAGCGCGCGAGACCATGCCCGAGCCGGCGCGCGGATAAGCGCCCCTCTGAATCACGGCTGCGGAACGAACCAACACACCGGTCAATAGGGTGGGCCGCAGCGTGATTCGGATAGGCGCTAAAGAGCGGCGAACAGATCAAATTCCGGCATTGGGGCGCAGCCACCTGGCCTACAGCATGGCCATGGGCGCGGTGGGGCAGATGAGGCGCGAGCTGAGCACCGAGTGAGCCAGCGGCGGTATGCGGGTCAACGCCATCGTCTGTGCGCAGATCACCAACCACGACCTCGAAGTGCGCATGGCCGCCGACCCCAATCTGGCCGCCTCCTATCTGCGCGGGCTGCCCATTGGCCGCCTGGGCCGGCCCGAAGAGATCAAGGGGGTGGCGATCTTTCTTGCCTCCGACGCCTCTTCGTTCACCACCGGCGCATTGATCCCGCTGGATGGCGGCAACCTGGCCAAGAATGCCGGCGGTTCGCACCCAGGGATGCCAGGCGCGACCAATGAGTAAGTTGCCAGCAAGGCCCGCTGGATGAGCGATCTGGTTCGATCTGGTTGCCGATCGAACGACTCCTCTCTTTGTTCTTTGTCGATGAATACGGGATCTAGGAATCATCCCCCAGCTGTGATAGCGTCTCTCTCGAATTCAGACCCACCGCAGCCGCAAAGACTCATGGGGCAAATACATCCCGAGTTTGATTGACATGATTCACGGACGCAAGTATACTGGTGATCATTCCAAACACGCAACGTCACCGAAGGGAAGATCATGGTGTCATCAAACATCCACTTTGCGATGGGGGGCGCCATTTTTGGCGACTTCACTCTTGAATCCGTCAAGCTGATCGCCAAATACGGTCTGCCGGGCGTTGAACCGTACCGCGGCCACCTGATGGCCTGGCTCGACAAACCACAAGCGCTAAAGGAGCTCCTCGACGAGTACGGGATACGGCTCATTACCGCCTCGAATGGCGGCCCCGGTCAGTCGACGGAGTTCATCGATCGCTCAAAGCGGCAAGAAACCATCGCCGACCATGTCGCCTTCTGCCGAGATTTTCTGAAGGTTTTTGGCTGCACGCACTTCAAGATCAACATGGGGAGCCGCCCGGAGCACGCAACGACCGCCGATGAGATCAAAGCCATCGCCGAAACCGTGACCGAACTCGGCAAGCGCACGCTGGAGATGGGGGTCAAGATCGCCCCCCACCCGCACATCTGGGGGCCGATCGAGCGGCCAGAGGAGGTGCGCGCCCTGCTCGATCAGACCGATCCGGCTATCGTCTCCTGGATTCCCGACACGGCGCAACTCAACCTCGGCGGCGGCGATCCCGTGCAGTTGATCGCTGATTATTACGACCGGCTGGCCGCCATCCACTGGAAGGACTCGAAGGCGTCGTATCGCGGCTATACCGGCCCGACGCCGACGAAGGAGATGCACGCCGCCGAAATCCTCTACAAGGATCTCGGAGCCGGCGGCGTCGACCACCCCGCCATTTGGGCCATGTTGAAGGAGCGCGGCTACAACGGGTGGATCACTCTCGATCTTGATCCGCCGCGCCCGAACGAAGGCGAAGGTTCGGTCGACGACAAAATCGGGATCAACTGCCGGTATCTAACCGACATTTTGAAGGTTCCCCACCTCTAAGGTGCGCTTTGTTTGAAACTGGTAGTTTTTGCCCGTGCAGAAACTACCAGTTTCAGATTTTGCAGCGACCACGACAACGTAAAATTTCGTTGTAACTGTGAGCTGGTCGCCGCACGGTCTGCGAGTATCCCAGAGCTACACCGACATGGTGCGACCGGTCTTCTTGCGTCCGTAATCGGCCCATTCTTTGTTGGGGGCGCCCATCATCTTCACGCCCAAGACCTCAATCGAGTAATCGATGCGTTGCTCCATGCTCATGCTGGGGTCAGCCCAACTGGAATAAAAGGCGATGCCCTGCTGATCGAGCGCGGCCTTGATCTTGTTGCGCGCCTCGTTCATCTCCGGGGGATA
>JAHDWG010000762.1 GCA_023384495.1 Caldilineaceae bacterium
TGGGCCATGCTCACCTCTGTTCATACCGGATATCTGTCCACGTTGACATATCTCGACTGTGTGCAAGTGTAACAAAACGTTGGTCAACGTGCAAGTCATGTCGGGCGAAGACAGGGCAACCATGTGCTGAAAAAGAGAGGGTGAAAACCCGCGGCTGACACCGAAACGCGTCTGAGGGCGCCGAATTACCGTTCATTGGACGCATAGTGGACGCCGCTTGAGACATAAAGAGGACGTAGTTCAACGATAATGACCACGTGTCTATCAAACATCTTGTATCTATCAAACATCTTCAAGAAAAGGAGCAAGAAACATGAAGAAGTTTATCGTGGTCCTATTGTTCTCAGCCGTGGCGCTGGTCGCAGCCATGGGCATGTTGGGGTTTCTCCCAGCTCTGGGTAGCGATGTCGATGCGAACGCGGCTGCTTCAGCAGGTGAGGAAATCGCAGTGCTCGTCCGGTGTGGAAAGGGCTGGTGTGATCTCATCATATGCTAAGAGGGATGGCTAACGCCAACAAGGGGCTACTTCGGGTAGACGAATAAGACCTGGCCATCATTGCGCCTGGTCTCTTCTTTTTCTCCCCAACCCCTGCATCGCGCAGTGGGTTCACAGCGCCGGAATCCCCAGACATCAGGCTTGCATCCACCCTTCACCCCGCTTCTATCATGGTGTGGGTTCAGAGCAATAGTCCATGCGATGTGCTCACCGAGGGGGAATCCAGAACCGGTCGCGCCTATCTGGTCTGCGCCAACCCAGCCAACTCAATGAGCAGCGCGTTGTCCACCACTGCTGCGCCGGCGGCTTGCGTGATGGGCAGCCGGTCACCGCTCTGCGGGTCATACAGGCCGACGGCCACCCGCGCCATCTGCTCGGGGTGGGCAAGCCGTGCGCCAAACGCACGCCGGTCTTCGATCACCTGCTGTGGACGCCAATCCGCCATGGCATAGCGGTTGTCGTAGGGCGCGGCGTCGATCTGCCCCAGCCGTTTCCCATTGGCGCCCAGGGCATGGACAAAGATCGTGTAATCCTGGCGGACCGGCGCCCCCGCCTGCCAATAGAGCATGATGGCGTGGTCGGCTGCGTCATAGCGCGCGCCCAACAAATGAACGACCTCACCAAAGCGCGCCTGGGGGCTGGATGGCGGCTCGGGCGCGGTGCGCGCCTCGACCCAAACTTGCCCCACGCGCAGCGCATCGTCGGGGCCGGTGGCCGGCGCAATCCATTCGCCCGTGCTGGGCTCTACGACCCCGACGCGCAGATCGTAGCGGATGGGCAGGGCGGTGGCTGGCGTGTCAACCCGCAAGGGGGCGCGTACATAGAGCGCTGGCCCCCAAGTGCTGGTGGGAATATCCGCCGGGTGAAAATGATCGGTGGCGGCAACCGTTTCCCCGCTGGGGTTATCCAGGTGGAGAAAGATGGCGTAATCGGTGGGCAACCGTTGTTGCGCCCGCCAATAGGTGACAAGCTCAATCGTCTCACCCTGACGAGCAAGCGTCGGGGGCGGCTCAACGCCTAACAA
>JAHDWG010000246.1 GCA_023384495.1 Caldilineaceae bacterium
CCAACCCCACCGAGCCGAGCGTCTTCCCGCGCAGCCCCACACTGGGGACATTGGCGCGCTCGTTCCAGCGGCCTGTGCGCACCAGCCGATCTTTGTCATAGAGGCGCATGGAGAGTGCGTGGATGAGCGTGACAATGGCCTCAGCCACCGGCCGGCGCACGGCATCGGGCGTGATGGCCAGCAGCACGTCGGCAGTGGTGCAGGCGGGCACATCGACGTTGTCATAGCCGACGCCCCAGCGAGCCAGCACCGCCAGCCGTGCGCCCGGCTCGAAGGTGGCCGCGGTGAAACGAACCGCCAGCGCCAGCACAGCGTCATAGCCGGCGATGTCTTGCGCGGTGACATAAGCGCCCCGCTCATCCTGGCCTGTCGCATCGAAATACTCGTATGCCACCTGCGGCAACGGGTCGAGCAGGTCGGTGAGCGCGGCATCCAGCCGGCCAGGGACGGCCACTTTGAAGTCGGCGGTGACGCCAATCCGAAAAGGAGTGTTCATGGTTGATGAGTCCTGAGTTGATTCACCCGCGTCCGACATACTTTTGGGTGGTGGGCAGCGCGATGGCCTCGAGCACGTTGACGTGGAGCGGAAGGGCGCACATGGTAAGCGCAACCTGGGCCAGTTCGTCAACCGTCATCATGGGCTCTTGGTCGGCGTCGCGGCCGCCGGCGGAACGCCGTTCGGTTAGCACATTGCCGGGGTGCAGCGCGCTGACCACCACGTTGTAGTCGCGGCCCTCCAGCGCGGCGGCTTTGGTCAGCCCGACGATGCCATGTTTGGTGGTGGTGTAGGGCGCCGAATTCATGCGCGGCATCTGCGCCGAAATGCTGCCCACATTGATGATGCGACCACCCCCTTGCGCCTTCATGATGCGCATGGCCTCGCGGCTGCACAGAAAGGGACCGGTGAGGTTGACATGGAGCACCTTGAGCCATGTCTCCAACGAGAGTTGGTCAAGCGGGCCGCCATCAAATGCGCCTGAGTTGTTAATCAGCACATCGACGCGGCCAAACTCATCCATGGTTTTGGCAAAGAGCGCGATCACGGCCTGTTCGTCGGTGACGTCGGTGGGGACCACGAGCGTCCGCGCGCCATAGCCGCGCACTTCCTGCGCGGTTTCATCGAGGTGGGCCTGGTTGCGCGAGGCCAGCACAAGGCTGGCGCCCTCTTTGGCAAAGGCGCGCGCCATGCCTTTGCCAATGCCCGTGCCTGCGCCAGTGATGATGATCACTTTGTCGTCGAGTTGTCCCATAGGTGGCTCCTTGTTTTCAGCCGCGCCCGACAAACGGCATCTTGGTCGCCATGATGGTGATAAACTGCACATTGGCGTCGAGGGGCAAGGTCGCCATAAAGCGGACAGCGTGCGCCACATGCATGACATTCATGGTGGGCTCAACCGCCACCGAGCCATCGGCCTGGGGCACGCCCCTTTTCATGCGCGCGGTCATGTCGGTGGCTGCGTTGCCAATGTCGATCTGACCACAGGCAATATCATACTTGCGGCCATCGAGCGCCGTGGCTTTGGTGAGGCCGGTGATGGCGTGTTTGGTGGCGGTGTAGGGCGCAGAGTTGGGGCGCGGCGCATGGGCCGAGATCGAACCATTGTTGATGATCCGCCCGCCCATGGGGCTCTGGCTCTTCATGATCTTAAACGCCTCTTGCGTACAGAGAAAGGCGCCGGTCAGGTTCACATCGACCACGGCTTGCCATTGTTCGTAGGTCAGCTCTTCGAGGAGGAGACCGGGCGCGCCCGCGCCGGCATTGTTGAAGAGCAGATCGAGCCGGCCAAAGCGCTCCACCGTTTTGGCAAAGAGGGCGCGCACCGAGTCGGGCTTGCCCACATCGGTAGGTACGGCCAGCGCTCGTTCGGCGGCCGGCCCTGCTTCGGCAATCGTACTGAGGAGCGCGTCTGCGCGCCGCCCGGCCAATACCACCGAACAGCCTTCCTCCAACAGCGTCAGGGCGGTATATTTGCCGATCCCACTACCGGCGCCGGTGACGACAGCGACTTTGTTATCAAGTTGCCCCATGATTGTCTCCCTTATGCTGCCCGCGATGGCGCATGTTCGCGCAGCCAGACGCGTAACGGCACATCGGCGTCGGTGGGTGAATAGAAACCGTTGGCATTGACGCCCCACCCCAACAACTGCCGGCGAATGGGGTCGCTCTGTTCCCACAGATTTTGCACCGTCATGTCATCCTTGGTGCGAATCCAGCGGTAGCCATACCCATAAAAAAGCACCTTGCGCGTGAGGTTCGACCAATTCGGTGAGGCCGTATGCCAGAGACGGCGGTCGAAGAAGACGGCTGTCCCCGGCTTTGCCAGCACCGGCACTGCGCCCGCTGGCTGGCCTTCACCCGATGCTGGTTTGTCAATCGTGTTCCAGAGGTGGCTGCCGGGCACAACCCAGAAGTTGCCGCGGCCCGCCTCGCTGGTGTCGGACAGAAAATAGGCCACCTTGAGCGAAAGGCGTGGCCGTGGGTCGCCTTCCATCTCCATATTGGTGCGGCCGCTGTCCTGGTGCCAGCCAAAGGTTTTGTCATTGGGGCTTTGACCGGTGGGCGGTGTGACAATCAAATGGGCATGGTAGAGATAGATATTCCAACCGAGGATGTCCCACACCTTGGGGAGAATCTTTTCATAATCGACCAGGTCCTGATAAAGGGGGCTGTCTGGGATGAAATTGGGGTAGAAGAGCGCCTTGTCTTGTTCGTGACCTTCGGCCACCTTGCGGCTGTAGATCGCGTCGGTGGATGCGGTGAGCGCGGCCACCTGCGCCGGGTCGAGCGCGTTCTCCACCATGAAGTAGCCAAGTTCGTCAAACTGCGTGCGTTCGGCGTCGGTCAGGCCATATTGCAGGCAGGATGGATCACGGATGGGCATCGATTCCTCCTTGGTCGGTTTGCGTGTTGGCTTGCTTGCGCACAAGCATGGATGGGGCAATCATAAACTCTGTTGAGGCCAGTGTCAAACCGATTCTGCGCCGCGCACGGGCTGGTTTGGTCTGGCCTCAGCCGATTCATGATATACTGTCCCACGGCCAATGGCGCGCGACAATCGATGTAACGCCGCGCCGTTTTCGCCCAAACCACGTATTGTCTCCGTGGGCGACTGCGCAGGGCAAGACGTTGGCGCGTCTGCAACACATTCGATATGTCACCGTAGCCCGCGACACAGTGGCCCGATGCCAGTACCCTAACTCTGAATCATTGCGTGTTCCGAAAGCAGAGAGATGCTCTCACCTCGTTGGCGCAAGGTCTGGCGCGACCTCTGGTCAAACAAGACCCGCACCATCATCGTGTTACTCGCCATTGCGGTGGGCGTCACGGCGATTGGCATGGTGATGGGTGCGCAGATCATTGTCGATGAAAATCTGCCCGCAGCGTACGCCGCGGTCAACCCCGCCAGCGGTGTGGTCTACGCGCTCAACACCTTTGACGAGAACATGGTGGAGACGATCCGCCGCACCAAAGAGGTAGGCGAGGCCGAAGGGCGTCGCTATGTCAGCGTCCGTTTTCAAGACAAGGCCGGGGAGTGGCGCAGCATTCAACTCTATGCCGTGCCCGACTTTGAAGACATCACCATCAACAAGCTCAAGCCACAAGAAGGCAAATACCCGCCAGACCGGCGCGAGCTGCTCATTGAGCGCGCTTCGTTTTCGGCGGCGCTGGGGTTGGGCGATGTAGCCATCGGCGACACGCTGCTTATCGAGCCGCCTGACGGCAAGCCGCGCGAGCTAAAGATTGTGGGCAGCGTGCATGACCTCAGCCAGTTGCCCGCATTCATCAACGGCGCGGGTTACGGCTACATCAGCTACGACACGCTGGAGTGGCTGGGCGAGCCGCGCGACTACAACCAATTGCTTTACGTGGTGGCAGAAAACAAGCTCGATTACGACCACATCCAGGCCGTGGGCAAACAGATTCAGGATCGGCTGGAGCGTAGTGGCGTCGTCGTGATCTTTGTGCTCATCTTCCCACCCGGCGAACATCCGGCGCAGAATTTTCTCAATGCCTTTTCGCTGATCCTCGGTGCGATCGGCGTGCTTTCCTTGATTCTCAGCGGTTTTCTGATCGTCAACACTTTGTCGGCAATCATGACGCAGCAAGTGCGCCAGATCGGCATCATGAAATCGATCGGCGCTCGCGCCGGGCAGATCACCGCCATGTATGTGGTGATGGTGCTGGCCTTTGGGCTGCTGGCGCTTTTGATCGGCATCCCGTTGGGCGCGATCGGCGCGGTGGGGTTGGCCTCGATTTTTGGCGGGCTGCTCAACTTTGATGTGGGCAGCCTCACACTCCATCCACGCGTCGTATTGGTGCAGGCGGCGGTCGGGCTGAGCGCGCCGCTGCTGGCCGCCATCTTGCCCATCTGGCGCGGGGTACGCGTTAGCGTGCGCGAGGCCATCAGCGATGTGGGGTTGGGCAAGGGCCGCTTTGGCCGCGGCCTGCTCGACCGTCTCATTGTGGCGCTGCGCTATGTCGTCCCCATGGACAGGCCGGCGCAAATTTCGCTGCGCAATACCTTCCGCCGCAAATCGAGGCTGACGTTGACGCTGATCACGCTGTCATTGGCCAGCACTATCTTTATCTCAATCTTCAGTGTGCGGGCGTCGCTGGTGCAGACGCTGGATGATGCGTTGCTCTTCTTTGACTACGATGTGCAGATTCTCTTTGACCGGCCCTACCGCAGCGACCGCATCATCCGCCAGTTGGACGGGCAGCCCGCCATCGAACGGGTGGAAACGTGGGGCTTTGGCACGGTGCGCCGCGTCCGGCCCGACGAGAGCGAGAGCGACGGCATCGTCATCTATGCGCCACGCGCCGACACGGAGATGATGCAGCCCACGGTGATCGAGGGGCGCTGGCTGCGCGACGACGACACCAATCAGATCGTCATCAACACCGATGTATTGCGTACGGAAGACGACGTGACGGTGGGCAGCATCATCACGCTAAACATCAACAACAAGGAGCGCGAGTTTGAGGTGGTGGGCATTGTGCGCGGCATCCTCACCGGCCCGAATGGCTTTATCAACTTTGATTACTTTGGCCGGGTGACCAACGCGGTGGGCCGGGCGCAGATCTCGTTGGTGCGTCTCAATGATCGCAGCCCCGAACATCAATTGACATTTGGCAATGCGCTGGAGGAATCGTATCGCAGCAGCGGCTTTCGCGTCCAGCAGATGCAGACGATTGCCCAGTTGCGCACCATCATCTCGACGATCTTCAACGTGATCATCGTCTTCTTGCTCTTTATGGCCCTGCTACTCGGTTTTGTGGGCGGGCTGGGGCTGATGGGCACCATGAGCATCAACGTGCTGGAGCGTACGCGCGAGATCGGCGTCATGCGGGCGATTGGCGCATCCGACCGGGCAGTGCTGCGGATTGTGCTGGTGGAAGGGGTGATTATTGGGCTGATCAGCTGGATCATTGGCGGGTTGCTTGCCTTGCCGGCCAGCCAGATCATCACCGACACCGTGGGCCGCTCGCTCTTGCAGGCCGCGCCGAGCTATATCTTCTCCACCGGCGGCGCGCTGCTCTGGCTGGTGACGGTGCTGCTGCTCTCGACTCTGGCAAGCTTCTTGCCCGCGCGTGGGGCGTCCCGCCTCACTGTGCGCGAAGTGTTGAGTTACCAATAGGAGTTCATAGTGCTCTTTTTACCCTTTTGGCGCCGCAATCAACAAAATGGCGCAACCGAATCACCCGTAGGCGGCAACGGCGCGGCGACAGCGCAGGCGTTGATCCAGCTACATCAGGTCGTGAAGGCGTACGAAACGCCAGCAGGGAAATTCATGGCCCTGCGCAGCGTTGACCTGGCAATCGACCGGGGTGAATTTGTGGCGGTGGTGGGCAAGTCGGGCAGCGGCAAGTCCACGCTCATCAACATGATCACCGGCATCGACCGCCCAACCTCGGGCGAAATCTTGATCAACGGCATCGCCATTCACAAACTGGACGAAGGCCCGATGGCCGTCTGGCGGGGCAAGACGATTGGCGTGATCTTCCAGTTCTTTCAGTTGTTGCCCATGCTCACCTGTGTTGAGAATGTCATGTTGCCCATGGATTTCTGCAACATGTTCAAGCCCAGTGAACGTCGCGAGCGGGCGCTCCATCTGCTCGACCTGGTGGAGATGGCCGACCAGGCCGACAAGCTGCCGTCGGAGGTGTCGGGCGGGCAGCAGCAGCGCGCTGCGATTGCCCGCGCCCTGGCCAATGACCCGCCGTTGCTTGTGGCCGACGAGCCCACGGGCAACCTCGATTCCAAGACGGCGGATGCGGTCTTTCAGCTCTTCCAACGCATGATCGACCAGGGCAAGACGATTGTCATGGTGACGCACGATGTGGAGCTGGCCAAACAGGTGACGCGCACCGTCACCATTGCCGATGGCGAAATCGTGGGCGATGGCGTGCATCTGCTCGCAGAAGAAGCAGTCGGACAGGGGGCAGTTGCAGCAAACGCTGAGTAACCTAGCAGAAGCTGGCGGTTGTTTGAAACCAAGCATTTTCACCCGGCAAAAACGCTTGGTTTCAAACAGAACTTAAATTCAGCGGTTGAGGTCGCCAGGACCAATCAGGCAATGAGGCTAATTTGGCACAACAATGTAGACGGGCATGGCCGAAATTGCCACACTGAGCTTGCCGTCGACGCTGCCGTCAGACCCGTCGGTAATCGGCGTCGCGCCGCCGAACACATCGATGACCGTCCCCGCCGCGCCGTCCACCGTCAGCAGCTTCTGACCGCCGGCGTCGAGTGGGTTGAGCCAGGCCACGTAGAGCACCCGGTTGTTGACAAAGTCAAGGAAGCGATAGGCCTCCATGTCCGCTGCGCCCGTTTCCGCCGGTGTCAGGCGATGGTCGGGCTGAACCTTCGACAGCATCTTGATCGCTTGCTGATAAGCAAAGAAGGCCGGTTTCTTCTGAGGGGGATTGGCGTTGGTCACCAAACCCGATTCATATTCGTAGGTCCCGCCCAAATCGTAAAGCAAGAACCAGGCTGTAAACTCCACCCCAGCGGCCACCGTCTGCGTGTAGAGCTTGACCAGATTTTTCACCTGATCCTCAGGCGAACCAGGGATCGGGGCATTGGCGTTGCTGTGATGGCCGGCCTCGGTGATGACAATCGGCTTGTTCACCCCATACTCAGCCAGCTTCGCCCGCACAGCCTGCGTCTTTTCATACAGGCCGGGGCCGCCGTTGGTGGTCCAGTTGCCGGCAAAGGGAGGATAGACGTGGAAGTTCATCACGTCAAAGTGGGCGCCCCCCCCGGCGGCCAACACATCATCAAGAAAACGGCGGACAAACGGCCCCCCCAAATCCTCGAACCAGTCATATGCGATGCCGGCAAAGACCACCTGCACATCGGGGTTGGCGGCCTTCATGGCCGGGTAGACCGTGGCGAGCATCTGGGCATACTCTGCGCCATGATGCGCCCATCGGTTGATGCCCGGCCCTGTGGCGTCGGGCTCGTTGTATAGCTCAAAATAGCGCACCATCGGCGAGCCGGGCGCATCGTTAAAGCCATCGCCGTCGTAGCGTTCGGCAAAGGCGGCCAGGTAGTCGGCCATGCGCGAGACGGGCACGCGGTCAACTGGCCCATGGGGCGAGGTAGCAGCCCAATCCGGGTTGTACTCATGGGTCACGATCATGTTCACGCAGGTGTCGAGCACGGCGCGCAGCGTTCGGTCCACATAATCCCAGTTGTAGGTGGGCGGATTCGTGTTCTCCGGCTCGACGCGCCGCCAGTCAATTTCGGCGCGCACCCATTGCGCCCCGCTTTCCAGCAGGGGGGCGTTGAATCTGTTTGTCGCGCCTGTGGTGCCAAACATCTGAACGCCAAACGGGCCGGGTTGCTTGAGGCCGCCGCAGGAGCGATTGCTCACTATCGGCAGCGCCACCCGTTCCTGCTGCGCTTCATCGGCCGCCAAAGCCTGCTCGGTGCGGAGATCCATCCCGCCGGTCAGGCCCAACGTCAGTGAAAGAAGAAGCGCCCACAGCGTAGTGCGCATCAACCGTGTCGTATACATTGTTCGTTTCATCCTCCATATTCAGATATGATAATCCATTGCTCCGTGTGCAGGTTCACTGGCGCGGCGCTGCTGCCTGCCAACACTTCTGTCTCGGTCTATGCGTGTTCTTCGACTTTGTCGATGGGTGCGTACGTTGCAATCGGCGCTGGAACTTTATCATGCGCCCAGGCGCCGCCCAGGGTAATCAGCCCATACGTTTCGCGCGACTTGCCCCGATAGACTTGGAACTCATACAGCCGATCATGATAGTCATACGTTTCAGTATTGGCGTCGTTCACCACCGCCGCCGACAACAGATAGCCCCCTTCAAGCAGCGGCAACGACGGGATCTCATAGCGCACCACCCCGTCGCCCTCAACCACGGGTAAGGTCAGGCTGTCGAACTTGGTGTTGGGGCCACAGATGTGTGTGCCATTCTGATGATAAAACCCCAGCCCAAAGACCGGCTTTTCCACCGGCGACGGCGCCTCATAATGGATCAGCACCGTAACTGGGTCTCCATTGCGGAAGGTTGTCCGCACTGCGCCCTGGCTGTCACACAGCTCCACACTGCGAATACGGACATGGCCGACGCCCCACCGCCGCACGGGCGGTGCGCTCGCCCCAGCATCCTCCGCCTCGGGCTCGTTTTCCACCTGATCCGCCGAAGGTCGCCGCGCTTTTTCGACCTGCTTCTGTGTCTCCTCTCGGTCTGCCAGGTGTTGCAGATAGGCCATCACCACGTCGGTGGGGTGGCCGTCGCCGTGGATGCGCCCATCCTCCAACCAGATGACGCGGCGACAAACAGACTGGATGATGCTCAAGTCGTGCGAGACCAGCACCAGCGTGCCGTGATTGTCGCGAAAACGCTGGATGCTGTTGAGGCATTTGCGCTGAAAGGTGGCGTCCCCCACGGCGAGCACCTCATCCACCAGCAGCAGATCAGGCGCGGTGTGGATGGCGACGGCAAACCCAAGCCGCACATACATACCCGACGAATAGTGCTTGACGGGCGTATCGATAAAGTTGCCCAACTCGGCGTAGGCAATGATGTCATCCAGTCGCCGGTCTACTTGGGCGCGGCTCAAGCCATAGATCGAACCGTTGAGATAGATGTTCTCGCGCCCCGTCAGCTCAGGGTGAAAGCCGGCGCCAAGCTCCAGCAGCGACGAAATACGCCCATTGATGACAAGGTCGCCGCTGGTGGGGTTGAGCACGCCGCTGAGCAATTTGAGCAGGGTGCTCTTCCCGGCGCCGTTGGGGCCAATGATTCCCACGCTTTCGCCCGGGTAGAGCGAAAACGAAACGTCGCGCAGCGGCCAGAACGACTCGGCAGCGCGCCGTTCACGGCGCAGCAAGCCCAAAAACAACTCCTGGAAGGAACGTTGGCGCGCGCGCTGCAACACAAAGCGTTGCGACACGTTGCGCAGTTCAATCTGCGGTTCGCCCGGCTGGGCGCGGTCGCTACGCTGAACGCTCATAGCTCTTCTCCAAAGCGATCGCTGTAGCGAACAAACACCCAATAGCCCAAAACGAGCACGGCAAGCGCCGTGACAACCGTGCGCCAGAAAAAGTCAAAGTCTGTGCGCGACCCCCAATAGAGCAAATCCTGATAGAGATTCACCAGCGAGGCAACCGGGTTAAAGATAAACAACAGCCGCCGCACGTTGAGCTCGACACCGTAGAGCGTATAACTGGTGGGTAATGTGGCCGCCGCATAGAAGATGGGGGTCAGAAAGAACCAGGCCAGCATGACCACGTTCATAATCAAGACGGTGTCGCGGTAAAAGACGTTGAGCGTACTTAGGATCAACGCAATGCCAATCGTAAAGCAGGTCTGCACCAAGATCAGGATGGGCAACATCCAAAGCCAGGGGCTAAAGCTCGCCCGGAAGATGAGCAGCGCCACAAAGAGGATCACAAAGGCCAACAAAAAGTTGACCAATTGCGCAAGCACACCGGCTATCGGCAACACTTCGCGGGGAAAGTAGACTTTTTTGATCAGATTGGCGTTGTTCACGACGCTGTTGACGCTGCCCATCACGCCCTCAGAGAAGAAATTCCACGGCAGCAGCCCACACAGCAGAAAGAGTGGATACTTATCAATTTGTGGGTTGGGCATGATGACGCCAAAGACGATGGTGAAAACCAGCATCATGCCCAATGGATTGAGCAGGCTCCACAAAAAGCCCAGCGTGCTGTTCTTGTAACGCGCTTTTAGCTCACTGGCCACAAGATTGCGGATCAGTTCGCGGTAGCGATAGAGCTCGCGCAGCCGCTCAATCAGATGAGGGAAAGGCCGCGTTTGGCCCGGTGCGGCTGGCGCGCCCCCACCCTTGCGCTCGTTGTCATGTCGCCCTATGTGTTTCATCATCGTGTCTGCAACCTGGCGCCATGCCCCGAACCTGAACGATCCCCACCACCGTCGATAGCACACGTCAGATGCGCTTGCACCAGTGGCGAGCCGCATCAAAGCGGCTTGCAGAATACCAAAGTTAGGAATGCTTGTAAAATCTCACAGGCGCGCTCACGAGCGTCACCGATTGCCCTCAATCGCGAAAGGCGTTGAAGCGCATGACCACCGGCAAATGGAGCTGATCCGTCGCAAAGAAGACCGTCGTACTCAGGCGATTATCGGCCAGGTTGCGCTCCGTCACACCGGCGCCGGCGGTCACATCCACATAGACGCGATAGACGCCCGGCGGCACATCATCCCAACGCACTGTCGCCGTGGCCTGTGCGCCACACCCGGCGACGGTAACGGTGCGAGGATCGCCAATCAATTGCCCACCTTGCGTCGGGTCACCATCATAAAAGCGTACGGTCACCGGTTGGGCGCCCAGGGTGTTGCCGCTGTTGGCGATCACGGCGCGCAGCGTAATGTTGCTAGGCCCATCGCTGGCAAGGGGTGGCGGCCCCACCGTTGAGAGTTTTACCGGGTAAAAGTCAACTTCATCGGCCAACGCGCTGGCGTAGGCCGCCCAATTTTGGCCCATAGCTGTCAACGCCGGCGGCGAGACGCTGTTGTCATAAATAAA
>JAHDWG010000247.1 GCA_023384495.1 Caldilineaceae bacterium
AACCCTGATTTTCATCAAATTGGGGCTTGACAATTATGAGAGAATCTCTGGGCCCGCCGCATCGGCGACAACAAGGCCATCACCGCCGTGGCTCGCAAGCTGCTCGTCGCCGTCTGGCATCTCCTCACCCACGGTGACGACGGCGCACCCACCGCTGCCCTGCTCTCCCCCCAGCAACTCGCGGCTAAGTCGGGGGCCCGCTGGGCGCGTCTGGCCGGCAGACTCACCAAGGAGCAGCGCCAGGGTCTGCGCTTGCACGACTTTGCCGCCTACGCCCTTACCCTCATCGGGCTGGCCGGCCAGGTCACCGCCATCGTTCAAGGCGAGACCCGCCTCCCCCTCCTCTCGCCCGACCAGCTGCGCCAACGCTTCCCCCATCTGGATGACGACCCCCTCTTCGCCGCCACCAGTGGCGAGCCTTGACCCTCGCACAACCGCACACCGAGCGCCGGCTCACCAGAGACTGCGAGCAGCGCCGCTCCCCAAAAAGGGCCTGACAGCCCTTTTTCACCAATTGGATGATTCCCTCCTTGACTTTCCCCCTCATCGGTCACCGGCTGGCGAACGAGAGCACCTCAATAACCTAAACGAACAAACATGGCCGAAGGAGCAGACACCGCACGGCTCTATGTGGAGCCATTCCGGTGCAGCGGGTTGTTGGCCAGTGCACTCCTGCGCTTGCTTTTTCCTCCCTGCCCGACCAACCGCTTGCCCACTGTTACGCCCCTTCCGCTAGACGCGCAACTTTGGCGCCACACCGATTGCAGATGCCAGTCAGGAGCAGATCACCCGCTACCATCTCGCCGCTGACCTGGATCATAGTAGTCCTACCCTGGCACTGCCTACACCAAACGTTGGTGAGCACAACTTCTTTTGTCCTTGCCGGGACAAGTTGCCAATACGACTCTGCCTCGGGTGTAAATGGTTCGCTCATTCGATTGCCTCATCACATCACGACGCCACTGACGCTGCACGAAGCCATCGGTCTTTTCCTGCTTTGTCATCCCCGCTAGCTGCTCGCCGGCCAACGCAGAGCTTACCAGCCAGGGGCGTGGACCGACCAACTCCCTTCGACCGCAGCAACTTCGAAAACCGACCAGGCAAAAACGCGCTGATGGCGTAGCCGCCGCCTGCGGCATCACCCCTGGTCCGGTAGAGCGGATGTTAGGCGGCCAACCAGAACCTTTCGACAGAACCGCGGCCTACTGCCCACATGCGCCAGAACACACAACACCCCTGACCTTCACTGTCTGCAACAGACTGCAATGCCATGACTGCACAGCTTCGCCCGCGACCCCATCGACCGTCCACCAATGCCCATGCACTGGTTTTGCCAACGTGCCAGTGCCAGCAATTTTCAATGAACCTTGCTTCGCTGCCGCCTAACGGATTGGGGGATAAGCCGCCGGCCCGCCCCCAACGCCCAGACGGCTGCCAGTCTCCCAGCTAAACGGGGGCGGACGGTCGGCTTCATCCCCGAGTTATCCGGCCGGCGACCGAGGGCAACTGACCCCACCGCCTACGGCCAACCTGACCGAAGGTCTCACGACGATGCGGCTACCAGGCGAGCCCATCCAGATGGTTGTGGCCTGAAAGCACGCGAGCAATGCGGTCACGCGCCGCTTCACGCTCGTCCGCTAGGGGGTGGTGTGCATGGAGCGCGAGCTCACGCTGCATGTCATAGAAGAGCAACCGCTCGCGCAGAAGCTCGCGCTCGAACAGTTCCGGATACGCGCCACGCAGCCATCTAGGGACATCAGTGAGTGTGTTCTCGTCGAGCCCTCGCCCGTCGGGTACCGGTGGGTACTCACTCGCCTTCGCGCACCAGCGCAGGATGGTATCGAGCTCGACATCCGCTGGCTGGGCCACCGCCTCGGCGAAATCGACAAGACCGGTAACTCGTCCTTCGTCAACCATCACGTTGGCTCCATGTACGTCACCATGGACAAGAACGGGTTCGTCGGCAGCGAACAAGGCCAGCCGCTCCCGGACCCAGTCGGCGACGTCGGCGAGTAGGCGCGAGTCACACCCGGGCCGTCGCCGCGCAACCTCGACCTGACCGAGCGCCGCACTAACCACGGGGGGGTGGAACGAAACGCGCGGCTTCCCGGCGAGCGCATCGGCTAGCCACGGGGGCAGCAGGTCCGCCGGGACAGGAACCCGGTGGAGTGCGCGCAGCGCAAAGCCGAGGCTTTCGATCATTGCGCGGCGCGTGGGCACGTCCGCCCCGGGCCACGCGTCGTGCAGGGTTCGCCCGGGCAGGCGTTCGGAGACGCACCACGGACCGTCCAGGCCGTCGCCGTAGCCAAGGTGCCGGGCGTGTGGGACCTCGCTGCCGGCGAGCAGGTTCACGACCGTGGCCTCGTGGCGAAACGAGTCTCGAAACTGTCCGTTGCTCAGCCGCACGACGTATTCGTCGCCAACCCATACGCGGCTAACCCAGCCGGCCTTTGGAGGAAAGCGCCCAGTTCCAGGCAGACCGGCGGCCGCCAGCACCCTCAGCAGGGCGGGGTCACTGGCAGAGTCGTCGACAAACGCTGCTGACTGCTCGCTCACGTCCCACCTCTCGCACAACCATATAGAATCGTAATTGTATCATTACCTATGGTCATCTCACATCCTTTGTAAAAAGTATTAACTACAAAACAGTTAGGTGCAAAAACGAGCAAGCGTTTGCGAAATACCACCAGGTTCTCAATCGTGCTTCCTGGTCGTCAAGGGCGCTCAGTGAAGTTTTGCTCAGCCTGCTCTTTCACTATCTCTCTCTTGGTACAGGGCCGTTGGTCTTCGGGCTGGACGAAACCATCGAAAGGCGATGGGGTCCACAGATCAAAGCACGCGGCATTTATCGGCATCCGGTTCGTTCATCAAAGAGTCACTTGGTCAAGGCCAGTGGTCTACGTTGGGTTTGTCTCATGTGATTGACCGAAATACCTTGGGCACAACAGAGCTGGGCGTTGCCATTTCTGACTGTGTTAGCGCCATCCGAGCGCTTCTATGCGGAGTCGAAACGGTCAGCCAAGTCGTTGTTGGACTGGGCTCGGCAGATGGTCTATCAGCTTCGACGATGGCTGCCGGAACGTCAGGTCGTACTCGTCGTGGACCGCACCTATACGACACTCGAGTTTCTACATGCCTGTCAAACTCTTGCCCATCCAGTTGCGGTGATTACACGCTTGCGTCTAGCCCTCTACACACCGAAACCGAGCGAGAAGAAGGGTCAACTGGGTCGCAAACGCAAGAAGGGCGTCCGTTTGCCAACGCCACAAGTCTTCATCGACCATCCACACACTCGCTGGCAATCGGTGACCGTTCGTTGATATGGCGGCGTCTCTCGCACGCTCGAAATCGCAACGGGACGTTCCGTCTGGTACCATGTGGGCAAGCCCGTCGTGCCTATCCGCTGGGTGCTGATCCGGGACCCGCATGAGCAATTCGAATCACAGGCCCTCCTTTGCACTGACCACACCCTCAACCCGGTTCAGACTGTGGGACTGCTGTAACCACTGGCAATCTTGCACATCGCTCTCGCGGCCAGGGACGCGCTTGAAATGAGCGGCATTGATGAGGCAACAGCGGATACCCCGTTGTTCGAGCAGTTCATAGATCGGAATCCAGTAGACCCCTGTCGATTCCATGGCGACGGTATCGATCTGACCGCTTTGTAACCAGTCAGCCAGGGCATGGAGGTCAGGCGTGAAGGTGGCGTACCTGCGCACAGGATGGGTGCTACGGTCAGCAGGCACGGCGACGAAAATCTCCTCCTTGCCAATATCAAGCCCAGCTGCATTCGGATGAACCACTGACAACGGTGTGCGGGTTGGCCGGATTGGGTGGCCTGGTGCGTGTGCTTGGTGGGTCGGGTAGCCATGGCCTTGCTCCTTCTATTGGTTGAACAGCGATCAGGCAAGACGATGGACGAGCCCAGTCACGACCAAGAGCAAACGTACCTTCCTCAGCGGGGTCGGCCGTGATGTGCTCGCATCACACCCGCCACCACTGTTCGATTCACGCATGACCGGGAGCCAGGTTGCAACGCGGGTTCGGACACACCAGGGGATGTTACGGCTTTTGCTTCTCGTCCGTAACGATTGTCGGCCACCCCAATGTCCGTTTCTGTCATGTCGATTGCTCTTTGAGCAGAGGTGGTTGCACCGGACTGGCTGAAGTTTGAGCCGGGCGGTGTCTGTTCCTGCTAAGAAACTTGATTTTTTCGTTGTGTTTTGATCGGAATTGTCACTATATCTTGCGTCCCATGGCCCAAGTTTCTTGGGAAAATCGTGAGGCCGCGAGCCTCATCCAGGGCTTCGGCCATGTTTGTTCGTCTAGTTTGTACAGCTGCTCTCGTTCGCCAGCCGGTGAGCCGTGTTCGTTGGCCGCTGAACCGTCTTGCGAGCCGAACCACACTGATACGTTGGATAATTCGCGAGTTTAATAACGTGACGTCGTTTCTTGTTTATCCTCGGTAAGGCGTTAGTGTGAGACAAAAATAGCAGATAATAACAGAGTAAAGTATCCGACTATTCCAGAAAAGCACTGGTGGCTTCTTCGAGCCAAATTTCGACAAAGTATTCCGCAGCAGTGTCACAGCTTTGGTCTGCTCGCTGACTCGTTTCGTCCAGATGCAGAAATGGGGCAACTGCGCACCTACCTCCGCCACCGGGCCGAACTCATCGAACGCCGCGCACCGTATGTCCTGCATATGCAAAAAGCCTTGCACCAGATGAACATTCAACTGGATGTCGTGCTCAGCAATATCATGGGCGACACTGGACAGGCCATCATTCACAGCATCCTACGGGGCGAACGGGACCCGGTTAAACTCGCCCAACTTCGTCACCCCAACTGCCACTCCTCGCAAGAGACGATTGCCAAGGCGCTCACCGCGCCGATTATCTCTTTGCCCTCCAGCAGGCAGTGGAACTCTACGACTTCTATACCACCAAAATTACTGAATGTGACGCTCAGATCGAACGCTACTTCTCGGCTATCAAACCCCGCTTCCCACCGACCCAGCCCGCACCTACCGAGCACAAAAAGAAAAACTCAAGGAGCAAGAACGAGCCCAACAGCCATACACGTCAGCATCTCTTCCGCATCACAGGTCTCGATCTCGTCGCCATCGATGGCTTTTCCAACTCGATTGCCCAAACTGTGTTTGCTGAAGTGGGCGTCGACATGTCCCGCTGGCCAACCCCCAAACACTTCTGCTCTTGGCTCGGTCTCTCCCGGCACAACGACATTTCCGGCGGCAGAATCCTCCGCTCCAAAACCCGCAAGACTCGCAACCACGCCGCACAAGCGTTTCGACTGGCGGCGCGGTCAGTCATTCAATCGGATTCTGCCCTGGGCGCTTTCTATCGTCGCCTCAAAGCGCGCATCGGCCCCCAACAGGCGCTCACCGGGTGCCCCCAGGGCGCGGCCCACAAAATCGCTCGCATCTACTATGCCATGTGTAAAAATCGCCAGCCGTTTGAACACATCGATGCCGAGACCTACCAACAACAGTTTCACGAACGTGAACTGAAGTATTTGCGACGCAAAGGCGCCAAACCCGGCCTTTTCCACCCTCCGATGACCCTTTTACCACTTTTTTTACTAGCAGGACCTTTTGTCGCCGGCCAACAACCCCCTCCCTGCGCACCCGCTTCTGAGGAGCGGGTTGTTGGCCGGCCTGTCCCTCAGCTAGACCTGGCAACAGTCGCACCAGATGACCTGCGGCCTACTCACCCGCCAAAAACGGGTTGAGAATCTGGAGCTTGCCATCGACGATCAACCCGTGCTGCATATCTTCCGAATACAACATGCCTACCCCTGCCATCAGACTGCCCGCTACGATCAGGCTGTCCCAAAATGACAGCGAATAGCGTTCTCGTAGCGCCGACGCCGCGAGCAGCACAGCCGGCGTCAACTCGACGACTTCATACTTCTCATAAAACGACGTAATCAACGCCCGGATTTGCTCCTCCGTGAAGACCCGGCGTTTCAACAGATTGACACAGATTTCGTTGATCACCTGCGTGCTCACCACCGGCTGCGACCCCTGGAGCAGTTGACGAGCCCTGGCTGATTTGGCCGCATCATCGGCTTCGATGAAGGCATACAGCCAGATGTTCGTATCTACAAAGCAGGCTGGCAGCGCATTAGCGGACATACACTTCTTCCCGCTTCAGCGGACGAAAGCCCGTTAGCCGAATCGGGTTAGCAAGTAGCTGGTCAATCAGATTGGGAGTCGCCGCCACTGCCTCCTCCGTCATCAGGATGACCTTGACCCGATGTCTGAACTGCTTATGATATTCAGGCGGAATATGGATCGTGCCATTCCGCACCGTAGCCTGGAATTCGACTGCGTACATCGCTCACCTCATGGAAACCAGAACCGAAATCGCTGTCGCCATCATATCATGTGTTATGAGGAGATCATAGTCTGATGCTTCGTCGCCAGGCTTTATCTTACTTTGTCATCGCCGGTTGCTTGTCAGCCGGCCAACCTGTAACTGAGCCGATGGGGGACGAAAGCACCGCCAACAGCATGAACGAACAGGGATAAATCTAAGGAACAACCAACGAAAGCCCTGATCATCCCAGTCGGCTCCAGTGGATGTTCGGCGCTGGCTATCGAGCGATTGTTCCTAAGCACTATCCTGGCCGCCATCCCGAACTGATTGAGCGAATGGGCGACAACCTGGGCCGTATCTACCGCCATACCCTTTATGGCGGCGCTGCCCGTGAACGTCCGCAGGGCTTACTCTATGTAGTATGGAACGCGCCAGTGATCGACCGGCTCATCGAAAACACGCTCCAACAGCTCACTGCGCGCGACGATGATCTACACCAGGAACTTCAACCCGAACCCGGCGTCAACATTGTGCTCATCGGCTCGGCTTGCGGGGGCCAGGGTTCCGGCTCGCTGCTCGACCTGGCCTACCTGGTGCGTGACAATCTACGTCGCCGCGCCGGTCTCGCCGACACCAGCAAAGTGTTCGGCCTGCACCTGCTGCCCGGCGCCTTTTCCAACGTACGCAATTCTTTCATGCTGCCCAACACCCACGCCTTTTTTCTTGAATTGGACGCGCTCATGCAAGGGGATGGCTTCACTGCTCGCTATCCGGGCAATCTCACTGTTGAGAGCGTGGAGCGCCCAGTTGACTTGAGCTTTGTCATTGATGGCGTTGATGAAAATGGCCGGTCATGGCGCGACATCAATGAAGTCTGTGCTCGTACGGGGCGGGGATTGTCCTTGCTCTTTGCCAGCGAGCTTGGCCGTAGTGAGGCTGGAATCGCTATCAACTACGAAAACTCGTTGCGTGAGGTCAGCGCCAACGGTTATGGCGCTTATCTGGGCACAATTGGGCAAAGCTATCGCCGGGCAACAGAATACGCTAACTCAGGCCATCACCCAGCGCGAGGCGGCGCTCGATAGCGCCGGCGCCGCCATGACCCACGCCTCCGAAAGCTTTTTTGTGGGTCGTCGCACCCGTACTCGCGCCACGGTCAACACCTATTTGTCTGAGGCTGACCGGTTGGTGCAGATCTATTTCGCGCTACGCATTGAGGAGTCTTGCGCTGAGCTAATAGGGCGTCTCCAAGAGTGGGTCGATCGCCAGCAGCAACAGCTGCAAAACGCCCAGAACAAGATGCGACACGCGCGTGGGTGGCTACAGCAGCGCACAGCTGAGTTGTCCCACCCTGTCCCCGCCGCGTATGAGATCTCCCTGGCCGAACCACCGCTGGTTGAGCATCTGTTTACCACATACCGTGGTTCGACTGAGGCCGATGTCCAGGCCTTTTTGGCCGCTGCGGGGGATCCGCTAGCCTGGGCGGACATCACAGCGGATGAACTGGCGGATACCTTGCTCAGGACTGCGGCGCGCGCCTTCCACCCCATCTCGCAGATCACCGTAGAGGATGTGCTACGCCAGTTTCATCCCGATCGCTCGCCACAATATTGGCAAAGCCTGCTACAAGAACTTGCCGCCGGCGCATGGAACCTGGATCGCTCACTGCTGTCTGCTGGCGGCGCCGGACTACCCCACCAACTCATTCTCGGCGTACCCGACGCCGGGCAGACGTTCTTTGGCGGCAGCGACCTAACCCTGGTTAGCACCAACGATCCAGAGCGTATTGTGGCGCTACGCACCATCTATGGCGTTTCGTTCGACGCCTTGAAACCGGCTGTACTCTGGCAGCGGGCCTACGCCAATGCAGCTGGCTCCCTGCCACTTCATGTGCTATCTGGCTTCCAGAGCGATGATGAACGAGCCCGTCAACGTTTTGCCTTAGGCGAAATTTTTGCCTACATCCAGGGGTCGGAGAACCGTTTCTCGTATCATCCTGAAGATCATCTGGAAGAGGCCATTTCGTTGGGGCATGGATTGCGCAACGCCTTGCACAGTTTTCAGCAGGAGAAGGGGCTAGCTGCCCGGGTCGCGGCTCGCGCTGAGGGGTGGATCGCTGCGCACGGCGTCAATCAGGCGCTCCGCCAGATCGACGACTATGTGAACCGCCCGACCCGTGACGAAATAAGAAAGACGCTCCAGCGCGCCGCCCGCTCGTATGCAGAGAAGTTACGCCGCAACCATTCGGCAACGGGAGAGAATTGACGATGAACCATGCACCAGCACCTTCACCACCGCCATTAACCCCAGGCAGCCATGCCGGTCATTTGCGTGGCGTCAACCGCCTCCTTGTGCTAGCGAAGGGTTCCAATGCCATCCAGGTGGGACGCCACGCGCTTGGCTTGAGCCAACGCTGGTTTGCGGCTGCCGCACCACTGCAACTAGTCGAGGTTGAAGCGGATACACCGAGTGCCGGGGTCGAGACGCTGCAATGCCTGATCGCCGCGTCCGAGGCGCTGGCTGCGCAGACGCTGGCGCAAACGCTCCACAACCAGGGCCTCATTTTTGAACGCCCGGGCGAAATCCACCTCTGGGTGCTGGTCGATCTTGTCACCACATCTGTGGACGCCGGAGCGCCCGGTTTCATACCGATTTCCGAATCGGAAGCGTCAGATGTTTGTTTCGATCTAGCACCCTCAGCGTTGGTACAGGAGCTGACCGACCAGGTATGGCAACGGTTGCGGGTGGCTATTGTACCCCACATTCTGTTTCTAGCCGAGCCGGCTGCTGAGGCTGCGCTGGCCTTCTGGGTCAGGCAGAAGGCCAGTGAGGCGACCAACGGATTCTACGTGGCGGCGCCGGTCAATCAGGAACATCTGCTTCTGGATGCGGCTGATTGGCGTTGGCAGGCGGCTACCGCCCTAGCTGTACTACTGTGGAGTTGTGCGCCCAACCATACGTTGCTTGGGCCGAGCGCGATGGGCCGCGGCGCCTTGCGCGCACTAGGCGCCGCGGCCTGGCCTTCCCCGGCGCCGCTACTGAAGCAATGGTTAGCGCTCGAGTGGGCGCACCGACTCGCTACGCGCCTAATCAACCAACTGAAGGCCGGCGCCGAGTTGCCAACGTCGCTATCCCTTCCTAATGCCAACCGGTTGGAGCAGGATCTGGCGGCTGTCTTCCAGCCGCCGGCGGTGGATGAGCGCTGGGGAGCGCGGCGGCCACCCTGGTCCGCCCTGGCGGATCTAGCCCAGAGCCTGGCTCGTCAGGCGGAAAACAATGAAAAAGAAGAACGGATGCGGCAACAGGAAGCTCGTTTTGCCTGGTTGGATGGGCAATTGGCCCGCGGGCAAGAGCGCCTGGAGCATCATCAACAAAGCTATCTCTTGCCCGAAGAGGGTTGGCCGCAATTAGGTCGCTATCGTAGCGAACTCCATAGGTATCGCCAAGGGCTCTGCCAGGCGGCAAGCATGGTCGATGAGCGCCTGGAGAGTGCTGTGCTGCGCCACGAGCGCGCCGGCGCACTGGCTGAACAGGCCACCCTACATTTGCAAGCTTTATGCCGTTCGCTTCCGCCGTGCACAGGGCGCGGGCTGGCCAATGCCGCATTACATCCCTGGCGTTGGCCGCGCTGGATCTGGAATTATTGGCAAAGAATACCCGAAGATGCCCGGCGTCTGCTCGACGCGCTGGCACAACGGCGGCATGCTGCCTGGATCGAGTCAAACCTGCAACTGGCGCGCCAGTTCTATCTGGCCGCCATCCAACAGACACAAGAGGAGTTGGCGACGCTGGCAACGTTGGAGCATGTCCTGACGGCGCTGGCCGGCCATCTGACCCATTTGCTCGAACAAGTCGAGTGTGAGCTACCTCTCCCCTGGGATCCATCCCGGCTGACCTGGCTATACACGCAGATCCTGGACGACACGCTAGAGGGCGCCTGGGTTCTGCTGCACCAGTACCCTTTGATAACCTGGCCTCAGCGTGGAGAGTCAGCGCTGGCCACCGCGCTTATCGCCTGGGTCGAGCCCGAATTAGCGGCGCTCGACCATTGGACGGCCGTCGAGTCATTGCACCTATCCCTGATCGCTGGCGAAGCAGAGCCCTCCGTAGCTGCCGGGCCATGTTGGGCGACCTGGCTAGAGACGCTACGACGCCAAGCTACGCCGCTTTGGCCTGGCCAGGCCTTGGCCCAGCAAGCCTTGGCCGAAGAGTGGATCATCACCCCACCACGACCTATGATCCAGCCTCAACCACCGGAAGCCGGTGAGGGCTGGCGCCATATCCAAGACTGGCTGGCTGGGCGAACCGAACGGCTGCAAGGCGTTGGCAAGGTAGATGGTTTGTTTGCCCTGCGTTGGGTCGAGATAACGTAGGCCGAGGAGTTGATCTTTGTAACCGCCAGAGGCGCTGAGGTCAAGCGGGATGTCATTCTGAATTGGATGTGGGAAGGAGGACGAACCATGCTACGTGAATGGCTGGGCCAATTGCAAGGCGCGTGGCGCAACCTTCGGGCACGAGCCAGCGAGCAGCGAACCACGTATGGTGAGGAGATTGGGGGCGCCGATCTCTACAGCAGGCCCTTACACGCCCCGCCGTGGTCACGCTTGTTTAGCCGCAGTCCGGAACTGCTCAACGTTGAAGACGAAGTGGCCGGTGAACGACAGGGAC
>JAHDWG010000248.1:0-4309 GCA_023384495.1 Caldilineaceae bacterium
TCAAACTCCGCCTCATCGACGGCCTGGGCGCCAAAGCCGGTGGCCGCGAAGATCGTGGCGCTGGCGGCCAACAACGTTACGGACAGGCCAGGCGAGCTGGCAAGTTTGGCCAGGCTGAGCAGCGTTTCAGACACCTTTTTGCGGCTGTGGGGATCATCGCGCGTGGCAAAATAGGCAAGGCTACTCTTGAGGTGGGTGGCTGCCTGTTGCGTGTCGCCCAGTCGCACAGCCGCCGCCCCCAGGTTGAGCAGCTTGAACGCCCGCCACCACAGGTGACCAATCTTGCCGTCGAGTTCAGCCGAGGCGAGGAAGTATTCGGCGGCCTGCGCATACGCCGCTTGACGATAGGCCAAGACGCCCAAATTGTTCATGATATGCGAGATGCCGAGGCGATTGTCCACCGCCTGCAAGTGGAGGAGCGCGGCTTCGTAATGGCTTTGCGCCGCCGCAAAGTCCCCGTTCACGTCTTCAATATTTCCCCATACGGTCAGGCATTCGGCAATGCCGATTGAGTCCCCTTCGGCAACCAAGATGGGATGTGCGCGCCGGATGTGTGCGCCGGCCTCGTCGGTACGACCCGCCCCCAAATGGGCGCTTGCCCACGCCACCAGGGTCATGCCGATACCCACCCCATCCTCGGCCTGATAAAAGAGCGGCGCGGCCTGCTGGGCGGTCTGTTGCACTCGCTCATATTCGCCAAGTTGGAGAAAGACCGACATCAGGTGCAACAGGCTCCACCCGGCGTTTCGTAGATCACCGTGGTCGAGGGCAAGCTGGGCGGCCTCTTGCAGCAGCGGCTGCGCCTGCGTAAGCTCGCCCTGACCCCAGCAGAGCGCGCCCAACGCGCGCAACAACCGGATACGGACGGGCGGCGGCAGCGTGAGATCCGCCACCAGGGGCGCCAGCAGTTGCCGGCCCTCGGAATACTCGCCGCGCATCCACCAAAAGGTCTCCATCGCCGCGGCCAGCCATACGCCGTGGCCGCGGTGCGCCGGTTCGGCAAGCGCCCATTCGATTGTCACGCGCAGGTTGTCGCGCTCTTGGGCAAACCACGCCAGCCACGACGCACCCTGCTTGCCCCGCATGGCCGCCTCGGCCTCCCCGCACTTGGCGAGATAATAGGCGACCTGCCGCCGGCGCAATTGCGCAACGTTGCCGGCGACAGCCAACTGCTCCCAGGCAAACTGGCGGGTAATCTCCAACATGCGATAGCGCACATGCCGTTCTTGGTCCGCCTCGGCTAGCACGAGCGATTTGTGAATCAGTGTTTGGAGCAAATAGGGAAGCTGGGTCGGGGTCACCGGCTCGTCGGCGGTGAGCCCCACACAGACAGCAAGGGCCGCCTCCGCCGTCCAACTACCCGGAAAGATGGCGAGCCGGGCCAGCAACATCTGCTCGGCGGCGTTGAGCAAGCGATAGCTCCAGTCGATCACGGCGCGCATGGTGCGGTGGCGGGGGAGACCGCCCGGCTCGGGCGCCACCAAAAACTCCAGGTTCAACCGTTTGGCAATCTCGCCAAGCGGGAGCGACCCCATCCACGCCGCGGCCATTTCCACCGCCAGGGGAATCCCCTCCAGGCGCCGGCAAATATCGCAGACCAGCTCCACGTCTTCGTTGCTCCAATCGAG
This sequence comes from Caldilineaceae bacterium, assembly GCA_023384495.1. GTDB lineage: Bacteria > Chloroflexota > Anaerolineae > Caldilineales > Caldilineaceae > CFX5. Next base: position 1,629 of record JAHDWG010000248.1, read on the forward strand.
ACCGCGACGCGCCCACAGCGCGCGTTGGGCAAAGAGGCGGGGCGCCTCTTCGGCCATGAGCTGCCGGCGGGTGTGCCCGGCGCCGGCAGTCGGGAAGGTAAGCGAGGGAACTTCCCAGAGTGCTTCAGCGGCCAGATGGAGTCGCTCGCGGCTGGTGGCGAGGATGGTCAACCGGGGGCAGCCATCCAGCAACTGTTGGCAAAGCTCGGCGCACGCAGCGAGCAGGTGTTCACAGTTATCCAACACCAACAAGGCATGGCGCGGGCGCAACGCATCGATCACCACCTGCTGCATGGTCATGCCGGCGCTTTCGTAGAGCCGCAACACGGCGCCGATGGCGTGCGCAAGCAAGCCGGGATGGGAAAGGCTAGCCAGTTCGGCAACGTACACCCCATCCTCAAAATCGAGAAATAGCTCTTCGCTGACCCGCAGCGCCAGTCGCGTCTTGCCGATCCCGCCGGCGCCCGTCAGGGTCACCAGACGGTGTTGGCGCAGCAACCCTTGTATCGCCGCCAGCGCCGCCTCGCGCCCGATGAAATTGGTCTCTGCGGCGCGCAATTTGCCGTGGTTCTCTCCGCCCAAAATCGGCATCTGCACGGGCAAGGCGTTGGCCGCCGCCACCACCAGTTGCCGGCTCAGGCCAGGCTGGCGCGCTTCGAGCCAGAGACAGAGCCGTTCAAGATTGTCGGCAGAGGGCAGCGAGGGGTTTGTGGCCCGCGTCCACGAGTCGACCGTGTAGCGCTTGACGCCCAGCCGATTGGCTAAGTCCTGGTGGGTTGTATGCAGTTGATGGAGGATGTCGGCCAGGAGGTTGGCAAAGTGTGCGGCGCTGCTCTCGCGACGTTCATTGGTCTTTCGGCGCGGCATGAACGCTCCTGTTGGCTTGACGACAAGGCTCAAGTTTGTATTGCAAACTGTATCGCAATTTGGCTAGGATGACAAGCATCTATCCTCCGGCGCGCAGTTATGCTGCGGCCGCGTTGAAAACCGGACTTTGCAAAGACAGTTACTCGTTCGAATCACTCCGGTTTTCAGACAGAGCACAGTATCGAAACAGTGTGCGATCTCACCAATGGAGAGAAAACAGATGAGCGTGCAATCGATCCGATCCATGCCCTACAAATTCCCCCTTGCGCTCATGGCGCTTGCGCTGCTGTCGGTCGGCCTCCTGACGAGGGCGCAGGCGCAGGGCCAGATCTGCCGCGACGTGGAGCAGATCACGATCTGCGGCGACACCTTGCAGACCAATCCGAATGACCCGGCCAGCACCTCGTTCAACCTGGTGGGCAACCTGCGCATCGGCATCAAGGGGGGGCCAATGGTCATTCGTGTCAGCCCCCTGCCCGACACCTTTGCCGGCGTCCCGGTGAATGCAGATACCCGCCAGGGGATGTTTTCGCACCGGGCGGAGGCCAATCCCCGCGCGGGTACGGCCAATGCGCTCTTTGGCCGCCTTCATTTTATCGACGACAACGCCAGCGCCGAGCCGCTCCTTTCCACCCACTTTGCCTTTCGCCCTAACCGGCCCCAGACGGCAGAAAATGTGGTGACCGGCTTTCTCTTTGTCGACCCGGTCACCGGGCGCATTTTTCTGCCGCCGGGCGGTAGCGCCCCCTATGGCGAAGGCAATCTGCTCGAGGATGTGGAGCGCAACGCGCCCTACTTGATGAACTTTGTGCAGCGAGCGGGGTTGGCCCCCTTCTATCGAGACGGCGGAACGGTGGCCGAGTTTTCGCCCATCGACGCCGAGTTTGATCTCTTTGCCAAGAAACTCAAGACCACCTTGCCCATCCGGCTGCGGCTCAAAGACAGCGCTGAAAACAACGAGCTCCAGATCAAGGTGCGCGGCGAGTGGAACGAGCGCGGCGTGTTTAGCGGCGGGGTGGATGGGTTCAAGCTGCGGCTGGCCGGGTTGGTGATGGACGCATCCGGCGTCGTCGTCCGCGCCGCGCAAGGGGGAGCGCCCGCCGAGTTCGAAGCAGCCACGGTCAAGGTGCTCAAGGTGGACAACCCCAGCGTCCCCAATCTGGACCCGACCGATACGACGCTCATCTTTCAGTTTAGCAAACTGAAATACAAAGAGGGTGAATTTTCGATTGGCGGCGTCGAGGCGCCCATCCGCGATTGGGAACTGGGCGCGGCCTTCAAGATGGTTAGCCAGACGCTAGGCATCGTCAGTGAGGGGGTTGTCCAGTCGATCCAGGTGCGCTCGACCCTGCAATTTGGCAGCGGCGCCGACGCCGACAAGCTGCCGGTGGTGCTCAAGATCGGGCGCGCCCAAGACACCAACGGCCAGTTTCGCCCCGTCTTTCAGGCGGGGTTGACCAACTTCAACCCCAAGCTGAGCGCGATGACGTTCAAACTCAAGGACGCCGTCTTTGTGGGTGACGGTGCGCAAAACTTCTGGGGGTTGCGCGCCAACAACGTGGACCTCCAGTGGCCGCCACACCTGGGGGGCAAAACGGCGCTCGGCGTGGGCAGCTTCGAGTTGGGCGCCGACCGCGACAAGAATCTCAAGTTCAAACTGGGCAATGGGACGGTGGGCCTACCCGAATTCGAGAACGGCCTCTTCAAAGCCAACCTACAGGCGACGGTCGGCGTCGTGCAAGAGACGGTCGTGATGACGGGCACGGGCCTCTTCTCGCTCAAGCTCCGGGGCAACGAGAACAGCGCCGGCATTG
>JAHDWG010000248.1:4319-10973 GCA_023384495.1 Caldilineaceae bacterium
CAGGCCATCCGGCCCTACAACCGCGATATCAGCGCGGCGACGCCCACAGCCGTCGCCGCCGGCCCCGCTCGAACCCTCTGCCGCGACCCGCTCAACCAACCGGCCATCTGCCCAGGGACCACCCCGCCGCCACCGCCGTTGCCGCCGTTTGAGCTAAAGTTGGCCGGCTTTGAGCTGAAGGTCGCCGGCTTCAAGTTCAACGTGGTCAACCCGCGCGGCCTTGTGGATGGTGGCTTTGCGGTCGATTCGGCGGCCTTATCGCTCCCCACCGGGCTGACGGTGCAGAACAACCCCAGCGGGGGCTTGCAGGTGCAGGGGCTGGTGGTCAAGGGCAACGGCGACGTCTCAATTCAGGGTGGCGGGTTCGAGCTGCCGCCGCTCAAAGTGGGCAGCGTGCAACTCGTGGCGTTGCGCGGCAACTTTGTCAAGCTCGACAACGGCAATTATGAATTTCGCGCCGCGGGCAAATTGCCCATGCCCGGCGCCGAAGTCAACGGCGGCATTTCGCTCGATGTCGCCATCCGCACCACCAACACTGGCAATTTTGCCGGCATGGGGGTGAAGATCGACATCTCCACCCCGGCCTTTCCCCCGGTGCCGCTGGGGGGGACGGGCTTTGAGCTCACCCGCGTGAACGGCTCGTTCGACCTCACCAACGGCACGTCGACGATTTCGCTCGGCGTGGTGGCCGAAAGCCAGTTCAAGATTTCGCTGGGCGCGACACTGGGCTCGCTGCCGCTGGCGACCACCACAGGGACCATCACCGCCCAGTTCGACCCGTTCAAGCTCAGCGGCAACGTTACCCTGAGCGTGCTCGTCTTTCAAGTCGCCAATGCCGCGGTCAACATTGGCGCCGGCCAGGGCTTTGACGGCGGCCAGGGCATGAACGCCATTGTCAACGTCAACGCCGTGCTGGTCAAGGGCGAATTCCGCCTGCGCACGGGCAAGGGGACGGCCACCGACCCCAACAAGCGTCGCCTGGCCGCCGCCGCCACCTGGGATCTGGGAATCGTCAAGAACCAGTTTGGCGTCGGGCTGCCGCCCATCAACCTCGGCGGCATCGTCATTAGCCTCCACGGTGGCGCATTCACCGACAACAACTTCAGCCCGGCGCGTGAAACGATTGGCGTCAAAGGCACCTATGACGGCATTGTCTTCAACTTTGGCGTCTTTGTGGACCTCAAAGAGCAGATCGGGTCGGGCAACTTTATCAAGGTGCGCAATCTGGACAAGTACGTGCTGATACCCGCAGCGGCTGTGCGGGCCGCCGCCGCCAGGGGCGAACTGGGCTATGCCAGCCGCCACCTATCGCTGGATGAGGTGCAGGCGCTGGGGTTGGTTGTGGCCGCCGATGCCGACGGCGTGGTGCGCGTGCTGCAAGATGTGATCCCGATTGAGCTGGACAAGACGACCTCGCTGGTGGCCGGGATCAGCTACGCCAGCGGCAATCCGGTGCTACGCCTGCGGCTGCCCGGCGGCGAGGAGCTGACGCCCGCCACCGTCGACGGCGTCACCAGCGGCTTCCTCACCGACGCCGACGAGACGGGCGTCAACGCCTTCTTTGTGGTGCGGGGCGCAACGCCCGGTCAATACCAGCTCATCATTGACAACGCGCCGGCAGAGTATGATGATGTCTCGTACACGCTCAACGAAGCGCCGCGCGTCACCATCACCGGCGTCACCTGTGGCGGGCCAACCGTGACCGGGATCGAGGTCACCTGCGCCGGCGGCGTTACGGCAGCCGATAGCCTGACCCCCAGCGCGACGAACGCCACCGTGACGTGGAATGTGGCAGACCTCGACAGCTCGGCGGTGCAGGTGAGCGTCGGCTTTGCTGCCGACAACGGCGGGCCAGAGGCCATCACCCTGGCCGACGTGACCATCCTGGCCGAGGCGCTCCCCGCCGGCGATGGCAGCCACACCGCCGACCTCACCCAAATTGGCGCGGGCGCCTACCGGCTGGTGGTCATCGCCGATGACGATGAGAATGGCGCTGTGCTGGCCGTGAGCGACGACGTGGTCACCGTGGTCGACAACGTCGCCCCGGCGCTGCCCGCTGGTCTGAGCGCCACGCCGCAAGCGGGCGAGCTGCTGGTCCGCTGGACGCCGAACAGCGAACGCGACCTGGCCGGTTACGAGATCGGTTTTGGGCTGGTCGATGATCCGGCTCAGTTTGTCTATAGCCGCGACATGGGTCCCAAAGAGGTGGCGACGGGCGCCAACAACGTTGTCGACGCCAAGCTCTGGGGGCTGGATGACAACACGACCATCTTCTACGGGCTGCGCGCCTATGACACCAGCGGCAACTATTCGGAATGGACGCCGCTTCAGAGCGCACAGCCCTGGGCGCTCAGCCCCAATACGTGGACGCCCGTGCCCAATGGCGCCGGCGTGTCGATGGTTGAAATCGGCTTTGCAGCGCCCATGAAGGCGAGCACGCTGGAAGATGCGCTGAGCGTCAGCGACGCCAGCGGCAACCCCATCGCGGGGACAAGTTACCTGCTGGTCGATTTCGACAGCAACAAGACTGTCGGCGTCGGCTTCGAGCCGGCCGAGCCGGTGAGGGGCAAGGTGACCGCCACGCTCAAGGGCGGCCCCGGCGGCGTGCAAGCGGAAGATGGCCGCACCATGGGCAGCGACTACACCTGGAGCTTCACCCTGACGCCCGAAGAAATCTTTCTGCCGCTGGTGCGCCGGTAGTAGCGACTGAAGTCGCTCAGGTGTGCAATGCGACGAAAGTCGTTCCTGCGACTTCCGCCGCATTGCGGGAGTGCTTGGGTCGATAACCTTGAAAGCAGGCGGTTTGACGCAACCAAACCGCCTGCTTCTGCGTTATGACTTATGGATCAGGGATGTTGGATTTCTGTTTTGAAAAGAGGAGAAGGAATCACAATGCGCATTGCTGCGCCCAGGCGCGCGCTCCCTCATCAGCCCCGCAACATGGCCCCGTTGCTGGCCGCGCTGCTGTTGTCGTCGCTGATGAGCGTCGCCACCGTTGTCTTTCGCGTCTATTATTCGGGTTCTAGCGCCTACGTCTTCTTGGTTTGGAACCTCTTTTTAGCCTGGGCGCCGCTCTTGTGCGCGTTGGCGCTCTGGCAATTCGCCATCTATGGCCGGCGCGCAACGCTCTTGCTGTTGCCCTTTTTGGGATGCTGGTTTCTCTTCTTTCCCAACTCTCCCTACATCGTCACCGATTTCTTGCACCTCACCCAGCGCCACAACATCCCACTCTGGTATGACTTGCTCCTGATTTTCTCATTTGCCTGGAATGGGCTGATCCTGGGCTTTGTCTCGCTTTGGATCGTTCAAGGCGTGATTCAGGCCCTCTATGGCCGGTGGCTCAGTTGGGTGACCGTATCCGCCACCCTGGCCGCCAGCGGCTTTGGCATCTATTTGGGCCGCTTTCTGCGCTGGAACAGTTGGGATCTGCTCACCGACCCTTATGGGCTGGCCCGCGACATCTACGTGCGCTTGGCCGATCCGTTGGCGCATCCCCACACGCTGGCGGTGACCGTGCTCTTCTCCGGCTTTCTCGCCGTGGCCTATCTGACCTTTGCACTCCTGTTGCGCACGCGCGGCCCTGGCCCCACATCCTCGTAGCCTCTAGCGGCCCACCTGCGGCGCGCCGCCAAACGCCAGGGCGAGTTGACAGACGCGCCCGCCGCGGTGATACTCTATGGCATGAGTGCGAACGAGCCAACAGAAATACCAACCGAAACGGACGGCAAAGATGGGCATCGGGACCTTCACGCTGAACCGGACGCTGCGCCAACAGAGAGGCCGGCCATGGAGCCGCTAACGCCGGAGGAGCTCGAGCAATTCTTGGCGCGCGCGCGCGCCCAGGGCCGCCTGTTGACACCCGAAGAGCAGGCGCTGCTCTTTGGCAACCGCCCCGCTGCCGCGCCGCCCCAAACAACCGAGCCGGCCATCGCCGCCATGGAGCCCGCCCGGCTGGATCGCGCACAACTGGCGCAACTGGAGCAGAAATTCTTTCCCGAGCTGCCGCTGGCCGCGACCAATCTGTCCCCACCGCTGGTGCGCGGCGTCATACTGGATTTTGACCACACCCTGGCCTATCTCACCCGGCCACTCGACGACCTCATGGCCGAAGGCGCTCAGGCAGCCGACGCCTACATGCGCGGCGCCGGTATGGATCTCCCCGCCGACTTCTGGCCCAACATCGTTGAGGCGCGGCGCTTTTCTGAGGAGAAGTCCGAAGAGGAGCAGGAGGAACACCTGGCCGATGACGCGCTCAGCTTTCTGCTCCAGTTCTTTGGCTACCCCGCCAGCAAGATGGACCCCCAGGTGCTACGCCAGGCGGTGGACATCTTCTATGCGCCTGAGATGAGCGGATGGCGGCTTTACCCTGGCGCGCGCGAGATGTTGCAGGCGTTGCAGGCGGAGGGGATCAAGTTGGCGCTGCTTGCCAATCACAACTGCGACCGTGTCTTTCAGCGCACCATCGACTATCTGGGCGTGCGCCCCTGCCTCGACATCTGCCTCTGTAGCGCCGCGGTGGAATATCGCAAGCCCGATGTACGCTTTTTTGAGATCGCGCTGGAGCGGTGGGATGCGCTGCCCTACGAGGTGGTGGTGGTGGGCGACAGCCTGCGCCACGACATCCAAGCCGGGATTGAGCTGGGCGCGCTGACCGTGCAGGCGGCGCTCGGTGAGCCGCCGCCCCAAGTGGCGCACGACAACGCCCAGCTTGCCGGCCAGATCAAGCCCGATGCGCTCATTGATGACCTGCGCAAGCTGCCGGCGCTGGTGCAGGCGTGGCGGTAGCGAAGAGTCGCCTGTTCTACTGGGAAAATCCGACGAAACAGCGCAACACAGAGGGCACAGAAGTGGCGCGGAGAACACCGAGCAAAACGCGAGAGCTTGTCCTGTGGGAAAATACCTCTGTGTCCTCTGCGTCTCCTCAGTGTGCTCTGTGTTCCTGCTCTGCGCCCCCATTTTTTCCCTTATCGGTAACCGCAGGTCATGACGCCTGAAAGGTGAAATCCGCCCCATGCCCAAAACCCCGCCCCGCCAATCGCAACCCATCGCACTGCCGCGCCGCTATCCGCTTGCGCCGCTGGTGGGGGTAGGGGTGGCGGTCTTCAACCGGGCGGGGGAGGTGCTGCTGGTCAAGCGCGGGCGCCCGCCCCGGCAAGGGCAATGGGGACTCCCCGGCGGGCTGATTGACCTGGGCGAACGCCTGGTGGACGCTGCCCGCCGCGAGGTGCGTGAGGAATGTGGCGTCGAGGTGGAGATGGGCGATCTTGTGGCGGCCTTCGAGCCCATGGAGTGGGACGGCGAGGGGCGCGTCGAGTATCACTATGTGGTGCTCGACTACTGGGCCGCGCACCGCGCCGGCGAGCCCGTCGCGCAGGACGACGCCGACGAGGCCGCGTGGGTGGCGCTGCCCGCGCTGGAACAACTGGCGGTCAGCGCCGAGACGCGTGATGTGATTGTGCGTGCGCATGGGGCCTGGAGCGCGGCCGGAGCATGTTGACGAGCAGCCGCTGGCAACATTCGCGCTACCCCACGCGGTAATTCTCCTCGGTCAGCATGGGGCGCAGGAAGTGGCCGGTGTAGCTCTTGGCGATGGCGGCCAGGTGTTCGGGTGTCCCCTCGCCCAGGACATAGCCCCCCTTGACGCCCCCCTCAGGCCCCATGTCGATCAGCCAGTCGCAATTCTTGATAATGTCCAGGTTGTGCTCAATGACCAGCACCGTGTTGCCCATGTTGACCAGCTCGTGCAACACCACCAGCAGCTTGCGCACATCCTCGAAGTGCAACCCCGTGGTCGGTTCGTCGAGGATATAGAGCGTGTTGCCCGTGGCGCGACGGCTTAGCTCCTTGCTCAGCTTGATGCGCTGCGCCTCGCCGCCCGAAAGCGTCGTCGCCGGCTGGCCGATCTTGATGTAGCCCAGCCCCACCGCGTTAAGCGTCTCCAATTTGTTGCGGATGCGCGGGATGTGCTGAAAGAACTCCAGCCCCTCTTCCACCGTCATATCGAGCACTTCGGAGATCGATTTGCCGCGGAACTTGATCTCCAGCGTGTCGCGGTTGTAGCGTTTGCCCTTGCACTCTTCGCACGGCACATAGACATCGGGCAAGAACTGCATCTCGATGCGGATGATGCCGTCGCCCTGGCACGCTTCGCAGCGCCCGCCCTTGACGTTGAAGCTAAAGCGGCCCGGCGCATAGCCGCGCGCCTTGGCTTCGGGGATGGTGGCAAAGAGGTCGCGAATGTCGGTAAAGAGACCGACGTAGGTGGCCGGGTTGCTGCGCGGGGTGCGCCCAATGGGGCTTTGATCGATGTCGATCACCTTGTCCAAGTGCTCGACCCCCTCAATTGCATCATGGGCGCCCGGCCTATCCTTGGCCTTGTACATGAGCTGCGCCAGCCGTTTGTAGAGCACCTCCACCACCAACGTCGATTTGCCGCTGCCGCTGACGCCCGTTATGGCCACAAACTTCCCCAGCGGGATGCGCACATCCACCCCCTTGAGGTTGTTTTCAGTGGCGCCTCGGATGTACAGTTGGTTGCCATTGCCGACGCGTCGCGTCTGTGGCACCTCGATTCGCCGTTCGCCGCGCAGATATTGCGCCGTCAGGCTATCGGGATGGTGGACAAACTCGTCGCGCGGCGCGGTGGCGACGACG
>JAHDWG010000249.1 GCA_023384495.1 Caldilineaceae bacterium
CCATGACCACCCAATCGCCTGCCGAACCCATTGCGGAACCGACCGCTTTCCCTGCGCACCAACTGACCACCGTTGAAAAGTTGCGCGGGCTGCCGTGGAGCATTAGCGCCAACGTTGCCAATACGGTCTTTGTCCAGTTTACCTTCTTTGGATCTGTCTTTCCTCTCTTCCTCAGTCAATTGGGGCTGAGCAAAAGCCAGATGGGCTTCCTCTTTTCACTGATGCCCTTCAGCGGCTTGCTTGCGCTTCTTCTCGCCCCTGCTGCGGCCCGGTTTGGCTACAAAAATTTCTACATGGTCTTTTGGGGCACGCGCAAGATTTTCACCGCCATGCTCCTCTTTACACCGTGGGTGCTGGCCTCATTTGGCGCACAAGGGGCGTTGATCTTTGTCTCCGTGATCACCGCGGTCTTTGCCGTCTGCCGCGCCGCCGCCGAAACCGCGCGCATCCCCTGGGTGCAGGAGTATGTGCCCAGCGCCATGCAGGGAAAATATACGGCCACCAGCAACATCTTTACATCCCTAACGGGCTTTCTGTCGGTGGCCGTGGCCGGCTATATCTTGGGGCTTTCGCAAGATATGGCAAGCTTTATGTTGTTGATTGGGGGCGGCGTATTTTTTGGCTTTGTCTCCGTCTGGCTCACCAGTTTTATCCCGGGTGGGGCGCCGGCGGGGCGCAGCGGCGGCGCAAGGCCCCGGCGCGATTTGCGCGACGCCCTGCGCGACCGCAACTTTTTGCTCTATCTGTTTGGCGTCAGCGTGATTGTCTTGGCCACTACGCCGGTGGCCTCGTTCTTGCCCCTGTATATGCAAGATGAAGTCGGGCTGGGCGCGGGCAACGTGGTGCTGTTGCAGATGGGGTCGCTTCTGGGCGCGTTGCTTACCAGCTACCTGTGGGGCTGGGCGGCCGACCGCTACGGCAGCAAACCCGTCATGCTTTCCGGCATCAACCTGCGGCTGCTGATCCCACTGTTGCTGATGGTCATCCCCACCAACTCGACGTGGAGCCTGCCAGCAGCGCTCGCCATCTATTTTCTCCAGGGTGCGGCGGATATGGGGTGGGGCGTCGGCTCGACCCGGCTGCTCTATGTCAGTGTTGTCCCGGCGGAAAAGAAGGGAGACTATTTGGCCCTCTATTCGGCGTGGGTGGGGATCACGGGCGGGGTAAGCCAGTTGGCCGGCGGCTGGGCGCTCGACGCGGCCCGCGGGCTATCGGGCCAGGTGGGCTTTGTCGCCATCAGCGCCTACACGCCGCTCTTTGTGGCTGGCTTTGTGCTCATGCTGCTCTGTAACTGGATCTTTCGCTCGGTGCGCGGGGACAATCAATATGGCATGCGGCAATTCACCGGCATCTTCTTGCGCGGCAACCCCTTCCTTGCGATGGGCTCCCTCATCCGCTATCAGTTTGCCCACGACGAAGAGCAAGCCGTGCGCGCCACCGAGCAACTGGGGCAGGCCCGCAGCCGCCTCACGGTGGACGAATTGCTCGAAGCGCTGGCCGACCCCCGTTTCAATGTGCGCTTCGAGGCGATTGTCACCATTGCCCGCATGCCGCCCGACCGGCGCCTGATCGACGCGCTGATTGAGATTCTTAATGGCGCCGAGCTGGCGCTTGAAGTAGTGGCCGCCTGGGCGCTGGGGCGCATGGGCCACCCAGCCGCGATCCCCGCGCTGTTGGCTCACCTGGATTCCCCCTATGCCTCGGTGCGCGCCCACGTCACGCGCGCCCTGGGCAAGCTGAAAGACCCCAGCATCGCGCCCATGCTGTTGGATCGCCTGAACCATGAGGACGACAAAGGGCTGCAGATGGCCTATGCGTCGGCCTTGGGCAACCTGGGCGCCAAGGAAGCCGCCCCGCGCATCCTCGCCGTGCTGGCGCAGATGACCAACCGCGGCGCCCGGTTGGAACTGGCGCTGGCGCTGGCCCGGCTCGTGGGCGATGAACATCATTATGTCCAACTCACCCGCGCCGCCCGCCGTGATCTCGGGACGGCGGCGGCTCAATCGCTGGTTGGCGTCAAACGGAAGTGCGAACGGCTGTTGGGCGCCGGGCCTGAAGCGGGGCCGTTGTTGACCGAGGCAGCCGACGCCTTCGCCCGCAACGAACATGCGCGCGGCATCACCGCGTTGGCCGCTGCCATGCAATTGTTGCCCCTCGGCGCCTACTCGGAACCGGCGCAGTCGATCCTGGCGGAGTGCATGTTCCGCCTGGGCGAACATGGCCCCGAACGGGTGGATTATCTCTTGCTCACGCTCCATACGCTGCATGTAGGGCAGATGGTATGAGCGGCAGCCCTCATCATTTTCAGCTATATTTTCATCCATCCATCCCCTCTCCCCGTGGGGATGGCAGCGCTGAGCCAGGCCCATGAAATCACTATTGCGCAATCCTTTGGTGCTGCCTGTTTATGCGCCGACGCTGCTCGTTGCATTGGGCACAGGCATGTTGACGCCCATCCTGCCGCTCTATGCCGCCGGCTTTGGCGCATCGTACGGCTGGATCGGGCTGGTGTTGGCCAGCCGCGGCCTGGGCACGATCATTGGCGACATCCCCGCGGGGATGCTGCTGAGCAAGCCCGGGCAGCGGCGATTGATGCTGGCCGGGCTGATCTGCATTGCCGCGTGCGGTCTGGCCATGAGCCTGGCCAACAGCCTCTGGGAACTTGTGCTCTATGGCCTGATCGAGGGCATGGGTGGCGCATTTTGGAATATCTCGCGCCACGCCTACCTGACTGAGGCCGCGCCCCCTGGGCAGCGCGGGCGGGCAATTGCCACCTTTGGGGGTATCTTTCGCACGGGTGGATTGGTAGGGCAGGCATTGGGCGGCGCGATTGGCGCCTTGTTGGGGTTGCGGGCGCCATTTATGGTCTATGCGGCCATCGCCGCAATCACGTTGCTCTTCCCGTTTCTCTATGGCGTTGACAGCGCGCCACAGCACGGCGCCCATGGTCACGCCAAGCTGGGGTTGATGGGTGTGATCCGCGGGCACTACAAAGTGTTGGTCTCGGCTGGGGTGGGGCAGCTCTTTGCCCAGATGATCCGCTCGGGGCGCAACATTGTGGTGCCCCTCTACGGCGCTGATGTGTTGGGGTTGGGCGTGCAGGGTGTCGGGCTGGTGATGAGCATTAGCTCAGCCATCGATGCGCTTATGTTTTTCCCGGCTGGTTACATTATGGACCGCTTTGGCCGCAAATATGCGTATGTCTCATGCTTTTTGATTCAGGGCATTGGCATGGCGCTGATCCCGCTAACGGGAAGCTTTGCCACGTTGCTCTTTGCCACCTCGTTGATCGGCTTTGGCAATGGCCTTGGTTCGGGCACCATGATGACGCTAGGCGCTGATCTGGCCCCGCGCAACGCCATGGGCGAGTTTCTTGGCCTCTGGCGGCTGATCGGCGACGGCGGCGCGTTGGGCGGTCCGCTGCTTGTGGGCAGCATTGCCGATGTGCTCAGCCTGGGGCCAGCCATCTACGCCATTGCCGGGGTTGGGATGTTATCGGCCTTCATTCTGGGCTTTTTTGTGCCTGAAACACTCAAGACCAAGCCCGCGCCCGTGCGCACCTGACAAAAGAGAGCGTAGCGCGCTATCCCGAAGGCTGACATGCAATGCAGCCAGCGTACAGAGAGAGAATCATGACACCACTTATTCGTTTTGTAAGGCTGATCGATGGCCCCTCGCGGCGCAAGATGGCGCTCTCGATCCTCTTTGGCATGTTATTTGCAGCGACGACGCTGGCGCCGCCGCTGCTGATCCGCCGGCTGATTCTCTGGCTTACGGAGGGGGCGGTCACCGGTTCGTTGGTGGGCATGGCGCTGCTGCTGTTGGGCATCTTTACGCTGCGCGGCCTCTTTCGCTATTACTACGGACATTTTTCGCACCAGGCCGCGTATGCCGTGCTCCACGAGCTGTTGGTGCGCGTCTATGCCCATCTCCAGCGGCTTTCGCACCGCTTTTACAACAACCAGCGCACCGGCTCGCTCATCTCGCGCTCAATCAGCGACATCGAGGCCATCGAAGACTTTGTGGCGCATGGCATCCCCGACTTGGTGCTGGCGGTGGTGGTGCCGGCGGCGATGCTCGTGGTGCTCTTTTTTATCGACCCCTGGCTCACGCTGATCGTGATTGCGCCGCTGCCGATTGCTGGCCTGATCATCTATCGGTTCACCGGCAACATCCGGCGTATGTGGCGGCGCGTCCGCAGCGGGCTGGCCGAGCTCATCGCCCAGGTGCAGGACAACTTCTCGGGCATGACGGAGATCAAATCGTTTGGCCGCGAGGCGGATCAGGCGCGGCGCGTCGAACGACGCAGCGCAGAGTTCCGCGATGCGTCGATTGCGGCCAACAACATCTCGCTCCTCCCCGCCGGCATTGTGGAATGGGCCGGTGGATTGGGCATCCTGCTCGCCGTCTGGGTGGGGGGCGGTTTTGCGCTGGAGGGACGCATGAGCGTGGCCAACCTCTTTGTCTTTGTGGCCTATCTCGGCCATATCTACCAGCCTTTTCTCAAGCTGGCCGACATTGGCGATGTGCTGCACAAGGCGGCGAGCAGTTGCGAACGAGTGTTTGAGTTGCTCGACGTGGAACCAGAGATTGTCAGCCCGCCGCAGGCAATCATCCCGACCAACCCGCAGCCGGCCATTGCCTTTCGCAACGTCACCTTTGGCTATCAGGACGAAACGCCGGTGCTGTACAATGTAAGCTTTGAGGTGGCCCCAGGCGAAATGGTGGCGCTGGTGGGGGCTACCGGCGCGGGCAAGAGCACCATCCACCGGCTGTTGGCCCGCTTTTACGACCCGCAGCAAGGGGCTGTATATGTGGCCGGTCACGATCTGCGCACGCTGGATCTGGAGTGGCTGCGCGGGCAGATTGCCGCCGTGTTGCAGGATGTCTTTCTCTTCCACGGCGCGGTGCGAGAGAACATCTGTTTTGGGGCGGCGCCGGGCGTGCTCGACCCGAGTGATGAAGCGCTCTACGCCGCGGCGCGCGCCGCCAACGCCGACGAATTCGTCGACCGGCTGCCCCAAGGCTATGACACAATGATTGGCGAACGGGGCGTCCGCCTTTCGGGTGGGCAGAAACAGCGATTGGCCATTGCGCGCGCCTTGCTCAAGGACGCGCCGATCCTGGTGCTTGATGAGGCCACATCATCGGTGGATGTGGAGACCGAGGCGCTGATCCAAGAGGCGTTCTCGCGGCTGACGCGCCACCGCACCACGCTGGTCATTGCACACCGGCTCTCTACCATCCGCCATGCCGACAAAATATTGGTGCTGGACCAGGGGCGCATTGTTGAATCAGGAACGCATGAATCTCTGTTGGCGCGCAATGGCGCCTATGCGCGATTGGTGCGGGCGCAACAGGTGGCCGATACCTGGCAACTGGGCGTCAACGGGGCTGGAGCCAATGGGGACGCAACCGGGGCGCGACAGAGGAGATCGGCGCATCTGGCGACGGATGACGATTAACCCGTGGCGGTGCTGATGCATCCCTGCCTCCAATTGGCAAAGGAGCCCGGCGTCATTGCCGAGCTCCCCAACCAAAAGGAGGAAACCATGAAAGAAGATGTCCTGCAACTCTTCGGCCCTTTCGCTGCCTGAACAACCTTCTTGCTATATTAATCGCTGGCGAAGGAGAAATCCTTCGCGCGTCCAATCGAATTCGCATCCATTGGCTTTGCGTCTTGGCCCTTCTGCGTCTTGGCCCTTCTGCGTCTTGGCGTTGAATCACATCGGCGAAGATAGGGTTCGCTCTTCTCTCTGTTACGCTGTTTTGTTCCGTTTTCACAGCGGTCACCCCGAACGATGAAGATTGCAGCGTACAGCAGGAATACAGAGAACACTGAGATTTTTTCTTTGTGTGCAATCTCTGCGTCCTGGTACGCTGTTTTTCCGTTTTTAGAACAATATAGCCCGAAATTGGTGACAGGACGAGTCTGCGGTATGTATTGTTGCGCAAGAATCGGGTGGCGTTTTGTACGCGACATCGCTACAATGGTGGATGTGAGCTGGTCGTTGTGAGGGCCAGCAACCGGCCGATTGCCGCCACAAGGATAGTTTCAAATCAGGAGCGATTCTTATGCCTGCCACCGATTACGAACGCGTCGCTGAGGCCATCCACTTTCTTGAGGCCAACTACCGCGCTCAGCCTGATCTCGATGACCTGGCCGCGCACTTGCACCTAAGCCCGTTTCACCTGCAACGGCTCTTTACACGCTGGGCCGGTATTAGCCCAAAACGCTTTGTGCAATTTCTGACGGCAGAACACGCCAAGCAACGGTTGGCCGAGTCGCACAATGTGCTCGACGCCGCCTATGACGCCGGGCTTTCGGGGCCGGGCCGGCTGCACGATCTGCTGATCGCCACCGAAGCGATGACGCCGGGCGAGGTCAAGAGCGGCGGCGCGGGATTAACAATCCGCTATGGCCGCCACGCCACGCCTTTTGGCGATTGCCTGTTGGCGGCAACGGAGCGGGGCATCTGCAAGCTCGCATTTCTGCAAGACGAGGATTGGGCGGCCGCGGTGAACGAACTGCACGCCCAGTGGCCGGGCGCACAACGGGTGGAGGACCCGGCCTATACTCAGCCGTTGGTCGACACCATCTTCCCTCCGCAGCCGGGCCAGGGGGAAATGCGCCTCAAGCTGCTGCTGCGGGGCACCAATTTTCAGATCAAGGTTTGGGAAGCCCTCTTGCGCATCCCCTTTGGCGCCGTCTGCACCTATGAAGATGTGGCGCAGGCCATCGACCAGCCCGGCGCAGCCCGCGCCGTGGGGGGCGCCGTCGGCGGCAACAACATCGCCTATTTGATCCCCTGTCATCGAGTGATCCGCAAACAGGGGATCATCCAAGACTATCACTGGGGCCCGACACGCAAAAAGGCCATTCTCGCCTGGGAATCCGCGCAGCATGAGACGATGTTGGCGGCGTAACCAACATTCAATGGGTCTTGGGCGGCGCCGGCCGCGGTTCGGATAGCCGGTGCTCCAAACCCGGCGCAATCATACGTTCATCGGCGTCCCAGTTGGGAAAGGGCTGGGGGTGCTCGTGCTTGAAAAGCCGGCGCATGACCAGCACTGCGCTGCCAAAGTAGACGATGCTGCCAAAAAACCAGATCAACCCGCCGGCGATGATCTGGTCATCCAGCACATCCACCGCAAACCGGCTGGCGGTTGTTGCATGAATGTTGGCATAGTGCGCATAGATCGGGCGCCCCGTGAAGGAAATGGTGACACCCGCGACCATATTGGGGATGTCGGCGCCGACAAGGTAGGCGAAGAAGACCCACAGCGGCAGCCGCGCATGGATGCGCGGCGCTGTCCCCACCACATGCGACCAATAGAGCAGCGCAGCCAGCGCCAGCACCCACAGCGACAGATGGCGCGCCCACCCCTGAGCCATCGACCAATTTGTGAATCGGGCATCGTGCCATATCACAAAGGCGCTGATAAAGAGCAGCCAGGCCAGCCCCGGCGCCGTCACCACGCGGAGGGTGCTGTGGATGGCGGACGGCCCCAGGATGGCGCGGCTTGCGCGGCCACGTAGCCCCCCCGGCAATCCCCAAAGAACGCCATGCACTGGCGCCGCCAACCAAATCAACGGCGGCGCAACCATCACCGTCAAAATCTTGAGAATCGAACGGGCAAAGAGTAGCTCCCCGCTGAGCGGGTATAGTGGAGACAGATGCGCCGCACAGAGGAGGGCAAGCCCTGCCCAGAGGCTGATCAGACGAGCTGGCCGCGCAAGGTCCGACGCAATCAGCCGCAGGCGTAGCCACCCGCGCGTATAAAGCAGACCGAGCAGGCCACAGAGAACAAGCGGGACGATCTGCCAGGCCAGGTTGGAAGTGGTCATGTTCGAGTAGCTCCGGTTTTCAAGCAGAGCTCAGTACGGTGTGCACAGTGTGCAACGGTTACGGTTCGGATGCAGAGTATAGCACAGCCTCTTGTGATATACTATTGCTCGGAAGAGCGATTCAAAAGAGCCGAAAGGATTGGTTGCATGTCACAAATGTACGGATTCACCTTCACGCTGCTACTCTGCTTTATGCTGACGTTGGGCGCCTGTGGCAGGGGCCAACCGACCCCAACTGCGACACCGGTTGCGCCTGCGGCAGAAGCCGAAGCCACGCCCGAGCCGACTGCGGCGCCTGTGGATGAGCCGGCCCCCGAGCCTACGCAGCCGCCGCAAGAAGAGCCAACGACAGCGTCTGCCGCAGAGGCCAACACGGAAGCGGCGCCCGATTTTGCCGGCGTTTATACAGCCGAGCTGCCGGCAGCCTCCAGCCCTGGCCGTGCGATCACCTTGACGTTGGCGGTTGATGGCGGTGTCTCCCTTGTCACTGACTACCTGAATGAGGAGCCGCCTATTGTTGAGGTGGGCGAGTGGGTTGTCAACGAGAAGGGGGTGGCAGTCGTCACATTGATGGGGCAGACTGACCGCGCCTATGATGCGCCTGTTGTGATCGCCTTTGCGTTGGATGGCGCCGTGCTCAGTGCTGTTGAATACGATCAGAGCCTTTACGGCGCCGAAGGTTTGACGTTGCAGAAGGAGACAGCGCAAGGGATGGACACCCTGGTAGGCTCGTGGCGACTGGTGCGGATTGCCTATTCGGACGACAGTGAGGCGATTCCTGATGACCCGGGGCGCTACACGTTTGAGTTTATGGCCGACGGGGGACTTGCCATCCGCAATGACTGTAACCGGGGCATGGGCACCTACAAGACGGATGGCGTCAGCCTGACGTTCAGCCCAATCGCATTCACCCGCATGGCCTGCCCACCCGACTCGCTTTTTAACGAAGTGGCGCGGAATTTGGAAATTGTAGCCTCGTATCAGATCGAAGATGGCATGCTCTTCATTGCGCTGGCGATGGATGTGGGCATTATGGAACTGGAGCGAATGGAGTAGGCAGAACTAGCACAGAACGGCGCAAGTAACGGAAGTGCTCGTAACGACTTTAGTCGCTTTGCTGCCGACACAAGCGGCTAGGTAGCACCGCAGGAAACCGTGCGTCGCACTCTGCTGCCCCTTCCATTGTGCAGTGCTACCAGCGACTGAAGTTGCCACTACAACTGTCTCTTTATTTACGCCGTCGTGTACTAGCCCGCGGCCATGAGGTTGATCCCTGCTATGGCCAACAATGGCCGCAGATCTTCCCAAAACTGCACCCAGTCGCGCACACAATCGTTGTGGTCGCAATCCAGCCGGATCAATCTCCCACGCGCCGCCGCCTGCTGCAAGGCAGCGGCATGCGTATAGGGAATGATCTGGTCGCGCACGCCGTGGAAAATGAATACGGGCTGCGGGTAGGCGGCAACGGCTGCAAGAACGTCGAACCGATCGCGCACGGCCCAGCCCGGCACTCCATAGCCGGCGGCCATGCTGTGCACACTGGTAAACGTTGAGAGCAGGACGAGCGCCGCCGACGGGCGGCGTTCGGCAAGTTGCGCAATGGCGCCGCCGCCCACCGAACGACCAAAGAGCACAATCGCCTCCGAGTCCACCTGCGGGTGGCCCACAAAAGCGTCGTATGCGGCGGTCAGCGCTTCGGTGATCGCCGCCTCAGAAGGCTGCCCCTGCGAACGACCATAGCCCGGATACTCGACCACTAGCACTGCGCCGCCCATCTGCTGTAACACCCTGGCTGGCTCCACCCAATCGTCGATCAACTCGGCATTGCCATGCGCGATTACAAACAGAGGCGCTCTGGCGGCAATTGTTTGCGTATCAGGCGTAAAAAACCACACCTCGACTTGCCCCTGGCTTGTGGTGAGCCAATGCGTTTCGATGTCTGGCGCCGAGGGGGGCGTCTCTTGTCGCACGGGGATCAGATGGCGTGGGAAGAGAATGCTGCGTTGGGTAAGATAGAAAAAGGCGACGTACGCCATGTAGAGCAACACACCCACGCCACAGAAAATCACAACGGTTTGCAAGGCGGAGTTCTGGTTCATCGGTTACCTGAATACTCAAAAGCGGTTTGACATAAACCTCTATCGTTGGCATAATATGAGCGCCTCTCTGATGTTTCCATCCTCAATTTTTGGGCGCGATCTTGCGTCACAGCCGAAAGGAGAATACGCATATGGGCATTATCGCATGGCTGGTGTTTGGTGCACTGGCCGGATGGGTGGCCAGCATTCTCGTGGGCCGCAACAAAGAGATGGGGATCGTTGCCAACATTGTTGTTGGCATTATCGGTGCACTGATTGGCGGCTGGATTATGAGCGCATTGGGGGGAACGCCAGTCACCGGGTTCAACCTTGGGAGTTTTGTCACTGCTGTCGTGGGCGCCATTGTCTTGCTGGTGGTTGTAGGCATGGTGCGCGGCCGCTAGGATTTGCCCGGGTATAACGCGTTGAAAAAGCGCGTTATACCCGGCTGAGTATAGGCGCTGCCACGCCCGCTTGAGCTAATCACACAGGTAGTTACGCAGTTTTTCGATCCCCTTGTTCTCACCAATAAAGAGCACCTTGTCACCCGATTGCAGGCTGAACTCAGCCGGTGGGCTGACGAAGAGTTGGTTGTTGCGGTTAACTGTAATCACCTGCACCCCAAAGCGGTTTGGAAGCCGCAGGTCGCCCAGTGTTCCGGTGAGATTGCCATGAACTTCCACTTCGATCACGCCATGATTGTCGCCGAGCTTGAGCGTATCCAACACATCGGGCGCGCTGATCTGGCGCGCCACCCGCACCCCCATATCGTGTTCGGGGCGAATGACGAGATCGGCGCCCACGCTGCTGAGAATGCGGGCAGCCACCTCATGTTTTGCCTTGGTGATCACCTGGCGCGCGCCCAGGCTCTTTGCCGCAACCGTGGCGAGGATATTCGACTCGAAGTCTTCCCCGATGGCGACGATCACGGCGTCAAAATTGCTCACACCGATCTTGCGCAGGGCATTCTCGTCGGTGGCGTCGGCAATGAGAGCGTGGGTGACGCTGTTCATGA
>JAHDWG010000763.1 GCA_023384495.1 Caldilineaceae bacterium
GGCTGCTGGGGATCCTCAAGGCCGGCGGCGCCTATCTGCCCCTCGACCCCACCTATCCGCCCGAGCGGCTGCGCTATATGCTGGGGGATGCCGATGTCAAGCTGCTGCTGACCCAGGCGCATCTTGCGCCCCAATTGCCGGCCACCCCGGCAGAGGTCATCCGGCTGGATGCGGATTGGCCGGCCATCGCTCAACAACCCAACACAAACCCAACCGTGGCGACGGCGCCCGACAGCCTGGCGTATGTGATGTACACGTCGGGTTCAACCGGCCAGCCCAAGGGTGTATGCGTTGTCCACCGCGGTGTCGTACGGTTGGTCAAAGGGGCGGACTACGTCAGCCTGAGCCCGGCGGAGACGATGCTCCAGTTAGCGCCCATCACATTCGACGCCTCCACCTTCGAGATCTGGGGCGCGCTGCTCAACGGGGCCTCGCTGGTGGTCATGCCCCCCGGCGCGCCGGCGCTGCGCGAGATCGGCGAGACCGTGCGACGGCATGGCGTCACCACCATCTGGCTGACGGCGGGTCTCTTCCACCTGATGGTGGATGAGCGGCTCGCCGATCTGGTTGGCGTGCGGCAACTGCTGGCCGGCGGCGATGTGCTGTCACCGGCTCATGTGCGCAAAGCGCGGCGCGCGCTGCCCGGCTGCCGGTTGATCAACGGCTACGGGCCAACCGAGAACACGACCTTTACCACCTGTTACCCCATCACAGACCCCGACCAGTTCGACGGCTCGGTGCCGATTGGCCGGCCCATCGCCAACACCGAGGTCTATGTGCTCGACCCCAATCTCCAGCCGGTTCCTGTCGGCGCGCCCGGCGAGTTGTATGTAGGCGGCGCTGGCCTGGCCCGCGGCTATCTGAACCGGCCCGACCTGACCGCCGAGCGCTTCATCCCCAACCCCTTTGGCGAGGGGCGGCTCTACAAGACGGGTGATCTGGCGCGCTACCTGCCCACGCCCGACGGCGCCCCCCACCTTGAGTTCCTGGGCCGGCTTGATGACCAGGTGAAGATGCGTGGTTTCCGCGTCGAACTGGGCGAAGTCGAGGCAGCCCTGGCCCAACACCCGGCAGTGGCGCAGACAGCCGTAACCCTGCGCGAGGAGCAGCCTGGTCACAAACAGTTGGTCGCCTACGTGGTCGCGCACCGCGGCCAGACGCCCACGCCCGATGCGCTACGCGCCTTCTTGGGTCAGAAGCTGCCAGCGTACATGGTTCCAGCCGGTTTCATCCAACTGGATAGGCTGCCGCTTACGGCGAACGGCAAGGTCGACCGTCACAGCCTGCCGGCGCCGGCGAGCGCGCAACCGGAGCGGACCCACACTGTGATCCAGCCCCGCAACCGGGTCGAGCAGACGCTGGCCGCGATCTGGGCCGACATTTTGGGTCTGCCGCAAGTGGGCATCAAGGATGACTTCTTTGACCTGGGTGGCGATTCGCTACTGGCCTTGCGTCTGCGGGCGCAGACCGAGCGGCACTTTCAGCGCGAGTTGCCCTTTGCCAC
>JAHDWG010000250.1:0-3953 GCA_023384495.1 Caldilineaceae bacterium
TGTCGGTGGGCGGCGGCGTGTCGGTGGCCGTGGCCGTGTGCGTATTGGTCGGCGCCGGGGTGTCGGTGGGCGGCGGCGTGTCGGTGGCCGTGGCCGTGTGCGTATTGGTCGGCGCGGGGGTGTCGGTGGGCGTTGCTGTCGCCTCCGGTGTGGCACTGGGCGTGTCTGTGGGCGCCAGGATCAGCGATTGCGCAGCCGCAGCCGTCACTTCCAGCGTGGGCGCTGTGGTGTCTGTTGGGGAGGGCATCTCCGTGGCCGTAGCAGTGGCCAATGGTGTGGCCGACGGTGTGTCGGTAGCCGACGGCGTGAGCGTAGCGGTCGCAACAGAGGTCTCCGTCTCAGTCGGCGCTGGCGTGTTGGTGTCTGTGGGTGTGGGGGGGGCCGTAGCTGTCGCCGTGGGTTCAACCTCGGCGCTGGCGCTTTCGGTGATAGTTTCGGTCTCGCTGATGCCTGCACCGTCAGCGATCACAGAACCGGTTGTCGGAGCGTCGGCGCTTGGTGCGCTTACTGCGGGTGGGTCGTCCTCGGCTTCAGGGGTGTTGGGGAGCGTGTTCGAATCCGCCGGGGTCTCTTCATCCACCTGCTCTACCTGGGCTATGGCTATTGGCGTCTGTGTGGTGGCCGGGCTGTCTGGCGTCAGCGCTTCTTGACCACTGCTGGCTTCGCGCTGGAATGCGCGTTGAGACAACAGAATGCCGGCCAAAGCGACCACCAACAACAGGGCAAAGAGCGCGACAAGGTTGCGCTGACGGCGCGCGCCCGCGCTGGAGGCAGGCTTACGTCCTGTGGATGGCATGTTGCGGGTCAGGGTCGCAAATTCGCCGCCGCTCCACAACTGCGCCTGGCGTAGCGCCGCCGCAAACTCGCCGGCGCGCGTATACCGCGCATTGGGGTCTTTGGCCAATACGAAGCGCAGCACCGATGCTACGTTTGGCGGCAAACGAAGATTGAGCGTTTCCGGTGGCGTTGGTGGGCGATAGGCGATCTGATCCCGCAAATTGTCTGCATTCTCATCAAAAGGCGCCGACCCTGTCAGCATGGCAAACGCCACAGCCCCGAGGCTATAGACATCAACCCGTTGATCCGTTGCAAGTTCAGCGGCTGCCTGTTCGGGCGCAGTATAGGGCGTGAGCGCTACACCCCTGGCTGCATCAGTTGCCGCGCCGGCCAGCGCAGCCGAAAAGGCGCCTGGCAGGCCAATGCCGGCCAACTTGGCCTGACCATTGGTCGTCAACCAGATCTCGCCGGGGGTGAGCTGGCCATGCACCAGCCCTTCGCGGTGAACGTAGTCCAGGCACTCTGCAACATCCTGGACAATATCCGCCGCCTCAGAGAGCGCGAGGATGCCACCCATCTGGTAGAGGTGGTCGGCGAGGGAGATGCCGTTGATCGGTTCCGTGGCCACATAGATGAGATCGCCGTCGCGATCTGCTTCACGGGGGGCAATGAGACGCTCATGCTGGAGGTGAAGCAAGGCGCGCGCTTCATTGAGCAACACCTCGCCGGCGGTTGGCCCGAGCGATGAATTGAGAGCAAAGGTATAGAGTAGCCTGGGGTGGTTGATGCGTGTATCGAGGACGCGGTAAACGGCAGCGCCACCTTCGCGTCGAAGGTTTGCTTGAATTCGAAAAGGCCCAATATTTGTTTGTTTTGAATCCATGATCGCTTTCACCAGATCCGTTGGCGACTGTAACTGCGCCGAACGACCCACGCCGCCGTCATCCGGTCGGAATTTTTGTCATTCATGCTGCAAGCAAAAGAAAACAAGTTGTTCAGCCGTTGCTGTCGCCCGATGGTGTATTCGGTGATTCAATCTTGGATTAGTCATCCGTTGGGCGAAGCGTAAACAAAAAAGGACGGTGCGATGGCGGTGCAAGACGGCGGTGGTGGGACTGCACGGAACCGATGTCGGATCAAATCCTGACCCTGTTGCCTCGGGAAGAGACCACACGATGTGCTGGCCAGTGGCGCACTGGCAACCGGCTACGCAGAAGAGAGCAAGATTGACGCGCTGCAGACGCGTATAGAGACGGGAAACTCAACAACTTGTTACGCTGCAAGTGTGACATTTGGCTTACAGTTGACGAAATCATATGGTAAAATGTCGCATGAACCGTTATACTAAAAGCCGGCACATTGAACAAACATGCGCACAACCTGCCAGTCTATCCTAACCGCAATTGGGTGATCGTGCAACAGTATGGAGCCAGTTTCGACAAAATCCGGCCGCGACTCGAACCAAGCGAACACCCTATGCTTGTCCGACAAATGCCATATGCTTTATCGTTGGATGATCGAGCAATCCTTCTGACAATTCTGATCGAAGGAAATTGAATCAAATTGCGATTCTGTTACTATACTGCGGTTGCTTTGAAAATCGGATTTTGCCACGGGGCTCACTCCCACCAGTAACTCCAGTTTTCAGGCAGAGCTCAGTATCGAGCTGCAAGCTGCGTCCACCACACCGACATCGCACCCCACGCATTCGTTATCCAGACTTCAGGCCGTTTCCATTCGTCGCCCATGACATCAACGCACCGGAGCGCTGGCGTCTGTTTGAAGTTTTCAGTTTTCTGGCCGTATGACTGTGCGTACGAAGAGACTCCAAAAGGAAGTCAAGAAGAGGAAGACAAGATATGCACCCAGAACGATCGCGCCAATCGCGCCCATACCTATGGGGCCTCGTGGCGCTTGGTTTCATTCTCAGCTACCTTTATCTGTCCCCGGCTCAATTGCTGCGCGCCCAAGGGGGAACCATCCCGGAGCCGAGCTTTAGCAAGTCGGACCAGGGCGCCTCGGTGACGCCCGGCGGAACCGTCACGTACCGTCTGTCCTACAACAACCCCGCTGGGCAGACGCTCATCGGCGCGCGCATCACTGAGACCGTGCCCATCCATACAACATTCCTGCCGGCGAGCAACCCAGGCTGGACGTGCGCGGGCAGCGCCTGTGTTACTCTTCTCGGCGATATTGGTCCGGGCGCAGGTGGTATTGTGGATTTCGTTGTACAAATGGCAAACCCCGCCCCCGCAGGAGTCGAATCGATCAGCAATACGGCCTCGTTTGGATCGTCCATCTATGGCCTGCTGGCAACCCGAAGTGACTCCACGCCGGTTACCGCAGCACCCGATCTCTTCGTCTCTAAGACGGACAACCGCACATCGACCACGCCAGGCAACCTGCTCAGCTACAACATTACCTATGGCAACAAAGGCAACCAAACCGCGTCGGGGGTCGTGCTCACCGAAGTCGTCCCCACAGGGACAAGATATGTGGCGGCTCAGAGCAGCGCTGGCTGGTCTTGTGTGCCCGCCAGCGGTGTGGCCGGCAGCACCTGCACCTATGCCGTTGGCGCATTGGTGGCCGGTGCGCCAAATGCGTCTGTTACCTTTGCCGTGACCGTGCTCGACCCAGCTGCGCCTGGCCTTATCCAGATTCGCAATACAGTCACCATTGCCGACAACCAGGCCAGCGGGCCAGATAGCGACCTGAGCAATAATAGCGCGTCCGATACCACAACGCTCAACGCCGCGCCCGACCTGACAGTGACCAAGAGCGCCAGTGTCAGCGCGGTTGCGCCCGGTGATCAGATCATCTATACCATTGTCTTTGCCAATCAAGGCAACCAGGCGGCGCGAGGCATCCAGGTCCTCGAAGCGTTGCCGGCCAACACCCAGTTCGTGGCTGCGTCCAGCTCGCTTGGCTGGTCTTTTGACAGCGCGCTGGGCAAATACAAATATACGCTCAGTTCGCTATGGGGCGGGAGCAGCCGTACCATTACCTTTGGCGTCAAAGTCAACGCTTCGATCCCGCCCGGTGTCAGCAAGCTGGTCAATACAGTCACCGTCAGCGATGACGGCACGAATGGCCTAGACGCCAATCCGGCCAACAACAGCTTTACGTTGGAGACACCCCTAACGGGCGCGCCGGACTTGAGCGTGGTCAAAAGCGAT
>JAHDWG010000250.1:3963-10828 GCA_023384495.1 Caldilineaceae bacterium
GGCGGAGCCGGGCGATACGGTGGTCTATACCATCAACTATGCCAACCTCAGCGGGCGAGGCGCCACCGGCGTATTCTTGCAAGAAACGGTGCCCGCCCACTCTACCTTCAGCCCCGCCGCCAGCTCCCCTGGCTGGGTCTGCACGCCCAACAATAACGCCGGCAGCGCCTGCGCGCTCAGCCTCGGCGCATTGGCCGGCGGCGCCAATGGCGCCACCCTCTTTGCTGTGCGGCTGGATGCTGTGCTGCCGCCGCAAGTCTTGCAGGTGAACAACACAGTCGTTATTGTCGACGATGGCGCCAGTGGCGTCGATATGAACCCCAACAACAACAGCGATAGCGAAGCAACACCCGTCGCTGGCGCCAACGCGCTCAATGTGACAAAGAGTGATGACGGCTTTGTGGCGCCCCCCGGTTCGACTATTGAATATACGCTTAACTACGCCAATTTTGATACGCAGCCGGCGCCCAGTGTACGGATTACCGAAACAGTCCCCGCGCATACAACCTTTGCCGGCCCCGCCGGCGCCTGGAGCTGTGCAGTGGGCGCTTCCGCCGGCGCTACCTGTGTCCACACGGTGGGCAACCTGGCGGTGGGGGCAACCGGCTCTGTCCGCTTTGACACGCGCCTCATCGATCCCCTACCCGATGACGCGGTTGTCATCACCAATGTTGCAGCGATTGGCAGCAGCATCCACCCCAATGCGGGTATGGGCAACGAGACAACTCCCATCGGCGGCGCGCCTGATCTTACTCTCACCAAGAGTGATGATGGGGTAACCGCCACTCCAGGTAGCGTGATCACATATCGGCTGAATTACGCCAATACGGGCAACCGTGTCGCCACGGTCGTGCGCATCACCGAGACAGTGCCGGCGCACACCACGTTCAACGCCGCGCTCAGCACTACGGGCTGGAATTGCCAGGCGGGCGGCGCGCCCAATAGCATCTGTATTTTTGCCATTGACCGACTGCCGCCAGGCGCGAGCGGCGCGGTGGACTTTGCAGTGACCGTCCAGAGCCTGTTGCCATCCGGGGTCAGCACCATCAACAACACCGCCTCGATCAACGATGACGGCCTGCACAACAGCGACCCGACCCCTGCGAACAATACGGCTACGCGGGCCACCCCTGTCAACGCTGCGCCCGATCTGAGCCTTGAAAAAGATGACGGAGGCGTCGTCGCCCGGCCAGGCAGACACATTGTCTATCAGCTGAGCTATGCCAACCTGGGCAATCAGGCTGCAACCGGCGTGCTGATCACCGAGACGGCGCCGGCGCACACCGGCTTCAACGCAATGTTGAGTAGCGAAGGGTGGAACTGCACGCCCGATGACAATGCAGGCAGCGTCTGCACCTACTTCATTGGCAATGTGGGCGCTGGTCAAACAGGCGTCGTCTCCTTTGCAGTCACCGTCCGTCGGCCATTGCCCACAGGCTTGGCGCTCATTGCCAACACAGCCACGATCAGCGATGATGGCGCCAACGGTGTGGACAGTAACCCGACCAACAACACCGACAGCGTGGAGACGCCCGTGCAGTCGGCGCCGATTGACATCCAGAAAGAGGATGGGGGGGTGCTCGCGGATGAAGGGGATGTGATTGAATATCTGCTCACCTACACCAGCAACCTGGACGCCTTAGCCAGCAATGTGCAGATAACCGAAACGGTGCCGGCCCATACGGTCTTCATCGGCCCGGCAGAAAGCTGGAGTTGCCCTGTTGGCTCGCTGGCCGGGACGCTCTGCTTCCATGCTGTGGGCGATCTAGCGCCCGACCAGAGCGGAAGCGTTGCATTTTCGGTGCGGGTCAACACCGACCTGCCCCCAGGCGTCACCGCGATTGTCAATCAGGCGCTGATTGGGAACCCCGTGTTGCCCAACATCGACCAGGGCACAACCTCGACGCCACTCAAGACGCCGCCGGCGCTGACCCTGGCCAAGAGTGACGAAGGGGCTATCGCCGTCGCCGGCCAGACCCTCGGCTATGTGCTTACCTACGGCAATGCGGGAGATAGGCCCGCCAGCGATGTGGTGCTGACCGAAGTCGTGCCGCCGCATACCACCTTTGCCGGCCCGGCCTCGCTCTGGAGTTGCGAAGTGGGCGACGCCGCAGGCACAATCTGCACCCAGCCTCTCGGCGTGCTCGACGGAAAGAGCAGCGCATCCACGATCTTTGCAGTCGCGGTGGCTGAGCGGGCGCCCGCTGGCGTCACCGTGATTGAGAACACGGCCACCATTGATAGCGCCGAAACCGACCCTGTCGAGCGCAGCATCACGACCCCCCTGGCCGCGGCGCCCGATCTGCGTCTGCGCAAGAGTGATGGCGGCGCTGCGGCGCGGCCAGGGGATCTGATTGCCTACGAGTTGCGCTACGAGAACCTGGGCAGCCAGGGCGCCACCAATGTGCTCCTCACTGAGCAGGTCCCGGCCAACACTACCTTCAGCAGTGGGGCCAGCTCGCCGGGTTGGTCGTGCAACGGGGGCGTCTGTACGCTGTCGGTCGGAAATCTCGCCGCAGGCGCGGGTGGTTCGGCCAGTTTTGCCGTCACAGTGAACAGCAACCTGCCGCAGAGTGTGTCCACCGTGAGCAATACGGCCAGCATCAGTGATGACGGGGCGAATGGCGTTGACCTCAACCCTGCCGACAACAACGCCACCGATACGACCCCGATTGTGACGGCCTTGCGGTTGGTGGCCAGCAAAGTCTATGCCCTCACCGACGACGTAAACGAAGACGGCATTGTCAATCCGGGTGATACTATCGAATATACCATCGAGATCGCAAACCGGAGTGGCGCGCCGATCAGCGGGATTTTGCTGCGCGATGTGTTTGACCCCAACACGCGCATCGCCGCCGCAAACGCGATTGTAGCAAGCAGAGGGACCGTCGTGAGCGGCAACAGCGTCAACGATTCGGTGGTTGAGGTCTTCTTGGGGACGTTGGCGGATGGTCAGTCGGCGACGGTCCGTTTTCCAGTCACGATTATCAGCCCGCTGCCGATTGGCGTAACCTTTGTCGAGAATCAGGGCGTCATCGAGAGCGTGGGCAACCCCAATGTGGTGACGGATGACCCCGCCGCGCCGGGTGTCAACAACCGCACGCGCACGCCGGTGGTGGGCGCCGCACTCCTGCAGGTGACCAAGGCCGACTTGATCGCCTTCGATATCAACAACAACGGGCTGATCGAACCGGGTGATCGGCTGCTCTATCGGATCCGCGTCGTCAACAACGGCGACATCGGGCTGAGCGATCTCGTGCTGGATGATACGCCTGACGCCAACACGACGCTCAAGCGTGACTCCATCCGCACCAATCGGGGTGCGATCACAGCCGGGACACAGCCCGGCGCGCAGCAGGTTCGCATCGAGATCCCGCAGTTGCTGCCGGGTGTCAACAACCGGGCGGAAATCAGCTTTGAGGTAACGGTCAACGGGGATACGGTTGTAGAGACGGTCTATAACCAGGCAAGGGTTTCGTATCTGTTCAATGGTCTGCCCGTGGTGTTGCTCTCGGATGACCCAAAGACGCCCACCGTCCCCAACGACCCCACAGCCACGGCAGTGACACACACAGACATCCCCGGCAACCCCAATACACAGGTGTTTTTGCCGCTGGTGAGCAACTAAACTGGGCTTTGTTTGAAAACCGGAGTTACTCGAATTTGTCAAATAACTGGGTTTTCAAGAAACCAGGTTGGGATCAAGGTTGAGCCAGGCTTGACCTTGATCCCATCTTGCCAAAACCGAGACTCACCGGTTGTGGCTGGAAGTTCGTGACATTGTAATCGAGCACAAAAATCCCACGGGCGAGACTGCCCGTGGGATTCTGCTTACGCCAACATCATACAGCAGCCATCGCCGCGCGTTATCGTCAGGCTGTGGCCTTGTTGAGCGCCTGGACGAGGCGGCTCTTGCGGCGCGCAGCGTTGTTTTTGTGGATCACACCCTTGGTGGCTGCTCGATCCAGGGCGCGGATAGCCTCATGCAGGCTTTCGGCGGCGCTGCTGGGGTCTGCGTGGATGGCGAGGCGCGCCTTTTTCACCGCAGTGCGTGCGCCGCTCCGATAGATCCGGTTGCGCACCACGCGCTTTTGACTCTGTCGATTGGCCTTGATGGCCGATTTGGTATTTGCCATACGTTTATGCTCCAACTTTGTTGATAATCAATCAAAATCTGTACATTTCGCCATGCTATCAAAATCGCGCCACGCATGGGGCGAATCTTTTTCGGGTTAATTACAAGCGGTCAGTATATCATGCTTGCCCGCCGTTGTCGAATTTTCGCGTCGCTCGTTGCATAGGAAGAGGAAGCGGATTGCCCGCATCGAGTGACGGGCTGGGCGCGGCCAATCACGCTGCGATGTGTTGGCGGCGCTCTTCGGTGACCAGCACATCCTGCATCGCTTCATCGATGTAGGGATAGGCCAGCCAGACCGAACCCGCCCCAAAGAGGGCGCCGGTGATGGTGCGCAGCAGCCAGTCACTCTCGCGTAGCCCTATCAACTGTGTGCCACCGTCCAGCGCAATCGGGACCAACAGCAGCAAATACCAGCGCAGGCTGATGCCCGGCAGCCGGTTGCGCACCAGGGCAAAGAGAAGGCCGGCCAGGAGCACCGAACTATAGATCGCCACATCGCGCTGGCAGATGGCCACCTTGAAGCCAACGCCGGCATTGCCCACAAACTGCCGCTGTTCAAAGAGACCGAGGCCGGCGCCCAGGCCCCCGGCTTCTAGCGCCACTGCATTGGGGGCAAGTTGATCGCCAAAGAGGAAGTAGCTGTGGTCGGGCAACTGGTGGCACATGACCGAATAGACGGCGTAGATCACGCGCGCTGGGGCCGTCAATCCGATCTGCATGAGCACAGGCGCCAGAAACGGCAGCAGCAGATAGAGGCCCCACGCCGTGTTGAAGATCGCCAGCCAGTGACGCGCAATGCTGATGACCAGGCCGTTGGCGATACGCGCCACGTTGGATTCAAAGGCCGAGGAGCCAGAGATGTGTGTGGGGGGCGGCGCTTGGCGCCCGGTGTCATGCTCTGTCGAACTCATGCCAGACTCTGATCCTCGTTCATACGCTGGCGCGCTTCAAACAGCGCCTGGTGAAGCTCATGGGCTGTGTGGGGCGGATAGATCAAGGCGCCTCCCTCGATGTCAAGCACGGGGATCACATAGCGGTAGCGTTCAAACGCCCCCGCGTCCTGTTCGATGTTGAACTCCACCAGTTCAAAGTTGAATTCCGGCTGCATGGCGCGCAGATCAGCTTTCAGCTCATCTCACAGCGTACAACCCGGCTTGCTATAGAGCGTGACGCGCATGGCCTACCCCTACTCTTTTCCGCCGCCGACTGCCGCCCCGCTAAGATAGCCAATGTAGGCGGGCACCAAAGGCAGCACACAGGGGCTAACAAAGCTGATCACCCCGGCCAGGAACGCCAACGGCGCAGCCCCCGCCAGGCTCAGGCGCGTAATATCGCCCACCGGCCCCGAAAAGGCGTTCACCCAATCCTCACCTGCAACAACCCAGGCGTTCATGGAAAAGATGAGACGATTGACCACGTCAAAACGCGTGGTTAAGGTGGCGAGGCTCCCTGTCCACAGCAGATACGCCACAGCAAACAAAAAGAGACCACTTAAAATGCTCACGACGCTGGTATAGCGATTGAGTCGCCGTAAGATCGGGGTGGCCCGGCTAAACGCCGCACCGGTAGCCAAAAAAGGGATGCCGAGCCCCAGGCTGTAGATGGCCAACAGGGTTGCGCCCTGGCCGGCCGTGGCGGTGTCGCTGGCGACAAAGAGGATGCTTGCCAGGATCGGCCCAATGCAGGGAACCCAACCCGCCGCAAAGGTGACGCCCAACAGAAGGCTACCGGCAAATCCCCAATTCCGATTTACCCGGTGCATCTCGGTAACGCGTTTCTCGGTGTAGAGCAGCGCGTTGAAAAAGTCCAAGACGCTTACCAGCGCCTCCGCCGCCGGGTTGGCGCGCAGATCGGTCTTCTGGCTGATCTGGGTCGCCAACCACCGAAAGACGCCCAGCGTGATCAACCCAAAGAGCACAAGCAGGATCGCACCCAATCGCTGGAGAACGGGCAGATATTGATTCAGGCTTTGACCGAGCAGGCCTGCCGCCGAACCAATCAGGGTAAAGACGGCGCCAAAGCCCACAACAAAGGCCACCGCATGAAGAAAGACCACCGTACGGCTGCCCGCTCGCCGCGGTGCGCGTCGGGGATCGGTGCGGTCGGGTCTGGCGCTGCTCAATTCTGGCTGGATCAATTCTGCCATTCCAATACTCCTGCGCTTCCCACTGCCGAACTTCCCATTGAAGACGATGTCGCCCACGAAGGGCCAGACAGGCCGTTGGCGTCGCCGTGCATTCTTCCAATCTACCCCAATTCGGCCAACGCCACTGTAGGCTGCTCTACGTCGCTCACTTGCGTTCGGCTAACATCTCTTCCAAGGTCTCCATTTCTTGCGCCAATTGGCGCTGGCGCAGGCTGAGAAAGGCAACATAGCCCGTCACGAGAAGCCAAACGCCGATAAAGGCGGCTGCCAGGTAGAACATTACGCTATCTCCTCTCGCAAGGTTTCGATGCGGTCTTCCAGCCGCAACTGTCGCCAGCGCATGATCATCAATGCGCTGAAGAGCAGGCTGAAGCTGATCGCAGCGATACCCACCGTCTGCCCCATGCTGGGCCCGATGGCAAAGCCGCCCTGAGCCTCTTCGTTGCCACCGCTGAAGACCACCGGGTGAATCGACCGGAACCACCTTGCGCTGTAGTAAGTCATGGGCACGCTCAGAAAGGCAAAGAGGGCATAGATGCTGCCAAAGCGCGCCCGTGTCTGCCGGTTTTCGATGCCGTTGC
>JAHDWG010000251.1 GCA_023384495.1 Caldilineaceae bacterium
GCAGCCGGGTCACCGCGGCCCAGGCCTATGCGTTTCACCGCCCCACGCTGCAACGGGTCTGGTTTGTGGTCACCGACCTCACCCAGCCCATCGCCGACGAGCTCGCCCGCCAATGGGCGCCGCTGCCCACCCATCGGCAGGCGGTCGAAAACCCCTATAGCCCAGCCGAAACCGCCAATGCCGTCGAGCGGGCTGTCAGCCATGCCCGCGCGCTGGGCTTGGCGACGCCGGCGCTTGTCTGTGACATCACCGGCGGCACGACGGCCATGACCGTCGGCGCCTTGCAGGCCTGTCTCCGCCATCAGCTTGCCATGGAGATGACCCCCGGCCGCTATGACGACTCGCTTCACGCCCAACAGGCGCACGAAACCATCGCGCTCCGGTTCGAATGATGGAGGCATCGCCCAGACCATGCTCACTTCCCTTGTGCTCACCCTGACCGCCGAGGCCGACGCCGTCCTCCCCGCCCAGCTGGGGCGCGCCCACTACGCCGAAACACTGGCCCTGATCCGCCGCCACGACCCCGCGCTGGCGGCGCAGATCCACGCCAGCGACGGCCCCAAGCCGCTCACCTGTTCGGGCTTGCTCGGCGCGCCCGCTGCGCGCCAATCGTTCACCGTCCACAGTGGGCGCCAATACGCCGTGCGCATTACCAGCCTAACGCCGGCGCTCAGCGAGTTGCTGATGGCCACACTGGCGACCCAACCGCCCAGCCACTGGACGCTGCACGGCCACTCTTTTGCCGTCTGCGCCGTCGCCAGCCAGCCCGAAGAGCACCCCTGGGCCGGCGCCGCCACCTACGAGGCGCTGGCCGCGGCACAGTTGCTGCAACCGGCCCAGTTGCCCCGCCAGGTGACGCTCGAATTTGCCAGCCCCACCGCCTTTCGCTCGGCGGGGATGACCGTGCCCGTGCCCCTGCCCGACCTCGTCTTTGGCAGCCTGGTGGAACGGTGGAACCACTTTAGCCCGATCACGCTCAGCCCCGAAATGCGCCGCTATGGCGCCGAACGAGTGGCGCTCAGCCGCTATCGGCTCGAAAGCCAGGCCGTGGGGCAAAAAGACCAGGGGTTGCGCATCGGCGCCGTGGGGCAGGCTACCTACACCGCGCTGGGCGGCGACCGCTATTGGCTGGCCCTGTTGCAGATGCTGAGCGACTTTGCCCGCTACAGCGGCGTCGGCGTGCAGACGGCCACCGGCATGGGGCAGGCGCGGCGGGTGGGGAGGTAGGTTGCAAGATGGCCTCGTTGTTTGCTTTATCCCAACATAGATATGCAAACACACGCGCACTTCAACGCAATTCTATGCTATCGTATAGGCATCCATTGGCCTCATCACGATAGCATGATTGTGGGAAAAGGAGCACACGATGCGACTCAATCTTGCACTGTTACGCGAACCGTACCGCCCAGGCGCCGGCCCTGTTGTACAGGATTGGATACGGCCTGACCGCCATGCGCTACTGGCATTTCGTCGCTTTTGGCCGTGGCTGCGCCTGGTAACGACGAGCATCCTGATTGTGTTGGCGATCCTGCCCATGCGGTTTGGTCTGGATAGCTTAGCCGCAGCGCTCTTAGCTATTGCTTGTTATTTGCTGGCAATGGCCGGATTTGAACTGGCCAACCGTCGTATCGATTCGTCGACCTGGCAACAACATCTCGGGGGGGTGCGCAAACTGGCTGGTCTGCTCGCTTTGATGGCTGTTCATTGGTTACTGCCCGCGGCTTCAACCGATCTATGGCTCTTGTACTTGATTCCCATGATGACCCTGGGAGTTGATCTGGATCGCGTCTGGGCGACCGGCCTGATCATCCTGACCATGATCCTGATGTTTCTCTCGGCCTGGCCGTTCGCAGAAGGGATAGCGACGCCAGCGGACTGGATATTCTATGCTCGCTCTGGCCTCTTCCGTGCGATCGTAAGTGGATATGTCGGCCTTACCAGTTATCTTCTGTCGCGTTGTCTGGCCTACCAATCCAATACCACCCGTGAAATGCTTAGCCGTCTGTTCGATGTTACTTCTACCGATCGCTGGCTGAATACGCCAAACGCAATCGCCACAATCATCGCGGATTTGTTCGGCGGACCTACATGCACGATTGCTGCGCATGTGCTTATCTACGAGCCAACGCGTGACAAGATGAGATTGATGGGCTCTTCGACGGAAGTCGGGCAAGAGCTTGTACGAGAAAATTTCCGTTTTGACGCAGAACGCGGCATTACCGCCTGGGCAGCGCGGCGCCAGGCGCCATGCTTTATTAATGATACAGCCAACGATCCAGAACACCGCTTTTTACGAGACAGAGCCTTTCCTGACATTCGTTCAGCCTTAGCCGTGCCTATCCCGCTTGATCATAAACAGTGCGCCGTGCTAGGGATCGAGTCGTCCATTCCAAATGATGTGGGTTACGAAGATTTGCAGTTGATGAACCACGTCGCCCATTATCTGCTGGCTACTCAACAGCGCAGCGAGATTCTTGAATTTCAGGAGCGGTTAGCAAAGCTGGGAACGGAACTTGCTGATCGCATCATCCATGTAGAAGAGATCGGATCGATGCTTGAGGAGATTGGTCAGGTGGGCCTAGATCTGCTTGATGCCGATGTCATCCGATTTTACTACCGCCATCCAGAGACGAATCGGATCGAACAACGACGTACGGTGGGCGAACTACGTGTTCCCAACGATGAGGAGTCACCAGTCAATGATCCGGACAGTATCGTCTATCAGTTAATGGACGAGGCGCGATTGCAAAAGTTCACAGACGCGTTCCACGATCTGCGCTTAACCCGTAAACTTCGTTGGCATAAACAGCACAAGCGCGAACCATTTGTGATTCGTGAAGGTATTCACTCGTGTGTAGCCATGCCGCTCATTCTCGGCAAGGAAAAACTGGGGCTGATGTGGGTGAACTACCGCCGCCCACAAGAGTTCACATCCGCCCTATGCGCCAGTATTCAGATGTTGGCGCCCTACGCTGCGCTTGCCATCAAAAGCGGTGTGCAAAGCGCCCTGGCCGACCGCCAGCGACGTGAAAAATTGCGGCGTGACCTCCACGACTCGCTTTCGGCGCGATTACGCAACGCCGGTTTTGCGATGGATCGGCTTGAACGTCAAACGCCCAACACGGATGAGTGGAGGGAAATGCTCTTTTCAGCGCGTCTGTCGGTTAGTTGCGCGATAACGGTGATTTCATTGCTTCAGGGTGAGCAGCTTTTACCAACGCTGCGATCTTTCCTGGACGATCTGCGCACTCTGACCGATCTTGGTGAGCGGATCTATGGCATCCCGATTCGGTTCACTGCGCCAGATATTCCAGAGTTATCGTTGAGCAATCCGGGTCGCATCGAATTGCTCTTTGCTTGTGAAGAGGCGGTACAAAACGCGCTCCGCCATGCTGGCGCATCATCGATTGAGGTCAGTTGTGACTTTGTTGCCCTCTCATACTTACAGATTTGCATCAGTGATAACGGACTAGGTTTCGACATCAATCAGCTTACCCGCGTGAGTGGCATTGAAAATATGCGGGTGCGTATCGAACAGTCACTTGGTGGCTCGTTCGACTTGGACACTCAGCTCGGCCGCGGCACTCGGATCACCT
Source organism: Caldilineaceae bacterium (assembly GCA_023384495.1). GTDB lineage: Bacteria > Chloroflexota > Anaerolineae > Caldilineales > Caldilineaceae > CFX5. The sequence goes on from JAHDWG010000251.1 coordinate 3,597, forward strand.
ATCGCATACCACTCGGACAGGCAAAGGAGGCGACACGTGACCACATCATTGAAACGACTGCGGGTGTTGCTTGTTGAGAACGATGGCGGAACCATTCGTTCAGTCAGGGACGCAATGGAAAAGGATCCATACCTGGAATACATCGGTTCCATTTTGTCACCCGCTCAGGTCGAGCGACAGTTTATTGCAGACGTTCCTGATATTGCCCTGGTGGACATCGGCCTCGTCCGCCCCAATGAGGGTATCCTTGCGCATCGTGCTGAAGACGATTTTGAGGCAGGGCTCGAAACTATAAGTTTGATTGTTCATCTCAGTCCGGCTACAAAGGTGATTGGGTTCTCGAATTATTTTCTAATCTATCCTTCACTCGCCAGGGACGCTTTACAACGAGGAGCCGCAGCAATCCTTCCCAAGCAAAAAGGACCGAGCGATTGGGAAGCCTGGAGCACCTGGCTGTGCGCACAAGTGCTCGCTGTTGGTCTCGGCTATTACGAACCAAGTGTCGATGTTGCCGAGTTGTTCGAAGAAGAGGGAGATGTCCGGCGCAGTGACCTATCCGACGGCCCACTGCCACTCACTGACCGCCAACGGGAAGTTCTCCATTTGTACGCTTGCGGCCTTACAGACAATGAGATTGCAAAACAACTAACTATCGTTGCCGGCTCTGTGCGCACCCATATCGCCAACATAAAAGAGATACTTCAAGTTCGCCATCGTTGGCAGTTGGTCGAAATAGCCCGCCGCCACGGTCTCGGCCGCACACGTGGCGATTCACAGAACTCCACACGATGAGCGTTTGTCCCTATATGCATGAGTGCCCCACCTACAGGTATGTTTTTGCTTGTATCCGCATCTTCAACCCCTGTTCGGCCACGCAAAGTTACGCGTCGATTTCTACGTTTGTCGCTTCACATCACATCGCCCACGTCGCATAATGCAGATAGTGCATGACGGCGAGCGATGGGAAGAAATACCGCGACCGTAGTAACAGAAAGCGCGCTCCTTGCGTCTACGCTATGACTCCCACTTGTCGATAAAGCCCATGCTGGCCCTCATCACTCCCGTCCTGTCGTAACGACGGCTACACGATGCCGCGTGCGCCGCGGAACTGCGTCTGAGAATAGCAGGGGAGGCATCGATGGGAATCTTTCGCTTTGTCCGGGGGCTGACTTGCGGTTGTTTGATGCTACTCGTCGTGCTCGTCATTCTGCTGGCCGGCCTGCTGATCGTTCTCCTCGCCCAGCGCGCCCACGCCCAATCACCCCCCATCTACGACATTGTCCTCGTCATCGACCAGTCTGGCTCCATGTGGGACTGTGGGGGCGCCGGCACCGACCCGGACCAGTTGCGCGTGGACGCCGCCCACCTCTTTATCAACTACCTGGGCGCCGATGCGGGCAGTAGTCGCTACCGATTGGCCCTGCTCCACTTCGGTGGGACGACGCGGCTCATGGCCCCGCTCACCGAGTTGAGCGATACGGCAGCGCGTGAACAACTGATTATCGCCGCCAGCAACCCTGAACCCATTGGCTGGACGAACCCGCTTGCCGCGCTCCAGACCGCCCGCGACCTGCTCCACGACGGCGCCCTGCCCGGCAGCCGCCGTGTAGTGCTCCTCATGACCGATGGCGAACCCGCCTGGCCCGCCGACCAGCCCGTTGACCGTACTCGTTACCGCCAACAGTTACAACAGGTGGCGGGCCAATTCGCCGCCGAGCAGACCGATCTCTTTATGGTCCATCTGCGCGCCACCGACACTCCCTGCGGGCGACGCGCTATTGCCGAATGGCTCGACCTCTGGCAGCAGATGGCCGACCAGACACCCAATGGGGCGCTCTTTACTGCCATGCAGGCCGATGACTTGGTCCCCATCTACCATGCCGTTGTTCGTCGTCTCACCGGCGCAAACGACAGCCAGACCCTGGCCCATGCTGCCGATCTGCCCACCGACCAGCCGCTCCAGGTCTCGGTGCCTGTCACCGAGCCGCTCGCCAGCATGACCCTGGTGGTCGTCAAGGGCAATGCCGAAACGGCGGTCGTCATCCAAGACCCGTCCGGCCAACTGGCCGCACCTCTTGCGGCGGGCATCACAGCCGTGGGTATGCAGACCAAACAAGAGGTGTGGCGCGTTGAACAGCCTGCGCTTGGAGTCTGGCAGGTCTTGCTCACTGGCAATGGCAAGGTGACCGTCTGGCAGGATCGCGTCCGCTCGCCACCCACACCGACCTTTACAGCCACAGTCCCGCCCACGGCAACGCCATCGTCGACCGCCACACCCAGCTCCACGCCAACGGATTCACCTACGCCTACGCCCACAGACACCGCCACGCCAACCGAGACCCCCACGGAGACCCCCACGGAGACGCCCACCGCAACATCTCCGCCTACTGCTACACCCACAGATATCCCGACCACCACCCAGACGCCAAGCACAACGCCGACCGCCATCCCTCCGCCAACGGCCACGCCGACACCTACATCCGCAGAGCCCCCGCCCCCGCCAGCTTCACCGCCACGACCGTGGGGATGGTACGGCCTAGGTCTTCTTTCCCTGGCAGCGTTGAGCCTGGTCTGGCGCCGCGCGAACAGCGGGCCGTGGCTCTACGGCGAACTCAAGCCCGACAGTAGACCCGGCGATCTAGGCCCAGGCGCCGATCTGATCGAGGAGGACTTGGGCAGCCGACGACGCCGGCGCTTATGGTTGGGTATAGATGGGCGCGGACAGTGGCGGTTGCCTGGCTGGCGCGGTCGCGCTGTGATCGAACTCGACGCACAGGGCCATATCTGTCTGGCGCCGGCCAACCGTGGCCGGGCGCGCACCGCCGCCTATGATCCGCCGTTGCTCAACGGTCACCCACTGCTCCAGCGCACCCCCCTCAAGGATGGCGACCGGATCACCTGCGGCCCCTATCAACTACGTTTTGAGAACTTGTTGTGAAGCGTTGCAACCAAAGTACGGTTGCTTTGAAACCGGCAGTCGCAAGTCCTGGTATAAAGGAGCTTGACCCATGATCACTTCCACCACTTCTTCTGTTTCCACTTCTTCTGTTTCCGGCGCTTCCACCGCCCAGAATGGCGCCGGATTCGACGTTCTATTCGCTCCCGATGACCTGGTTATCAGCACTCAGTCGGGCGCAAACGGAGGCGTCGGTGAGGGGCGCAGCCCCGCCGCGCCGTCTCAAGATGATCTGGAGACGCAACTTGCCCTCAACCAGTATGTCGCCCTGATCGGCTGGGGAGGCACCGGCAAAGAGATCCTGACCCAGGTCAAGGCGCGCTTTTGCGAGTCGCACAGTGGCGTGCCCGACCATGTGGCGCTCCTCAGCTTTGACAGCGCTGACGAAGTTATCACCGCTTATGACCATCGCAATGGCGCGGTGGTGACGCTCGAAAACGGACGCGAGTTCTTTCGCCTGGAACAGGTGCCGCTAGCGGGGATCAAGCGTAACCCTGAACGACACCCCGAAATTGTCGAGCGGCTTGGCCTCGACGTGCTCAACCGGATCAACCGCGCTGCCATCATTGACGGCGCCGCCCAGCAACGGGTGCAGGGTCTGCTGGTTTATCTCTGGAATGCTAGGTTTATCGAGCGCACCGTGATGCAGTGCTTGCGCCAGTTGTTGGGCCGCGGTGAAGGGTTCGATGGCGCGCTGCGCACCAATGCCACCGTCAAAGTCTTTATCGTGGCTTCTATGGCGGGTGGCCAGGGCGCCGGGGCCCTGATTGACGCCGCTTATGTCGTGGATGAAAAGCTGGCCGAACTGGGCGCGCTGGGTGACAGTCGAACGATCATTGGAGCGTTGCTCTTGCCGGGCGCCTTTCGGGAACACGAGGGTCAGCAGATGCGCGCTAACGCCCGCAGCCTCGTAGAAGAGATCAATGCACTCATGCAGGGCAAACAGCGTTTCACTGCTGCCTACCCCGGCAGCGAACCGGTGGACAGCGTCGAGCCGCCCTTTGACTATGCCCTCATTTTTGACAGCATTGATGAGCATGGCCGCAACTGGCCTTCCCACGGCGCTGTGTGTGGGCTTGCTGCGCAGACGCTCTGGCTGCTCGCCAGCAGTGCGGTCGGTATGCACCAGATCAACAGCATGTTGAACAAGTTGGACGTGCTGACAGGGCACAGCGAGGCCGGTTATGGCTCGTACCTGGGCACAGCCGGCCAGGCTACCATCCGCTTCCCGCGCCACGAAGTGGTGGAACGGTGCAGCGTGCGTCACAGCCAGGCCATGATTGCTGCGCTGACCGCCCCGCGCGACCCTCAGCAGACACTGCCGCTCTCCCCCTTGAGCGCAGCCGGTGCGCAGAGCGCTCTGCGCAGACAAGTGCAGGCCGGGGAAGACGGCGCGCCCATCAATGTCACGCTGACGGCGCCGGCTGCGCTTGATCAGTTGCCGGTCGAAGAGATACCGTTGCGGGCGCGCGGCTATGTCGATAGCTTCTTTCGTCTGCGCATCTCTGAGAAGTATTTTGCCCAGATGAAGAGCCAGGCCGCTGTGCTGGCCCGCCAACATGCCCAAGAGTTGGGTGCGCAACTTAATAGCCTACTGGCCGCCGGTCGCTTTGACGCAGCCCATCATTGGCTTGGCGTTAATATCACGGCGCTGGAAGCCCAGGTACGAACCCTGACGCAGGAACAGGCGCGCCTGGGTGATGAGGTGCAACAACAGCAACAACATCTGCAGAGCGCTGCTGAAGCCCTGGAACGCTCGCCTGAAGGGATCATTTCCTTTCTGCGCCGGGGTGCGGTGCGTAGCGCTCTCTCCACTTATCTGGCCGAGGCCAACACGGTGGCGCGTAGTCTTCTCGAACAGCGCGCCACTGATCTGGCCGCCGAACTTGTGCGCCAACAACTCGCCTGGCTGCAAACACAGGCGCGCACGCTCGACCTGCTGATTGCCCGTCTCCACCAGGCGCACGAATGGTTGGCCACCTACGAGATGGCGCTAGCCGGGCGCAGCGAGGGCGGCGTCGAGCGTTCGTTGGCCCGTCCCGAACTGATTGATTACTTTTATGGGCGTTATGCCGGCGCTGCGGCGGCCGATGCCCAACTCGCCATTGCCCAAGGTCCTGGCGTAGCGCGATGGGCGCAACAGAGCCCAGAACAGATCGCACGCCACTTGATGCAAAGCGCCGCTGCCACCTTTGCACCGATTCTGCAATGCACGGTGGAGGATGTGCTGCAGCTGCTCTGGGGCGAACGCTCGGCGGAACAGTGGGTTGGGCGACTCAAGGCCTGGGCAGCCGCAGCCTGGAATATCGACCGTTCGTTGCTCAAAAGCGGCGGCGCTGCTCTCGCCAGCTTTTTTACCATCGGCGTGCCCGACGCGGCGGCGAGTATCTTCGTCGGCTGCGGTCACACGTTGGTCAGCACGCGCGACGTCGAGCGCATCATCGTGCTGCGCACTGTCTATGGCGCTTCGTTTGATGCGCTCAAACCCTTTGTTCTCTGGCAACGGGCTTACGAGCGGATTGCCCCTTACCGCCCCCTCCACGTGTTGCGCAACTTCCACCGGCGTGATGACCGTAGCGAGCAGATCTTTGCCCTCGGCCTGATTTTTGACTCGATCTATCAGGACCACACCTGGTACTATCACCGTCCGGCCGACCCTCTGCGCCAGTCGATCCGTCTCGGCAACGGTCGCACTAATGCCCTGGCTGCATTCCGCCAACGGGGCGATTTGCAACGTGACGTGATGGAGCGTATCGAGGCGCAGATCACCGCTGACGGCGTCAGCCAGGCCGCTGCCCGCATCGAAGCCTGGATCAATGAGGGGAGCGCTGGTGATGATGAAGTGCTCAATCGGCTGCGTATGGCTGCCCGCGCCTATCTACAACAGTTGCGCGATCTGAGGTGACGATGACTCTCTATTCACTCCCACGCGTTTTGTTGATCACTGCTGGTGAGTGCGCCGCTGCTCTAGCTGCCCAGGTGGATGCGCTCAGCCGCGAGTGGCTACGGGTGACGCCGCCCCTCTGCAGGCTTGACGGCGGCAGGTTGCCCGACACACTGACCGCGATTTGTGATGAATTGGCCGCCGATCATCTGGCCGCAACGCTGCGCAACGCGGGGTACGAACTAGCAACGAGCGATGCACTCCTGGTCTGGCTGCTGATCGACGCCCAGCACACGGCTCATGCCGACATCGCCAGCGCCGAACTGCTCAACATGGTGACCGAGACGATCTGGCGCCGACTTCGGCTGCCCGTACAACACCATGCCCTGCTGCTGGCCGAACCCGACGACGACGTGGCGGCGTGGCTGTGCGCACTGCGCGCACCGGTTGTCAGCCAGGTCTGGCTGGCCGGGCCGGTCAATCATGACCATCTGCGACTGGACGAAGAGGGGTGGCGTGGCCAGGCTGCTATGGCGCTGGCCACAGTGTTGTGGGGTGCGCTTCCCCGCCAGCGACAGGAGCAGACCGAATGGCAGTTGCAGATCGTCGGCGCCGCTGCCTGGCCTTCGCCCCGTCATCTGCTCCACCAATGGCTGGCCGTCCAGTTGGTGCGCGCTGCGCTGGTCGAGCTGCGTAGCCCAACTCTTGTAGACAAAGCTACCCCTAGCGTACAGCTAGCCACGTTGGCCCAGCAAACCCAGGCGTTGGACGCCTGCCAACCACCTGCGACTGCGCTGTTACGCTGGCCCGAACGCCGTCCGGCCTGGCGCAACTTGCCGCAATTCGCCACTCACGTCGTGGCTAGGGCGCTTCAACAGGCCGGACGGCGCACCCCGGCGGCGAGCCAGGCCCGGGAACAGTGGTTAAGCGAACAGCGCGCCGGTTGGGAGGCACAGTTGGCCCGGCTGGTCGCTGCACGCCTCGGCATGGATGCAGCGTCGTCCGGGCTCTCTCTCCTCAGCAGCGAATTGGAACGTCTGCAAGATGTACTTGAGATCCAAAGCGCCACGGCTGCCCAACGCCTTGCTGACGCTGTTCAACAACTTAAATATAGCCACGAGCGATGGGAGGCGAGCCGGGACCGTCTGGTTATTCTCTGCGCCACCTTTCCAGCGCCCTCGCTCACCGGTTGGCTGACTGTGCTGAAGCAGCCCTGGCGCTGGCCGGGCTGGTTCTGGCGTTACCAGTTCGAACTGCCGCGCACAGTGCAGGCACTGCTTGAAGCTGCGGCCAGCCTGGACCATTCGCAAGCGCACGAGGCCGGCTGGCGCACCTTACACGAATTGCACCTGAACATGCTGCAGCATCTGCAAGAGCAGGTAAATAGGGTA
>JAHDWG010000252.1:0-6589 GCA_023384495.1 Caldilineaceae bacterium
CAGAGGAATTTATCCATAGAATTGAGCCATCGCGTTTTTCTCGGTGTTCTCTGTACAGTCTCTGTGCTCTGGTATGATGGATGCACAGCGCCGAACTCTGTGCTCTCTGTGTTGCTCTATTTTCTGAACAGCCGGATGCATGTTTTGGTCGCCGAGCAGATTACTTGCTTGACGACCGGAACATATAGGCGCCCTAGTTGAATGTCACCGTGTTGCTCGACCCATCGTACGAACCGATCTCGACAAAGCTGGCGCCGTCCTCGTCAACCTGCTGGATGCTGTAGTAGGCGATTGCCTGGTCGCCGTTTTCGTCCAGGTAGGTCTGCACCGCAGTGCCGATGTAATGGTTGGCGACAAAGGGCAACATGCTTTGCACGCTCTCGCCATTGTTGCCGGCGGCGAGGATGGTCAGCATGGCGATGTTGGCGGCGTCGTAGGCGTAGTTGGTGAAGGGGCCGGGCGCGCTGCCAAATTTGGCCGTAAAGGCGTCAATAAACGGCTGGGTGTTGGGCGTCAACCGCTGGGTCGTCGTCACCACGGTGAAGCGGGTCTGCGCCAGAAAGGCGGCGTGCGCCGGGTCGCTCAGAATCTCCGGGTTGACCAGATTTTCGGCGCCGAGCCAATCGACGGTGGCCAACGTCTGGTCGACTGACGCCACCTGCAACGCCTTCTGTGCGTCACCCAGGAAGCAGATGCAGAGCACGGCGGTGTTGCCGTTGGGGCTGAGGCGCGCTACCTCGGCGCTAAGCCGGGTCACCTCGCCTGAGAGTTCGGTGGGGTCGGGCGCATATTTTACCACTGCCACCTCACCGCCCCCCTCGGCCTGAAAACCCTCGATGAAGATCTCGGCAAGGCCATTGCCAAAGGGGTCATCCACCTGCAACAGCGCCATCTGCTCGTAGCCGCGCGCGAGGGCGATCTGCAAAAAGGCCTGGGCGGCAAAGGTGTCGGGCGGGTACATAACGCGGAAGATATAGTCATCGGGGATCGCCCCTGCCGGCGCGCTGGAGGCGGGCGCCACCAACACGATCTTGTTTTCGTCGGCAAATTGCTTTGCCCCCAGCACCTCGCCGGTGGTAAGCGGGCCGACCACCACCTGAGCGCCGCTGCTCTGCACCACCGTCTGCACGGCGCGGGCAGCGCCTTCGCCAGTGCCTTCCGTATCTGCGCTGGCAATGGTGAACTGGATGGGTCGCCCGGCCGCGCTCAACTGCGCGTTCATCTGTTCCACGGCCAGTTCGATGCCCCGGCCAAAATCCGACCCGAACGCGCCCAACGCACCGGTGAACGGTTGCGCCACGCCCAGAACATAGGTCTGCGGGCCAGACAGCTCGCCCGGCGCCTGCACCGGCTGGCAGGCCGCCAAGACCAGCAGCGCCACCAACGCCAATGCCAGCCATGCGGTGTTTCGTTTCATGACAAGACTCCTTTGGGGTGATGATTGAGTTGTGACAGGCGAATCTGGGGATTCCAGTATGGTTATGACCGGTACTATACATCAGACCAGCCCCCCCACCAAATGATGCAGAGGGAATTGTCGGTTACAGTCAGTCCAGCCCGCCAAACAAGATCACATGCACATACTTGGGGCCGTGTACGCCCAGCGTCAGGTTCATTTCGATGTCTGCCGACTTGCTGGGGCCGCTGATCATGGCCACGTTGGCATGGCTGCGCAGAAAGTCGGGCAATGCGCCCGTGGCGCGCTGTTCTTGCAACCAATCTTCCATCGTAGGGTAGAGACGCTGCAGGGGAACCAGCGCAATGTGGCGCAAGGGCAACAGGCTGGCGCTGCGTGGGGTCTCTGGCCCCGAGGCCACCAAGAGTGACGCGGTGCTGGCGAAGGCGGCCACCGCGCCCGTTAGCCCATAGCGAATGTAGCGCACCGCCTCGCGGCTCTCGCGGGAATACAGCTCGCGGGGGACAACCAGCGTGATCCCCATATCGTGCAACGCTTCGGCCAGGCCGGGCACGGGCAATGCTTGCGGGCCCCAGCTCAACACCTGTCGCTCATACCCCACACCGACACGCGCGCCCTTGGCCTCTTGCTCGGCCTCGGCGATCCATCGTTGTAGCCGAGCGATCAGGGCCATGCGCGCTTCAGCAGCTGAATCGACGATTTCATAGCTTCCGTACAGCTTTTCCAGCTCGGCGCCAAAGCGTTGGGCCAGCTCCCGTTTGGCGCCTGACGCAGCGGTAACGGTCATGCGCGTTTCGGGCGTCAGCGGCTCGACCGTCGCCGGTGGAAATCGCAGATCGGGCTGCGAAAGGGTGTTGCGCAGTCTTTCAAGGATCGCGGCGCGTGCGGTTGTGGTCATTGATTCTCAATGCTGTTCTTGCTGCTCGTCCGAATAACGCGGCGAGGCATTAGGCAGCCAGGCCAATACGCCTGGCTTGTCATCAGGATTCGGCGGAGGCGCGCTCCCCCGTGATTTCTTTGCGGAGCGACTGGCGCGCTTGCCACAGTTCGCGGAAGCTGCGCCGTGCAAAGGGGGGAAAGTCGCGGCTCTGCGTCCAGCCGGCCAGGGGCGGTGGCATAAATTTCAGATTGCCGCCGGTAAAGCTTGCCATTACGTTGCTGCCCAGGCTGGCGATCTTCCCCGCCGCCTCATAGCGGGCGCGGCTCTGCATGGTCTGGACAAAGCCCTGCATGGCGGTGCGGTCGAACCAGGCCGCCTTGCCGTCGTCAACCTGGTCGGCGCGCAGGTCGACCAGCAGCCGCGGCAGGTCGATCTTGACCGGGCAGGCGTCGCGGCACGCGCCGCAGAGCGTGCTGGCATGGGGCAGCTTTTCGGCGTTGGTGACATCCATGTGCAGCAGCGGGCTGATGACGGCGCCAATGGGGCCGCTGTAGGTGCTGCCATAGGCATGGCCGCCAATCTCGCGATAGACAGGGCAGACGTTAAGGCACGCGCCACAGCGGATACACATGAGCGCCTCGCCATAGCCTTCCGCCAGCATGTCTGTGCGCCCGTTATCGAGGATCACCAGGTGGAACTCGTCGGGGCCGTCCACATCATTGGGTTGGCGGGGGCGGCTGGTCATGTTGAGATAGATGGTGGTCTGTTGGCCGGTGGCGCTGCGGCAGAGCGCCTGGTATTGGAGAAAGGCGTCTTCCACCGTGGGCGCGATCTTCTCCAAGCCCATGACGGCCACATAGACGCGTGGCATCGCCGACGTAAGCCGGCCATTGCCCTCGTTAGTGACAATGCAGACCGTGCCCGTCTCGGCAATCGCGAAGTTGCAGCCGCTGACCCCCATATCCGCGGTGAGAAACTCCTGGCGCAGCTTGCCGCGCGCCAGCGCAGTCATCTCCTGTGGGTCGAGCGTGGGGGGCATGTCCAGCTTCTCTTGCAGGATTTCGGCAATGTCTTCGAGCCGCCGATGGATCACCGGGGCCACAATGTGGCTGGGCGGCTCCTGGTTGAGCTGAATGATGTACTCACCCAGGTCAGTCTCCACCACCGTCATGCCGGCGTCTTCCAGCGCATGGTTGAGGTGCACCTCTTCGGTGGCCATGGATTTGGCCTTGAGCACCTTCTTGACGTTGGCCTGGCGGGCAATGTTGAGGACAATGCCATGCACGTCGGTGGCCGTCTGCGCCCAGTGCACCTGGCCGCCGTTGGCCGTAACATTGGCTTCTAGCTCCTCCAGCAGATCTGGCAGATGGCGGATGACATATTCCTTCATCTGCCGCACCTGGCTGCGCAGTTGTTCGCCGTCGACGGCGCGCATGGCGGATGTGCGTTGCACGGCCATGCGACCGGTGGCGCGCGCCAGCGCGGTCTTCAAGTGTGGATTGCCCAGCGCGTCTTTGATTCGTTGCCGATAGGGCGCGTGCAGATCGATGGTCGTTGTGTTCATGATTCTCTACAGGTTAGGTCATCTTCCCTTCACATCTTGCCAGCGGCGGGGGGCCGGGGTCTGGGGCGGCGCCGCCGGTTCGCCGGGGGGTGGTTGCTCCACATCCACCTGATTGTTGAGCACTTCGGCGATGTGGACGGCGCGGCAGCGTTGCGCCTGGCGTTTGAGCAGGCCATTGATGTGCGTCATGCAACTGACATCGCACATGGCCACCACGTCGGCGCCGCTGTCGGTCAGGTTGCGCGTCTTGCGGTGGCCCATGGCGGTGCTGATGCCCGAATTCTTGATGGCAAAGAGCCCGCCAAAGCCGCAACATTCATCGGCGCCGTTCAACTCGACCACGTCGGCCTGCGCCATGTGGGCCAATAGCTGGCGCGGCTGTTGCTGGATGCCCAGCTCGCGCAATAGGTGACAACAGTCGTGATAGGTGACCTTGCCGGCAAACCGAGAACCGGTGTCGGTGACGCCCAACACATCGACTAGAAACTCGGTCAGTTCAAAGGTGACCTCGGCCAGCCGCTCAGCCCGTTCTCGTTCGTGCGCCAGGGCCGGGTCTTCAAAGAGGACGCTGTAGAAATGGCTGGTCATGGTGGCGCAACTGCCGCTGGGCGCCACCACGGCGTCCACTTGACCGGTGCGCACAAGCGGCTCGAAGATGTCGAGAAAGCGACGGGCCAATACCCGCGCCTCGTTGCGAAAGCCGGCGTTGAAGGCCGGCTGCCCGCAGCAGGTCTGCTCGACCGAAAAGATGACTTCAACTCCCTGGCGTTCGAGCAGCTCCACCGTCGCCATGCCCACCTCAGGGTAGAGCATATCGACCATACAGGTGACAAAGAGCGCTACACGGCGTGGGGGAGACGGAAATTGTTTCTTTTGCATTGCGTGAAAAGTGACGATTGACAAGTGATGAGTGACCCGTGTGGACGCATTATCGCATGCTTTGGCGGCAACGTCTAGAAGTGACGCCCTCACGAAGGATTTCGGAACAACAGCAAGCAGCGCTGAGCGCACCGAGGAGGCGCATCGAGGAGGCGCGGGGCACACAGAGGATTTGAACCACCGAACGAACCAGCGCGTCTTCCTCTGTGTTCTCCGTGCAATCTCTGCGTGCTCTGTGTTGCGCCGTTTTGCTCTGTTTTCAGAAGAGTCTACACCCGGATCACCAACACCGACTGCATAGACTGGCGCGCCAACTGGTCGACAAAGCTGTCGGCAAAGGTGCGGCCCGGGCCGGGCACGCCGGTGACCAAGAGATCATAGGGTTGTTGTTGTGTCAATTGCAGAATGGCGTTGACGGGGTTGCCATAGCCGATGTGCAGCGCTTCCGCCGCCACGCCACGGTCGTTGAGCCGCGCCTGAATCCGTTGCCATGCGCCGGCCAGTTGGCGATCTTGTTCGAGCACGGCGCCAAAGTTGGGGCTGGTTGTGTCTAGCCACTGGGGCTGATCGGCGCCTTTGGGCGGCGCGACGTACGCCACTTCTACGCGGGCATCCAGCGCCTGGGCATATTGCAGCGCCTCATCCAGCATCGATGTGGCGTAGTCTGTGACGCAGACTAACATACGCGCCAGTCGACCCTCGCCTTTGACCACCAGCACCGATGTGCGCGCAGCCTCGAACACGCGACGAGCCGTAGCGCCCAGGTCCTCAACACCACCCGAACCGCGGTCGCGGAAAGCGCCCAGCACCAACAGATCCGCTGGGTTGTTCTCCAGATAGCGCGCGATGGTCTCATCCGGCGCGCCTACCAGCGGCGTGAGCGTGGGGCGCGGCTCGATCTCGCGCGCCAGTTCATCGATTGCGCGCATGAGTTGCTGGTCGGCGGCGGCGCCCTGCTGCTCGTTGGCTGTCACGAGTACGGTGCAACGTGCGCCCAAGGCGCGGGCGATCTTACCCGCCACCAGCACGGCGGTGCGGCTGTGCTGTGCGCCGTCGGTAGCCGTAACGACGGTGAACGCCGCTTTCGGGGCCGGGGCGGCTGCCTGCTGGGCCACATCGGCAGTGACGCTTTCCGGTTGGTGACGGAAGAGCAACATGGGCGCCGTAAGCATCCGCAGCAACCGTTCGGCCACGCTGCCATAGACGAGCCGGCTCAGCCCTTTGCGGCCATAGGTGGCCATGGCGATGAGGTCAAAGGGACGCTTCTCCACATAATCCACAATGGCCTGCACCTTATCGCCTTTGAGCAGAACCGTCTGGACGGTGTAGCCGGCTACCCGCAGTTGTTGCGCGGTCTGGTGAAGCACCTCTTGCAACTCTTGCAGATGGCTTTCCCATTCGTCTTCGGTATAGATGGGCGAGGCATAGAGCGATGGCGGCATACCGGTGAGGTAGGCCTCGGTGACCATAGGCGAGAGATTGCGTTGCGCCACGGCGATCAACGTCAGCTCGGCCTGGTCCGCCGGAAAGAGGCGGCGGACGACGGGCAGAATCTCGCCGCTGATCTCGGAGACTTCAAGCAAAACGGCAATTCGGCGACGGGACATGGCATGACCTCCTGGGTGATAGGCAGCTTCGAAACCGCGGTTGTCGTAGGAATCGAACCAACCAATCTACGCAATGGATGCGGCGGATTGGCTTTTGGGGCAGAGAACGGGTATAACTATGATTGCAGTCGAAGAGAGTGTTGGGGGGCCAGCCAGGGCGCCAGCCCAATTCGCGCCTATCCAAAGAACAGTGCGACCGGCTCGATTTGTAGATAGGATTGTCGGACTCGCAACTGTGATTC
>JAHDWG010000252.1:6599-10816 GCA_023384495.1 Caldilineaceae bacterium
TGATTCGGGTAGGCTCTGAATGCGAGTTCTGTTTGAGACCACTGGTTTAGGCGCAATACCTGCCCAGGCGAAAACAAGTTGCGTCGCACCAAGGATAGTATAGCATAGGCGCAAGATTTTGTCGCCTTTGGCAGCGTACAGCGGGAACACAGAGCACACAGAGGAGACGCAGAGGACACAAAGAGTTTTGTCCACAGAACAAGCCATCGCGCTTTTCTCGGTGTTCTCTGTGCAATCTCTGCGTTCTCTGTGTTGCGCTGTTCTGTATAGCTTTCATATCAGGAGCAGGGGACCCATGCAAGACCGATACGACGCCCTTGTGATTGGCAGCGGCCCGGGGGGGGAAGGCGCCGCGATGGGGTTGGCAAAATCGGGAAAACAGGTGGCCGTGGTCGAGGAATTTCCCCTGGTGGGCGGCAGCGCCACCCACACCGCCACCATCCCCAGCAAGACGCTGCGCCATACGATCCAGATGCTGGAAGAGAGCGGCAGCTATCGCGGCGTCAATTTTCAAACGTTGCTCAAGAGCGCCGAATCGGTGATCAGCCAGCAGGTCAGCCTGCGCACCAGTTTCTATGAACGCAACTACGTTGATGTCTTACATGGGCGGGGGCGCTTTGTCGATACGCATACGGTGGAGGTGACGACCACTACCGGCGCCAAACGACGCTACCAGGCCGAGCATTTTGTGGTCGCTACCGGCGCCCGCCCCTATCGCCCACCCGACGTGGACTTCACCCACCCCCGCATCCTCGATAGCGACACCGTGCTCAGGCTGACGACCTCACCGCGCTCGCTGACCATCTATGGGGCCGGCGTCATCGGCTGCGAGTATGCGTCTATTTTCCGCGGGCTGCGCATCAAAGTCAACTTGGTCAACACGCGTGACCGGTTGCTCTCTTTTCTCGATGACGAGATCATTGATGCGCTCAGCTACCACCTGAGCGTCAACGGCGTGCTCATCCGTCACAACGAGGAGTATGAACGAGTCGAGGCCGACGATCGGGGTGTAACGCTCTATCTCAAATCCAACAAGCAGATTCGCTCCGATTACCTGCTCTGGGCGAACGGGCGCACGGGCAACTCGGACCATATGGGGCTGGAAGAGTTGGGCGTCGAGCGCGACCGCCGCGGCAACATTGTGGTCAACGACAACTACCAGTCGGCCCAGCCACACATCTATGCCGTGGGCGATGTGATCGGTTTCCCCAGCCTGGCCAGCGCGGCCTATGATCAGGGGCGCTTTGCCGCCATCCACATTGTCACCGGCGAGTGCAACATCAAGCTAGTGTCACAGATCCCCACCGGCATCTACACCATCCCGGAGATCAGCTCGCTGGGGGCGACAGAGCGGGAGTTGACGGCGCAGAAGATTCCCTACGAGG
Source organism: Caldilineaceae bacterium (assembly GCA_023384495.1). Taxonomy (GTDB): domain Bacteria; phylum Chloroflexota; class Anaerolineae; order Caldilineales; family Caldilineaceae; genus CFX5. Next base: position 7,985 of record JAHDWG010000252.1, read on the forward strand.
TGGGCCATTCCTATTTTCGCAGCCTGGCCCGCGCCCAGATCACCGGTCGCACGACGGGGATGCTTAAGATTCTCTTCCACCGCGAGACGCTGCAAATTCTCGGCATCCACTGTTTTGGCGCCCAGGCGTCCGAGATCATCCACATCGGCCAGGCGGTCATGGCGCAAAAGGGGGAGGCGAACACGATGCTCTACTTTGTCAACACGACCTTCAACTACCCCACCATGGCCGAAGCCTACCGCGTAGCTGCGCTCAATGGGTTGAACCGGGTGCGGTGAGGCTCTGGTTTACCCCACATAAGCCACCCGGTCACCCGGCCCCAGCAGTGCTCGATGGGCCAGCGCCGCAACGATGCCGGCGCGTGCGGCCTTCACCTCGTCCACGGCTTCACCCAACAAGCTATAGAGTTGCCCTAACACCGTCGCCGGTGTGACATGGTCGCCCAGGTTGACTCTGGCAACGAAGAGCCCACCCTGTTCGACGGTTTGATAGCTACCGGCAATGGGCCGGCGTGTGTCTGGCGGCGCCAGTTCCGGCTCATCGCCCGCAAGCAGCGCCAGCACGCGGCGCAGGCCGGCCACATAGGCCGCCACGCCGCCGGGGTCCAGCCGGGCGCCGCCGCCATATTCGGCGCCGATGGCAACCTTGCCGGCGCGGTGCGCCTCGCACGAGAGCACGCCCGCCACATGGGGGATCAGCCAGGGCATCAGCCCATCGCCAAAGCGCCGCGCCAGCCGTTCGGCCTCGCCGCCGCCGGCATACCACCCCACCATGGGCAGATGAACCAGCCGGGCGCCGCCGCTGTGCAGGTCGATGAGCGCATCGCACGGGCGCACAAAGCGTTCGAAGATTTCCCCGGCCAGTTGCCGGCTGGGTTCGGCGTTGCGGTCGCCGGTTCCCGGGAAGACACGGTTCAAGTCGACGCCGTCGCCGGGCGAGGTGCGTGCGTGCGCCTGCCACGCCGCCACGTTGACCACCGGCAGGCCGATGACTTGCCCGGCCAGCGTTGTCAGATCAAGTTGGTTGAAGAGCGAATAGATAGCCGCCGGCCCCTCGTACTCATCGCCGTGGACACCGCCGGTGATGAGCACGACCGGCCCCGCGCGGCGCCCGCGCGCCGCCAACACCGGCAAGGCAGGGAGGCCGGCAACCGGCGGCTGCCACCAACCGCGCCAAGTGCTGGTCAGGGCGAGTGATTCCCATGGTTGGGTTGTCTGAGTCATTGGTCGATTCTCCCTTGAAACCAAAACGCAACGATGTTGCTCCATCCCGTTGGTTTCGTTACGATTCAAAAAGTCAAGCATTTGTCGCTTGCGCCGCAGCCTTGCCCCGGTGTACCCTCAGTGTACACAGACGGTTGTCGAGTGGAAAGGAAGGTGAGCCATGAAATGAATCCCCAAGGCCTGTCCCAAAACAGGCATGCGCCAAAAAGAAGAGACAATCTGCTGTCACAGATTGCCTCTGAGGTGGACACGAAATTGACTCTGCGCGCCAATTGTCTATGTCTGGACGGATCGTACACCGGTTTTGCTGATTTGTCAAGCATCCTGCGCCAGGTTTCCCCTGACCGTATGCATACCATCAGCATCTCGACCGCCACGGCCCGGCTCCTCGCCACATCCCCATAGACAGGCTCCTGCTCGCTTCGTCGCCACCCGCGCCGTAACCTGCCCACCCAGGGGGTACGGAACGGATTCCCGTAGACCCATCCGTTCCCCAGCCCGGCATGAGCAAAGCGCTGTTGTCTCGAGCATCCGTACAATCCATTCAATCCGGTCCCAAAATCCGTTGACAGCGCCTCGCCGCACGAGCGAGCGCCATGTTCTTTCCAGGAGCATCTATGTCGAAACCCAAAAGCAAGGCTTTCAAGCTGTTCACCCTCTGTATCACCCTGGTGCAGATCTTTGCCCTCACCGCTACCGGCGTGTTGACCCCCTTCAAGTCCACGCCAGCGTTGGCGCAGGGAACGGCCCCTGGCGGGGTGAGCTCCGATCTGCGCATGTGGTTGCGCGCCGATGGAAGCGGCGTTACCGGCGCCCTCTGGCCCGATTCCAGTGGGAACGGGATGAATGGCGTGCAGAACACAGCGGCGAATCAGCCGGCGGTCACTGGCATGATCAACTTCAACCCGGCGGTCACCTTCGATGGGTCCAACGATCACTACAACGTCACGGGTATCTTCCCCGACTCCACCGCTTCCACAACCTTTTTCTTCGCCGCGGCGCTCAATACGTCATCATTTCCCAAAGCCAGCCGCAACTTGATGGAGATGGGGAACGACCGGCCATCGATGTATTTCAGGAGCAACAGACGGCCGTACTCTTGGGCCTACGATACCTCACCACGGGAGAATATTCACACGCGGGTCTATGCGGTGAACGAGCCGGGTGTGTTTAGCTATGCTTTCCCCAATACCAACCCCAAGAACTTCCTGATCGCCGCCAACGGCGCAGAAGAAACCTTCACCGGCGCCGATGGGACCTTCCCACTTGCCGCCAACGCCAAAATCGCCGGCGTCGTCAACGCCAATGGCTATTGGAGTGGCCCAATAGCCGAAGCCATCGCCTTTACCCGTGTGTTGACGCAGCAGGAAAGGCGACAGGTGCAGTCGTACCTGGCGCTCAAGTATGGGGTGACGCTCAACCACAACTACATCGCCAGTGATGGTTCGACTACATCCTGGAACGTGACTACGAACAGTGGCTACAACAATGACATTGCTGGCATCGGGCGTGACGACACCTCAGCGCTCAATCAGAAGCAGTCCAAGAGCGTCAACAGCGGCGCTCTGGTCACCATGGGGGTGGGTGCGATTGCCGCCGACAACGCCAG
>JAHDWG010000253.1:0-1095 GCA_023384495.1 Caldilineaceae bacterium
GGCGCGCGCTGCCGCTGGGGCCGCTGCGCCGACTGTTGCCGGCGAAAGGATAGTGGTGGTAGAATACCGTTCAAGGTTGTTCTACAGGCGGAGGCGACAAGATGCTCAGCAAGCTACGAATTCAGAGCTTTAAGTCCTGGCGCGATACGGGGGAGATACATTTTGCGCCGCTCACAGGATTTTGGGGTCCGAATAGTTCGGGGAAGAGCAGCATCATTCAGTTTCTTCTATTATTAAAGCAGACCGATGAGGCTATGGATTCTTCGCAGGTCTTAAACCTGGGTTCTGAGCAGGCCTCGTACGTAGATTTTGGTAGATTTTCTGAAAATCTCTTCAAGACATCAGATACACCAAACCTCACATTTGAATTTGAAATTGACTGGACGCCTACTAGGCTCGAGTATCTCCATCTTCGTCGTGTCCCATCGGCAACTGAAAGGGTACTCAATGAGAAGGCCACGCCGTATACTGCTGCAAACCACAATCAGAGATCATTGATACAGATGATGGCGCAACTTAGGTTAGTTGATGAATCCCTAATTCTCGAACGACTTCGGTTCTCATTTGAGGATACTGTTTCAATTCATACCGACCTACAGTGGCAAGGACTTTCTGAGAACGACGCCGGCTATGGCTATCGCTTTGATTATCAATATCAAACCGATGATGGTTCAGTGCATTCAGACAGTTATGACGTCACATTGAGTTCCATGAATTTGTTCTCCATCATGTTGTGGGAGCTAAAGCGCGCCCCATGGAATCGCCGAACTTGGAGTGACTTAGTGAACGAGTCCCAGCGTGAAGCATCCACAGTGGCAATCGAGAAAATGCAGGCCATCCAGCGTTCACTGAGCATCTTGATGAACAAGATCAGTTATCTCGGTCCTTTGCGAGAGCATCCCAGTCGTCTGTACTTGTGGCGGGGGGGGCGGGTTGGCAAGATCGGAATCAAGGGAGAGCAGGCGATACAGGCCCTCCTAAGCGCAGATATCACCAATGGGCGGAATGGCTCGTGTTCTTATCAAGCGATGCAGCAAGTCGCCAGTTGGTTGCAACAAATTGGTCTCATTGATCGTTTTGAGATCCGACCAATCG
>JAHDWG010000253.1:1105-10806 GCA_023384495.1 Caldilineaceae bacterium
TGAGGGGCGACGTGAGCATGACGTGGTTGTTCACCAGACATCTACATCCCCGCCGGTCTTGTTGACCAATGTGGGGTTCGGCGTTTCTCAAGTATTGCCTGTGCTTGCGTTGTGCGCCCTCGCAGATGAAGGCAGCATTCTCATCCTCGAACAGCCTGAAATCCATCTTCACCCTGCCGTGCAGGCGGGGTTAGCCGATCTATTGATCGACGTCATCAAGAACCGCAATATCCAGATCATCCTCGAGAGTCATAGCGAGCATCTACTGACCCGTCTACAACGCCGTATAGCAGAAGAAACATTGACGCCGGACAATGTGGCGCTTTATTTCACACATATCGAAGACGGTGAGTCAAAACTAGAGGAACTCCAAATTGACCAGTATGGCAACATCAGCAACTGGCCTCAAGACTTTTTTGGCGACATCATGGGTGATGTGGTTGCCATGACAGAGGCTGCCATGCACAGACAAGCCAGCCAAAGCAAGCCTGCTATGAGGCCAGCAAACGGGACAGTTGACGCGTGAAGTTTGTTGTGGACACCAATGTCATCGCCGTGGCAAATCACATGGCAGACCAGGCTTCTCCATCCTGTCGCTCCATCTGCGTTCGTGAGCTGCGCGAAATTGAGAGAAGCCACACAGTAGTTTTGGATGACCAGTGGCGGATTTTACAAGAATACAAGTCATATTGGCGTCGAATAGGCCAGCCGCAGGTCGGTGATCGGTTTGTGCTCTGGGCGCTGAGAAACGTGAATAACCGCGCTCGATGTGAGCTTATTGCCATTACACCCGTTCTTCATTCAGAGGACGGCAATGACTTTGTCGAGTTCCCCCAAGACCCTGACCTTGCTAATTTCGACCGCTCCGACCGAAAGTTTGTCGCGGTCACACTCGCCCATCCTGAACGCCCTCCCATACTGAACGCCGTCGATACCGATTGGTGGCGTCATCGCTCCGCGTTTGAACGCTGTGGCGTAATCATCCACTTTCTCTGTCCTGACGCAATAGGGGAATAGAGGCGCTTCATCACGGTCAGAACATATAGCTGACAACAGACAAACGCCCTTACGGCTTCCGCACTGCCGGCCGCCACTGCACCAACCCCACGCCCAGTGCGGCGAGCGCCAGCCCGGCCATCTCTTGCCCTGTCAGCCGCTCGCCCAGGATGAACCAGGCCAGCAGCGTGATCTGGATCAGCATGGTGCTGTTGATCATGCTCGACTCCACCGCCGAAAGCTGGCGCAGCGTACGGTTCCACAACGTAAACGCATAGGCAGTGTTGACCACGGCCAGCCAGCCCACAGTCAGCCAGTGGGCCGGGCTAAGCGCGGGCAGCCCTTGCGTCACGATGCCAGCAACCAGCAACAGCAGCCCGCCAATCCCCATGCTGACCACCGTCACCAGCAGCGGCGAGAGCGTGTGGCCACGGTTCACCTGCCGCCCGAGCAGCGCGCCTAGCGCATTCGCCAGCACGCCGGTCAGCGCAACGGCGATCCCCACCCACTGGCCCGCCGGCAACGCCACCGGGAAGAAGTAGAGCAGCACACCGGCCAGGTTGAGCACAATCCCCACCCACTGAAGCCGGTGGGGCTTTTCGGCCATAAACGCTGCGCCGATCAGCGCCACAACGACCGTCGTAAAGTTGAGCAACAGGCTGGTGGTGATGGCGGGCAATAGGCTCAGCGCCAAAAACTGTGCGCCTTGCGTCAGCGCATAGAAGAGCACCCCCAACAGGGCAAGGTTTCCCCACTCACGGCGGCTCAGCCCCGCAAGCGCTGCACGGTGGGCGGGACGCAGGGCAAAGGGCAGCAGACAGCCAAATGCCAGTGTATAACGCAGCCCGGCAAAGGTCAGCGCGGGGATCTCGCCCAGGCCGAACTTGATCAGCACCCACGAGGTCGACCACAAGAACGTGACCAGCAGCGCCTGGGCAATGGCAACATGGCGCGCCGAAGCGACGCGCCCAGATCCCCCAATGCGGCTTAGCATGGGTCTCCTTTCACTCCTGGGGGCGCCCCATGTGACCGCCCCGTTCCATCATGTTGAAGGCGCTTGATAGAGCGTTTCCACGAGCACCCGCGCGCCATCCGCCGCGGCGGAACGATAGGCGGCGTCGAGCAGCTCCACCGTGCGGACGCCAACCTCCGCAGGCGAACCATTCGACGCGCGGCCCAACGCCACATCCACCAGATTGTGCGCGGTGGCGAAACGGGGATAACGCTCTCCGTCGGGAACCTGAATCACCTCAGACGACTGGTCACGGCGGTGAATGTTCACCACACCGGTGATGACGTTGATGTCCACCGAGCCATGCTCACAATAGACTTGCAGATCGACCATGCCGCCGCCGGCGCTGCCCTGGTTGCCCGTGCCGCTTACCACCCCCAGCGCGGGCCGCCCTGTGTCCGCCTCAAACTCGACCAGCATGGCGTCCACCAGGTCGAGCGGCAGGCCGTGCGTCTCCATGCGCGCGTGGACGCAGCGGGCGCGCAGCCCCGTCACAAAAAACATCAGCCCCGCCGAGTGGGTGATCTGCAAGTGGCCCTGGCCGCCCCCTGATAGATGGGGCTGGCTGTAGACATCGCCCGGCCCATGCACGGCGTAGCGGGCGCCGCGGGCCGAGCCGTCGTCCCCGCGCAGCAGGCTGAGGATGTTCGACGCCATAAAGCAATTGACCAACTGGATCGCGCCCAACTCGCCCGATTGGATCACGGCGCGCACCCGGTTGACGTGCGCTGTAAAGTGATAAGGATAGCCAACGATGATCTCCTTCCCCTGGCGTTGCGCCAGTTCGGCAAGCGCGCGGGCGTCGCCGGCGTAAAGCGTCATCGGCTTCTCGATCATCACGTGCAGACCCCGTTCCAAACAGCCCTTCGCCAGCGCAAAGTGGCTGGCGTGGTTGGTGGCAATGATCGCGCCGTCCAACACTTCGGTCGCCAACATCTGGTTCAGATCGGTGTAACGCCTGGCGATCTCATAGCGCTCGGCGGCGGCGTCCAGCTTTTCGGCGTTGCTGTCGCAGAGCACAATCTCGCCCACATGGGTGTGGGCTTGCAGCGCTGGGATGTGTGTATAGGTGGACCACCAGCCGGCGCCAATTACGCCAATGCGCGCTTTTCGGTTCACTGGATTTTCCTTCTTTGATGTGAAATGAAAATAGAGCAAAACAGCGGAACACAGAGGGCGCGGAGACTGCACAGAGAACACCGAGAAAAACCTCAATGTTCTCTGTGTTCCTGCTCTACGCCGCCATGTTCATCGCCATCGGTGACCGCGGATCATGATGACACTTTTGAATATGAGTCGCGCCTCACTTCACCGCCCGAAACAGACCCGTGTCCTGCTGGAAGGCGATCACGCCGCCGCTGCAGTCCAGTTCGGCTTGGAAAAAGCGGGTCAATTGCGAGCGCTGGTCGGCTGGGATCAACTCGGTGGACATGATGTACGCCACCAACGGCTCGGCCTCGGTGACGCGCAGGCCGCCGGTGTATCGCCTCTGTTCGACATCGACAAAAAAGGGGGCAAGCAGCGCCAGCCCCGTCTCCAACGAAAACGCCTCGCGCCAACGGTGGCTGGCGACCTCGGGCGCAAAACGCTCGACCAGTTCGTGCAACTCCACCATGTGTCGCTCGCCGTTGGTGGCGGCAATGAGCGCGCCGCGCGGCTTGAGCACCCGTCGGATCTCGCCCAGCGCCGCCGGCAAGTCGGGCACATGATAGAGCATATGGTTCGCCACCACCGCATCGAATGTCTCCCCTGCGTAGGGCAACGACTGCACGTCCACTTGCTCGAACTGGAACGGGTGGCCGGCGCCGGCCAGGTTCGCCTGCGCCTGGGCCAACATGCCGGCGGATTGGTCGGTGAGCGTGACATCCCAGCCGGGGGGCAGCCGGTGCGCGTTCTCTTGCCAGAGCTTGCCCACCCCGCAGCCCACCTCCAGGATGCGCGCCTGCGCGGGCAAGGCGAACTGGTCCATCACCCACGCCATCCACGGCTGCGCGCTCACGCCGAACCGCTCGTGCAGTTGCATGCGCGCCCGCAGATTGCTGGCGGCGCGATACTGGCGGGCAACCCCCTCAGGGATCTTCATCTCAGATCACTCCTTTCTGGCGTAACGATTCGATGGCGTCATCATCCAGGCGCAACAGGGCGTGCAAAATGTCATCGGTGTCTGCGCCGAGGGCAGGGCCGGGGCGATCCTGCGCCGGGTTGCGGGGGCCGCCCAGCGCGGTGCGCACCTGACGTACTTCGCCAAAGCGAGGGTGCGTCACGGATGTGATCATGCCGCGCGCCTGGGCCTGCGGATCGGCGAGCGCCTCGGCCAGGCTGTTGACCGGCGCACAGGGAACCTGGCCGCGCAGCCGGTCAAGCCACGCCGCCGTCGACCACTGGCGGAAGCGCGCCTGGAGCTCGGCGACCAGCTCGCCGCGGTGTTGCAGCCGCGTGGCAAAGGTGGCGTAGCGCGGGTTGGCCAGCAGCTCGGGCGCGTCCATGGCCTGGGCCAGGTTGCGCCAGAACTTCTCTTTGGCGCAGAAGACCACCAGCCAGCCGTCGGCGGTCTCGAAGGCCTGGGCCGGCGTCAGTGTGGGGTGGGCGGAATTGGCCACCCGCGGCGGCGCATAGTCGCGGTTGAGCGCCCAGATCGCCACATAGTTCAACAGGCTGATGGCCGTGTCATGCAGGCTGATGTCGAGGTCACAGCCCTGGCCGGTGCGTTGGACGCGCAGCAGCCCCGCCAGTAGCCCCGTCATCGCGGCCAGCCCGGCGGCGTAGTCCACGGTCGAGAGGCCGCTCTTGGTGGGCGGGCCATCGGGATCGCCGGTGAGGCTCATCCAGCCGGCGTAGGCCTGCATGAGGTAGTCATAGCCCGGTTCGGCGGCGCGCGGGCCGGTGAGGCCAAAGCCGCTCAGCGAACAGCAGACAATGCGCGGGTTGTGCGCCTTGAGGTGCTCATACAGCAACCCCAGCTTCTGCGCCTGATCCCCGCGCAAATTGTAGAAGAGCGCATCGGCCTGCGCCGCCAACCCATGCAGAATGACCTGGCCCTCGGGCTGTTTGAGGTCGAGCGTGAGGCTGCGCTTGTTGCGGTTGAACGACTGAAAATAGAGACTGTCGTCCCCATCGACAAAGGGAGGCACGGTGCGGGCAATGTCGCCGCCGCTGTGGGGGTCCTCGATCTTGATCACCTCGGCGCCCAGGTCGGCCAGATGCAATGTGCCAAAAGGGCCGGCGCCAAACTGTTCGATGGCGAGGATGCGAAAACCTTGCAAGAGATGGTTCATGGGGATGGGGAGCAGCTCCTGTTATGCGTGATGGGTGATAAGCGAATCGGTTTGTCGAAAACTGGATCGAGGGCGCGGTTGAAATCCCCATTCTGAAAACAGATTAAAATAGCGCAACACAGAGAGCACAGAGACTGCACAGAGAACACCGAGAAATGCGCGTGGGCCTGTTCCATGGCTATAACGCTCTGTGTCCTCCGCGTCTCCTCTGTGTGCTCTGTGTTCCTGCTGTACGTCGCCATTTTCATCAAAATCTGTGACCCCAGGTCATGATGAATGTGATCTCTACGCTTTCTCGTGCTCTCGGTGTTGCTGCTTTTTGTCCTATTTCCTCAATGCGCGTCTGCCTGGTTCGCATCGCGCGCCAGTTCGGCGATGCCTTCGGCCAGCGAGATCGATGGGCTGAAGCGGAGCAACTGTCGCATCCGCGTTGTGTCGGCCACCAGGTCGGCGCGGTAGTAGGGGAGCAGCGTGTCGTCGGCGACGGTGACCAGATTGGCCTGGCGCCCGGCATGCGCCGCGGCCAACTGGGCAAGCGCCGCGATGGTGGTGACCTCATCGCCGGCAATGTTGACCACCGCGCGCTGATTGAGCTGGAGCGCGGCCACCGTAGCCTCGACGGCGTCGTCCACATGGAGCGGATTCATGCGGGGGACGCCGCGACGCGACACGGGCAGCGGGTCGTCGCTCAGCGCCCGCCGCACCCATTGTGGGATCGGGTTGGGCGTGCCCACGCCGTAAGGGAAGAAGTAGCGCAACACCACCCGGTGAAAATCGCCCGGCGCAGCCTGCACGGCCAACTCGGCCTGCGCCTTGGTCAGGCTGTAGAGATCCATGGGATTGAAGGGGTCGCTCTCGACAAAAGGGCGGTTGCGGCAGCCATAGACCCCACCGGTGGAGGCGTGGACAAAGCGTGCGCAGCCCGCGGCCTCGGCGTAGCGGAGCAGTTCCCACGTGGCGATGACGTTGACGCGGAAGAGCAGCTCATCGGCCTGGCCGGCGCCGTCGATCAGCGCCGCCTGGTGGATAATGGCGTCAAGCTGGGCGGGCAATTGCGCCCGGTCGAGCGGGCGGCCCAGGTCCTGCTCGACATAGCGGGCGGCGGCGCGCGGCGAGGCGGGCGCCCGGCGCACCAGCGCAATGACCTCGTGCGTAGGGGCCAGCCGCTGCACAAGTCGCCCCCCCAAAAAGCCGCCCGCGCCGGTAATCAAAATGCGCATGGTTCACTCCTCGATCCACAGGGCGCGCACAGGCGAAGCGCAGGCGTCTTTGATCTGGAGCGGCAGCGCGGTCAACTTGCCGCGCGCGGCGCGCACCTGGCCCAGATTGACCACCGGCGCCAGCAACAAAATGTCGTGTTGAAAGAACTTGGGGAAGAAGTTCTGTGGATTGTGCGGGCTGTCGAAGCGTGGGGTGTCGGCGCCCAGCAGCCCAGCCTGGTGGTCGAGCACCCAGTCGATGGCCGCGGCGGTGAAATAGGGCGGGTTGGTGACAAAGTCAGGCTGGCGCCAGTGACTGTCCCACCCTGTACCCACCAGCAGCGCATCGCCAGGGCGCAGCGTCTCGCCTGTGGCCGCCAGGGCCGCGTCGAGCGCTGCGGGCGTGATCGCCTCGCCGGCCCCGCGTGGGATCAGCAGCGCCAGCGCATCGACGGCATAGCAGCGCTCCAGCGGCAACTGGTCGATGGTCATGCGTGTTGGGTCCATATGGGCGGCGGTTTCGAGGTAGGTGCCGGCCTGCACCGCCAGGCTCACCGTCTGCGAATAGACGGGATAGTCGAGCCAGGCCGGGGGCGGGATCTGCGTCACGCGCGGAGTGGGGTAGGGGTCATCATACGACCACATGCCATCTTCAATCGGCCCGCTCAGTTCAACGATGCGCATAGGCTGTTCCTTATTTTGCAACCTGACAAGAAATGAGGGTTGGCGTATAATCAGCAGCGCATATTCTACTCAGTTCTGTTTGAAAACGCGAGTTTCTTTGCAGTTTTGGCCGAGTCGCAATGCGCGTTTTCAATGCAACCGCGTATTCGCTCGCGTTGGATTGTCAAGTCCAGCGATAGATGGGCGAATGCGCGTACGTTTCGATGCCCTGATTATACCACCATTGCTCACAGAATTGGGAGCAGGGCGTAGGTGACAGTCACTTTTGAAGTGACTGTCACCTCGCAGGGGCGCCCTATCGAGGCGACAGCCGTCTGCGCTTATGCGCCAATTCGCCATAAACTGGGAAGTTGCATGTCCACAACCAATCGAGGTTCACACGTCGCCATTGCCGGCGCCGCCGCACAGACGCGCCGGGTGCAGATCAGCCTGTACATGGCGGCGGTCTTTTTGTATTGGATGGGGCTTTATCTCTATGTGCCCACCCTGCCCATCTACGTGCAGAGTCGCAGCGACGACCTGGCGATGGTAGGGCTGGTCCTCTCCATGTATGGTCTCTGGCAGGCGATTGTGCGATTGCCGCTGGGAATCGCCGCCGACTGGGTGGGGCGGCGCAAGCCGTTTATTTTGGTGGGTTTTGCGCTGGTGGGGTTGGGCGCCTGGGTCATGGGTGTGGCCGAGGGCGTGACCGGGCTGATGGTGGGGCGGGCGATCACCGGGCTGGCCGCGGCGACGTGGGTGCCGCTGGTGGTGGTCTTTAGCGGCCTCTTCCCGCCCGACGAGGCCGTGCGCGCCAGCGCCCTGTTGACGCTGGTGGGTTCAGTGGCGCGGCTGCTGGCAACCGGCTCCACGGGAGCGCTCAACGAGTGGGGCGGCTATGGGTTGGCCTTCTATCTGGCGGCGGGGGTGGCTGTGCTTTCGCTGCTTGTCGTGCTGCCCGCGGCGGACAGCGTCCAGCCGCCGCGGCGGCCCTCGCCCGGCGGGCTGGTCACCCTGGTAACGCGGCGCGATGTGCTCTTGCCCTCGCTCCTCAGCGCGGTGGGGCAATATGTCAACTGGGCGGTCACCTTTGGTTTTCTGCCCATTCTGGCGCGCCAACTAGGCGCGTCGGACGTGACACAGAGCATGATGACCAGCATCAGCGTGGTGATGGTGGCGCTGGGCAACCTGGCGACCACTGCGGTAGTGCGGTGGCTAGGCGCACAGCGCTTGAGCTATCTCAGCTTCTTTATGCTCTTTGTGGGCGCGGGGCTGGCTGCGCTGACCCAGTCGCTATGGGTCGTCTTTGTGATCCAGGTGTTGATCGGGCTGGGGCAGGGGATCGGTTACCCTGTGCTCATGGGGATGAGCATCCAACATGTGGCGGGCCACGAGCGCAACACGGCCATGGGGCTGCACCAGGCCGTCTATGCGATTGGTATGTTTGCCGGGCCGTGGCTCAGCGGCATGGTGGCGGCGAGCTGGGGGTTGCCGGCCATGTTTGGCGTCACTGCGGCGGGTGCGCTGCTCTTGGGCTGGTGGGGCACGTGGTGGCTGCGCGAGGGCGAACGAAGTGGCTACTGAGGCCCCAGCGCCTCGGCCTTGGCGACGATCGTGCGTGCGCGCGCAACAACGGGTGCGTCCACCATCTGCCCGTCGACGGTGAAGACGCCCACGCCGGCAGCCAGGTGGCGATCATACGCTTTGATCAGGCGCCGGGCCTGGGCAACCGCTTCCGCCGACGGCTGAAAGAGATCGTTGCAGATCTCAACCTGGTTGGGGTGGATGCAAAAGGCGCCCTCAAAGCCAAGCTGCGCCGCGCGTTGGATCCACTGGCGATAGGTCGCTTTGTCGCCATAGAGACTGATGGCGCCGGCATAGCCCAGGGGGATGATACCCGCTCGCCGCGCCGCAATCAACGCCAGCATATTCGGCGCGTATAGGGTGTCGGGCGTCGGCTGCGCACCCAGCGATGCGGCCAGGTCCTCTGGCCCGACGGTCAGGGCGAGCAGGCGGGGCGTGGCCGTGGCTATCTCGTTGACGTTGGCCAACCCCGCCGCCGTCTCGATCATGGCGATCAGGCCGATGGCGCCCACCGGCAACCTACGCTCTGCTTCCAACTCGCCGATGGTCTCGTCCAGCAGCCGCAGCGTGGCCCCGTCCGGCGTCTTGGGCGCGGTGATGGCGTGTAGCCCGGGTGCGACGACGGCCTCCAGGTCGCGCACGGCCATGCGCAATGGGCGGTTGATGCGAACGGCCACATAGGGTGTGCGCCCTTGCAGCCAGGCAATCGCCTGCGCGGCGGCCTGTCGCGCCTGCTCCTTGTCGCCCACGGCAATGGCGTCTTCCAGGTCCAACTGGATGGCGTCCGCCCCCCGGCGCACGGCGCTGTGCAACAATTTCTCACTGGTGGCCGGCACAAAGAGCAGCGACCTGAGTAGTGTGGGATGAGTCATGTTTATCCTTGTTTTGGTTTGATGGATATATGATATAGACATACGATGAGGCGACAGTCACTTTCAGCGGCAAAGGCCGGCATGGCCGCCCTATGTCGGC
>JAHDWG010000254.1 GCA_023384495.1 Caldilineaceae bacterium
GAGCAGACGCGGATTGTCCAGGCTGAGGGTTACTTCGCCGCCGGCGCCGGTCTCTGCCTGCACTTGACCGAGCAGAGGGCGCAGCGACTCCTGATAGCCCTTGAGCAGCGCATAGGGGCCACTGCGTTCTACGGACATGGCGGGCAGTTCGATCTGCAATTTTCGACGCTCTACCTCATTGGTGGCAAAGCGTAACAGCGCATCCATCTCGCCCCCCGCCTGATAGGAGCGCGGATCCACCGGCGCGGGCACGATGATTTTGTCGGCCACCCGCCCGAGCCGGCGCCAGTCATAGCCTTTGGTGTCCCACCCCTCGGCGGAAATCTGCGTGGCCGGCTCGACGCGCACAGCCAACGTCTTGCCCAAGGCGTGTAGCCGGTTGGCCAGATTGGTCATCAAATGGACAAAATCGGCGCGGGCGCTGGGCACTGCATCCACACCGCGATAGTCAATCACCACGCCGGGGTAGTTTTGCTGGATCACCACCTGTTCAATGGCGACAAGCTGATTCTCTTGCTGGCCAGGGTCAAGCAACAGGTTGTTGATCAGATCGGTGCGCACATTGGTGACGGTAAAGCCATCCCCCTCCCAATTGCGGATCACCGGCGTCGTCTGGCCTGTATTGACGGGTGGCTCGCCTTCGAGCGCCCCGTCGCCGCGCAGATAGAGGCCGGCCTGCACGACCGCAGCTACGGCGGCGCCTTGGGGCAACTCACCCACCAGCCCCAGGTCCGCCGTCACGGCGGGTACGGGTCGGTTGGTCTGCATCACCATGAAGTGCCTGGGCGCATAGTCCAAATACGACTCAATCGTATCGTTGCTGGCCAGCACATTGTTTGGCACATGCAGCCAACGGGCGCCATCCCACATATAGAGGCCCAACGTCTCATAGGGCAAGCTGTCATTGGGGATGGGAATATTTAGCGCCACCTGGCCGGGCGCTGTGCCCCGCACATTGAGCGAATAAAGCGGGCTTCGGGGAATCAGATAGTCAGGCAACTGTCGCACAGACTCAAGCAGTTCTCGATTGACCTGCCCTGCCAGAAAGTTTTCGCGCGGGGTGCTGGCGAGTTGCGCCAAAAAGGTGGTGGCTACTCCCTCTGCCGGGAAGTTGACCGTCGTCCCGTCGGGATCAACCACAGCGCCGCCAGCCGTTGTTACGCGCGTGTACGTAAAGAGTTGCAGGCGATCAAGCAGATTGACCGGTGGCAACAACAAGACAGCCACGATCAACACGGGGATCACAACGAGTGTTATGATCCAGCCCAACGGGCCTTCAACGAGACGCGTCATGGCGCTTCCAGTTGGCGGGCGCCTATCCAAACGACTTTGCTGCATGAGGTATTGACTCCTTGACATCTACAAAGACGCGATAAGAGCGATAGCGAACGTTTCTTCCCTGTTCTTAACAGCCCAGTTCTTATCGGCCCAGCCAGTTCTTATCGGCCCAGTTTGGTTGACATATCTTAGCATAATGACCACGGGCGGCAAAAATCGCATGAATCAATCTGCCGCTTGCGCGCAGGCCGACAACGAAAACTGTGATCGATTATGATATAATTGCCTCATGACAGTAAACATGAATCGCTCCTTTTCTTCAGAGGCGACCCGACCGCGCCCACGTCGCCGGCGCTGGCTAGAATCACTCCTGCTGATGGGCTTTTTTCTCTGTCTGCTCGTCGGCCTGGCTGCGTTGGTCGCGTTTTGGCGTCTCTATAGCGCCGGCTTTGCCGGCGCGCGTATGGATGATCCACTGGCGTCGCTGCGCGCCGCACGCATTGAGCCGCCGCTGGCATTGGCCGAGCTGGCGGGCGACCCAGCCGAAGCCCTCGCCTATCAGGCTTTGCAGGCCGGCCACCTGGAAACGGCACGCGCCATCATCACATTTCGGCGTCCTGTGGACGGTGGCGCGCGCCTGAGCCTGCTGTTGAAAATGGCCCACGAGTTTGCCGCGGCAGGTGAACCATCCATTGCCGTTTCACTCTTTTATCAATCCCGGGCGATTGCGATCCTTGATGCAAGCCTCTCTCCTGCGGAACAAAGCCAGGCGCTTGTGCAGGTGACCCAGGGTCTGCTCGCGGCGGGCGAAAAGGCCGCCGCGAGCGACAGCGCGGCCCAGGCATATCGGGTGGCGCGGCTGGCGCCAACGCTTTTGCCGGCGCAGCGCAGCCAGCTTTTCGCCAATTTACAACCACTCGTCGATCAACTTGACGAACCGCAACTACGCCAACAACTCAACGAGTTTGCCCGCAACCCATTTCTTTCGATAGCCACCACCGAGTTGACCCACGGTCGCCTCTGGCAACTGGTGGAGCCACTGGCCCCCGACACGTCGCTTTCCACAGCCATTGCCACCCGCCACCAGCGCGCCCGCGAGCTGGTCAACCGCATGGATTTCACCGGTGGCGCTGACATTGAACCAGAGCAGGTTGCCCTGGCGCAGGCGTTGCTCGCCGAAGACCGGGCTCGCGGTGAATATGTCGGCGCCATGCAGCAGGGTGGGCTGACGCCCGGTCAACAAGCATGGCTGTTGCTCGAACAGCGCGACTGGCTCTTGCTCAAAGTGCGCATCGCGTCCATGGGTTTTGGCCTTTCGCTCGCGCCCGAATGGGAGGCCAATCGAGCCGCGCTGTTGCGCGAGACCACCGCCGTTACGAATGCGCTGGGCAATGCACTGCAGGCCGTGGCTAGCGCGGATGCCGATCCGACGCACCAAGCCCTGATGATGCTGGAGGCGCATCGCTGGTTGGCCCTTCAACACGAACTGGGCCACTACCCAGATAGTGGGGCGGACGCGCTCAGCCAGCGGATCCGCGAAGCCGAAGAGACGCTGGCCCAACTTGGCAACCCGGTCCCCTTCCCGATTGCCTATGACCCAGCAGCCACCCCACCCGGCTTTCGGATTCAACAACCTTGATGCGCGCCCAGGCGGCCGCGCTTGGGCCCACAGCGCCCACTCCTTCGTACCACGTGGCAAAGGTGCGCTTCGCCAGTCCCCGTCAATGACAATTGGCCAGCGCTGTTTCGGCGCGGGCTGGGGAGAGAACGCAGCCCACGATGATTCGGTTCCCCGCTGAATGCGGGTTGATACAGAGCTCAGCATAGACGTCGACTTCAATCGTTGCTTTCACGAAGGTTTCGATTGCCCTGTTGCCCCCTGGGTGAATGGTTGACAGAGCGCTCGACTTGTATTATAGTCCGGTTGTACGACAAACCAGACATGGCTGACATCTGTTCAAAAATCTGTCCATACAATTTTGGCATCAGCATGGGCGGATAGGTGGGTGCGGGCGAGTACACGTCCGCCTCGTAGCATTTCTCCAGGATCCGTCTGAGCAAACAGAGGTAGACGAATTCATCCGAATGGCCCATTCCTGTTCGGCTGTCGAAGGCTCGCTCTTATGCCGAGTGGGACGCCTTTGTGACTCCACAATCAGACCGGGCTGAATTTCTCCTTGACGACAATTTGTTTCAATCAATGGCTGCGATGGCTTGTCCGTCCTGCATGAACGGGCTGGAGTTTTGTCCTCGTGATGGTCAGGCGCCCCCTAAGAGCCCATCGAAAAACGGTTGCGGGTCCGACAACTACACCTACGAGCGGAGTTGGTCGCAGAGTCATTCGGATAGGCCCTAAAGGCGTGACCAGTGGTTATGTTTGTTCATGGCTTACGCAGCGCCTGATGGTCATCAGGGGAGACAACTTGGTCAGGGAACAAATCTTCAGCCAAGGTGTGCGTAAGTCCTGTATACTGTTTTGTATGGTTGGCAACGTTGTTGAAACCCTTTTTCGAAGGAGATGACTGTGATGCAACGAACAACACACTATATGATCCTGGGTTTGCTCCTGTCGGTCGCGCTCTTTGCGGGCGCCTGTGTGGCGCCTGCGCCCGGCGGCGCGGCCCAGCCGGCTGCCGGCGACGGTGAGGCTGCCCCCGCTGAGGGCGGTTACGTCATCGGCGTGAGCAACACGCTGGTCGGCAACGGCTGGCGTGAACAGATGATCTGCGCTATCAAGGCCCAGGCGACGGCCAGCGGGCTCGTCGATCGTGTGGTCGTCGTCAACCGCAACGGCGGCCCGACCGAGCAGATCGCCGACCTCGAAAACCTTATCTCACAGGGTGTGGACGCTATCATCCTCAACCCCACCGATCGCGAAGGCTTGAATGCTGTACTCGAGTCGGCCATTGCCCAGGGGATCGTGGTGGTGGCAGTAGACCAGGCCGTCACCGCCGAGGGCGCCTATGTCGTGACCAACGACCAGACCGCCTATGCCCGCATCGGCGCCGAGTGGCTTTTCGAGCAGCTTGGCGGCCAGGGCAAGGTGGCTGAAATGCGCGGCATCGATGGCGTCCCCGCCGACACCGACCGCCACAACGGCTTCTTGCAGGCGCTTGAGAAGCACCCCGACATCGAGGTGGTGGCTGAGGTCTTCACCAACTGGGACCTTTCGACCACCGCGCAGCAGGCGCTCGACCTGATCTCGACCCGCGAGATCGACGGCATCTGGACCTCCGGCGGCGACTACCCAGTCGTCGAGCAGTTCCAGGCCGCGGGCAAGCCCTTTGTGCCGATTGTGGGCGCCGACAACAACGGCTTTGTCGGCATGTTGCTCGAACTCGAAGACGACGGCCTGGTCGGCGCGGCCGTCACCAACCCACCGGCCATTGGCGCCGTGGGCGTCACCATCGCGCTGGACGCCCTGACGGGCAAGAACCCGCCGCATGAGACGCTGCTCACCCCCGCTCTGTTCGCCACCGGTGACCGCGAGGGCCTTGAGGCGCTCTACGCCCCCGATGAACAGCCCGGTTGGAGCACCTACGTCAATATCCCCCCCTACACCAGCTACAACGGCAGCGCCGATGTCTCCGCCTGCAAAGGGCCAGGAGAGTAAGGCTGGTTAGGCCGATTTGTCTCCGGTTTTTGTTCGAGATTGAGCGATTGGGAAATTTGATCGCCACAATCGCTCAATCTCCCCAATCACTCAATCGCTGAACCTGGACGGGAATCACCATTTCGATGTCTGAGTCAAATCCGCTGCTGGCGACCACAAAGATGGCAAAGTCGTACGGCCCCGTTGTAGCGCTGCGGTCGGTCGACTTTGCCGTGCGCCGCGGCGAGGTCCATGCGCTGCTTGGCGCCAATGGCGCAGGCAAAAGCACGCTGGTCAAGATTCTGGCCGGCGTCCAGCCCGCCGACGCCGGGGAGATGGCGGTCGATGGGCGACCGTTGCGCTTTCGTTCGCCGGCAGACGCCATCGGCGCCGGGATCGCCACGGTCTTTCAAGACCCGGCGCTGATTCCCGATCTCACGGTCGAGCAAAACCTGCTTCTGAGCAACATCGACAGGGTGAAATTCCGCCAGGGGCTGGCGCGGTTCGATCTCGGCGCGCTCGACCTGTCGGCGCTGGTGCGCGAGCTTCCCCTTGAGGTGCTGCGCATCGTCGACCTCGCCCGCGCCGTGGCCCGCGACCCCCATGTGCTGTTGCTCGATGAGATCACCGCCGCGCTCACCGCCGACCAGGCCGAGCGAGTCTTTGCGCTGCTGGCGGAGTGGAAACAACAGGGGCGGTCGGCGGTGCTGATCACCCACCGGCTGGCCGAGGTGATGCGCGCCTGCGACCGGGCCACCATTCTGCGCGATGGGCGCGATGTGGCGGTGCTCGAAACGGCCCGCGTCGATGAACACCGGCTGGTGGAAGCCATGCTGGGCGCGCCGGTCGAGCCAATTGCCCAGGGTCAGCGCAATGGCGAACGCCGCGACCACGGCGACGTGGCGCTGGAGGTGCGCAGCCTCAGCTCGCGCGAGATCGTGCGCGATGTGTCGCTCTCGGTGCGCGCCGGTGAGATCCTCGGCCTCGTCGCGCTCGAGGGGCAGGGGCAAGACCGCCTGTTCGAGCTGCTGGCCGGGGAGCGGCAACCAACCGCCGGCGAAATTCTGGTTGGCGGGCGACCGCGCCGGTTTCATTCCCCCTACGATGCCGTGCGCGACGGCGTGGTCCTCGTGCCCGGTGACCGGCTGATCGCGCTGCTGCCCAATCAGCCCGTGCGTCACAACCTGGCCGCGCCGCTCTTTCGCCGCATCCTGCAATGGGGGCGCATCCCAAACGATGAGCCGACGCGCGTCGCCAACACCATTGCGCGCCTCTCTATCGACACGCGCGCTGCATCGCAGGCGCGCCGGCTTTCGGGCGGTAACCAGCAGAAGGTGGTCATTGGGCGCTGGCTCGTCGGTGGATTTCGCACGCTGCTCTGCTTTGACCCCACACGCGGCATCGACATCCAAACCAAGCGCGAGATCTATGCGCTGCTGCGCGAGCTGGCCGCCAACGGCGCCGCCATCCTGCTCTACACCAGCGAGCTAGCCGAGATCCCCATGGTCTGCGACCGGGTGATCGTCCTGCACGGCGGGCGCATCGTCGATGAGCAGGACGCCGCCCACGCCACCGAGTCATCCTTACTGACCGCTGCCCACGGGCTGGAGCCGGCGTAAGGTATTTGCGTTTGGAGCGCCACGATGGATCTGCCCCAACTCTTCCTACAACGCCATGACGTGCTGTACGATTTTTGGCTTGGCGAGCTCTGGCAGGCTGTGCCCGAGGCATTAATGCGCCAGCGGCCCCATCCACGCGTCAACTCCATCGCCTGGAATCTGTGGCATCTCGCCCGGGTCGAAGACGCCGGTCTCAACCGTTTTGTCGTTGACCGCCCACAAGTTTTGGATGAGGGCGGGTGGATGGAGCGTATGGATCTCCCCTGGCGACACCACGGCAGCGGCATGACCTTCGCCGAGGTGGACGAACTGAGCCAACGCGTCGATTTGCCGGCCCTGCAAGGCTATCTTGAGGCGGTACGAGTGCGGACGGGCCAGATCGTCACCCAGTTGGCTTGGGATGACCTGGACGCCACGATGGATGAGGACCGCCTGCGTGCGATTCTGGTGGATGAAGGGCTGGCCCACTCGCAGGCCGAGGCGTTCCTCGCCAATTATCTGGGCTGGCCCAAGGGCAAATGTCTGATGAACTTTGGCCTGACCCACGCCTATCAGCACGTGGGCGAGATCGGCGTCATCGCCAGCCTACTCGGCGTCGATTTTGACTAGACTGGAGTTGCTTTGACAGCGCAAACGGCATCTGTCTGGAAAAGAACACGCGGTCGGCAGTTGCCCGGGAACACCGGCATCTTTTGGCGGCAACCGGCAGGATGGCGACGCTCCCAACTGCGCAACTTCTTACGGAGCAACGGATAGAGCACGAAAGGAACGGGTTTCCGCATGACGAGTGCTGTTTTGACCGGGCCCAAAGGGCAACGTGGCGCGGCGTGGCGGCGGGGGCTGGTGCGCAATGGCTGGACGTTGGGGGTGTGGCTGCTGCTCGGTGGGCTCATTATTTGGTACGCCACGCTGATCCCTCGCTTTGGGGCCTTCCAGATCGCCTCGATCAGCAAGAACAGCCTGCCGCTGGTCTATTTAGCCATCGGCCAGGCGATCATTGTGATCGCCGGCGGCATCGACCTCTCGATGGGCGCGCTGTTGCTGCTCAGCAACGTGATCGCGGCCCGCTTTATGGCAGATCAGCCAATCGGCGCCGTCCTGCTAATTGCCCTGGGCATCATCGTTGGCCTCGCCATCCTCAACGCCTTTGTGGGGCACATCATCAACATTTCGGGCGTGCCGGACATTGTGGTGACGCTGGCAACGAGCTACATCTGGTCGGGGGTGGCCCTGTGGGTGCTACCCTCGCCGGGCGGCGGCACCGCGCCCGAGTTTCGCTGGCTTTTCACTGGCTCGCAGGCCGGCATCGGTGGTAGCTATGTCGTCCCGCTCGTCATGATGGCGATCCCTGCGATTGCCGTTTTTCTCTTTTCGCGACGCACCCGGACCGGGCTTGCTATGTACGCGATTGGCAGTAGCAGCGTGGCGGCCCGGCTGGCCGGCCTGGACACCCGGCGGGCAAAGATCGTCTCCTACGCCATTGGCGGGGGCATGGCCGCCCTGGCTGGGCTGGCCACAGTGGCGATCACCGGCACCGGCGACCCCCGTTTTAGTATCGGCGCCAACGCCACGCTCAACAGCGTGGCGGCCATCGTGCTCGGCGGGATTGCCCTCACCGGTGGCGTCGGTTCGGTGCTCGGCGTGGTGGCGACCGGTGTGATCCTGATTATGTTGAACCCGATCCTGGTTGCCATGGGCATCAACGCCAACACGGCGCAGGTTATCCAGGGCGCGCTGATTGCCGGTGTGATGATGATCGGCGGGCTGGTTGCCTTGTATCGAGAGAGGTCGTCATGAGCCAGCCTACGCTGTCGGCGCCCACGGGCGCGCCCAAGACCACATCAGCCGGACCAGCCGCCCGCGTGGGCGCTTTACTGGCAGAAAACCCAGCGGTGGTGTTGGTGGGGGTGCTCGCCATCCTGATCCTGGTGACGGGTCTGATCGAGCCCAACTATCTTTCGACCAGCGGGTTGCGCAGCACGCTGTTGCAGGCCGCGCCGTTGGGCATCCTGGCCGCCGCGCAGACGATCCTGCTGCTCTCAGGGGGAATCGACCTCTCGCTGAGCATGATCGCCGCCTCGTCGGCCTATGTGGCGGCCAACCAGTCGCCGCAGGGGGCCGCGATCGCCATCACGCTGGGGCTGATTGTGGGGCTGATTGCGGGTACGGCCAACGGAGTGGGCGTAGCGCTCTTCCGCGTCAACCCGTTGATCATGACGCTGGCCATGTCGGGGATTTTGCTGGGGCTATTTACGTCGTGGACGCAGACGATCCTGGCTGGTTCGACGCGTGTCCACGAGTTCATCCGCATGGCCGGCGGCGGCTCTTTTCCCGGCACAGGGATTCCCTATAGCCTGGTAGTCTGGGCTGGGGTGGCAGCCATCCTGATCTGGCTGTTGCGGCGCTCGGGCTGGGGCCGGCTGCTCTATGCGATTGGCGACAACGAGGTTGCCGTGCGGCTGGCGGGGGTGCGCGTCTGGCAGGTGCGCATCAGCGCGTATGCGTTGGCCGGCGTGTTGGGCGCCATCGGCGGGATCTTGCTGGGGGGGCGCAACGGGTCGGTCGATCTCCAGCTTGCCAATGCGTTTCTGCTGCCGTCGATTGCCGCCGCCGTCATCGGGGGCACCTCGATCTTTGGCGGCGTGGGCGGCTATGCGGGGACAATCCTCGGCGCGCTGATCCTGAGTGTGCTCAACTCCATGCTCACCTTCCTAAACGTGGGGCAGGCGACCCAGCAGGTGGTCTACGGCGCGATCGTGCTGACCCTGGCTTGGGGCTATGCCGGGTTTACGCGGCGGGGATGAGAGCAAAGAGAGTTGGACACAGTCACGCGACCCTTGTTGACGAATCGATGGCGACGCTAGCAACGGTGTTATAATGGAGGGGTCAAATAGATTCACCGATGTTTCCGACCTGTCCATCGCGAGAAATGGAGTGGCGTATGTTGAGCGAAAGAGAATTGCTAGCGCGTATTACCATCAATCCGGCAATCTTTGGCGGCAAACCGATTATTCGTGGTCACCGTCTGGCCGTAGAGCATGTATTGGGTATGTTGGCGGCGGGAGACACAATCGAAACACTGCTTGATGCCTATCCGTGGCTGGAGGCAGAAGATGTTCAGGCCTGCTTGCTCTATGCCCGTAACGTGATCGGAAATGAACACGTTGAGCCGCTGATTCTTCAGCCTGCCATATGAAAATCTTGCTCGACAGCTGCGTGGCCGGAACTGTCTTCCAGCAACTCAGCGCAGCCGGCTATGATGTCGAATGGGCTGGCAACTGGTCTGATGATCCGGGTGATGAAGCGATTCTTGCGTATGCCTACCAAGAGCAGCGGATTCTGTTTACGCTCGACAAAGACTTTGGCGCGCTCGCGATTTTGCAGGGCAAGCCCCACACCGGAATCGTACGGCTGGTCAATTTTTCAAGTCGCCAACAGCCGGTGGTAGCACAGCAAATTTTAGAACAACACCATGCAGCACTGACAGCAGGATCAATTATCACGGTAGACCCCAAGCGTATCAGGATTCGAGCGTCAGATGCGACGTAAAAAGCCTTTCTCTTTCTGGCGGTTGCCGCGGCGGTGATCGGCGGCGCCTCGATCTTTGGCGGCGTGGGCGGCTATGCCGGGACAATCCTCAGCGTGCTCAATTCCATGCTCACTTTTCTCAACGTAGGCCAGGCGATCCAGCAGGTGGTGTATGGTGTGCTCGTGTTGGCGCTGAAGAATATGACCGTATTAATGCAACCACTGTCTGAACCAGTGGTCATAAGACCATTCAAGACTGAAGCCGATTATGAAGCTGCTTTGGCGGAACTCGAATGCATGATCGGCCGTATGGAGCCCGGCACGCCTGACGGTAACCGATATGAAATGCTTGCTGCGTTGGTCGAAGCCTATGAAGAAGCCAATTATCCGATTGAAGCTTCCGATGATCCAGTTGCCATGATCGAATTTGTGCTCCAAGCACGGGGGTTAACTCGAAAAGATTTAGAGCCATATATCGGGACGCGCCAACGAGTCTGGGACATCATGGAAAAGCGAAGACGCCTTACCTTGCCAATGATCCGTCGCTTGAGTAAGGGATTGAACATCCCTATTGATGTTTTGGCACAGGAGTATGATTTGGATCTAGCCTGCCACCATCGCGACCATGCGGCGTAGGTTGTCGTGGCCGATCTGGATGCCCATGAGCACATCTTCGATACCTTCGTATTCGATGGAAAGCACGCCCTGATAGCCATCGCGCTGCATCACCTTGAGGCACTGGATGATCGGCACGTTGCCA
>JAHDWG010000255.1 GCA_023384495.1 Caldilineaceae bacterium
GACACCCTGGTCGGCCCCTACCCCGAACAAAAGGACCTCTACATCGAGCGTTCCCCGGTCCATTTTGTGGACAGGATCAGCGCGCCGGTGATCACCTTCCAGGGGCTAGAGGACAAAATCGTGCCGCCGTCGCAGTCGGAAATTATCATCGAGGCGCTCAAGAAGAACGGGTTGCCCCACGCCTATCTGGCCTTTGAAGGCGAGCAGCACGGCTTCCGCCAGGCCGCGACGATCATCCGCGCTGCCGAAGCCGAGCTTTATTTTTATGGCCGCGTCTTCGGTTTTGCGCCAGCCGACGAGATCGAGCCGGTGGCGATTGCGAACTTGCCGTAGCGGTTGGCAAGACCGCGGGTATTAGGCAGAGTAAAGCTTGAGGGTGTGCGACGAATCAAATGTGTCGTGCTCGCCTTGGCCCAATAGCATTGCCTGTTCGATGCTGAGCTCGCGCCCGGCCTCCCAGGCGACACGAAAAGTTGTGTCATCCAGGGCGGTGCGGGCGCCCTGGACCAGGCGCGCATAGTCGGCCTCGTCGGCGGGGGCGAGGAATGGTGGCAGCGAGTCAAAGATGCGATAGGCTGCGGCCAGCAACTGCGCCGCCCTCTCCGCATGGCCACGGGCCAGCGCCACTCCACCGAGCCCGGCGAGACAGCGCGAGACAGAATAGGGGCTGTCGAGCTTGCTGAAATAATCGAGCGCGCATCCATAATTGTGTGCGGCCGCATCGAGGTTGCCACGGATGCGTTCGACCTGCCCCCAATGGTGAAGTAAGAGCATGACGCCAAACTCCTCGCTCATGCTTTGAAACAGGGGCAAGGATTCTGCCCAGTAGATGGTTGCGGCGGCGCCATCGCCCAGCAGCCAGTAGGCTTCGCCCAACATCTCTAAGGTCCACGCAGCCTCGCGTTGAGCGCCACGCCGCCGCCAGATGGCAAGGGCTTCTGCAAAGACTGCGATTGCCGCGGCATAGTTCCCCACGCGAATTTCATTGATCCCCAGTTGGCGCAAGGCAAGGGCAATGCCATGTTGCTGCCCATGCTCGCGGAAGATGGCGAGGCTTTACACGCCGATGGCGCAGACGATCACTGTGTCAGCCAGTGTTACTATTTTCACAAGAGGAGAGGAACGATGCAATACCGGGTATCAGTTGACGATAAGCGACAGTTCGTCCGTTTTGTCACCTTGCTCCTGGCGATATTATGGCCGCTTGCGTTAGTTGGGGGGAGTGTGGCTGCCGAAGGCGTCGAGCCGGCGGCGGTACAGGCCCCACTCGGCGCGGCCTTTACCTACCAGGGCCAACTCAAACGGGATGGCGGCCTTTTTGATGGTTCTTGTAACTTTCAATTCACCCTATGGGATGAAGAGCGTGATGGCGCACAGCAGGGTGATAGCCAGAGCTTGGCCGATCTTGCCGTGCTCAACGGCCTGTTCACGGCTCAACTCGACTTTGGCAACCAGTTCACAGGGGATGCCCGCTGGCTGGAGGTGCAGGTACAATGCGAGGACGACGAGGAGTATACGACCCTGGCCCCGCGCATCCTGCTCACCTCGTCGCCGTATGCTATTGGATTGATGCCCGGCGCCCAGATCGAGGGCGCGGTTAACAGTGTGTCGGGGGTGGTTCGTGTCGTCAATCATGGCGTAGGGACGGCTGTCTTGGGGGTTGCTGTGCCGTCAGAAGGGGCGACGTACGGCATCCTCGGCAACGCCTTTTCACCCAATGGCATTGCCGTGTCGGGCTACACCGAAAACGGCGGTACGGCAGTGCGCGGTCTGGCCAACGACAGCGGCGTCGGCGTGTGGGGTAGCAGCAACACAGGCGCTGGTGTCTACGGTGAAAGCGCCAACTTCAATGGCGTACGCGGGCTGGCCCATAATCCAAATCATGGCGCCATTGTTGGCATCCACGATGGGGGCGGTTGGGCGGTCTTTGGTACGAGCGATAGCGGCGCCGGTGTCGTGGGCTTGAGCAAGACATGGGTAGGCGTCTACGGCGAGAGCGAGAGCGCATTTGGCGTTCAGGGCAAAAGCGGGAGTGGCAGCGGCGTAGTAGGCACGAGCACTGCCTGGATCGGCGTCTACGGTGAGAGCACCCAATACGAGGGAGTGCGTGGATTGGCGCATAACGCCAATCACGGCGGCGTGGTCGGGATCCATAATGGCGGCGGCATCGCGGTCTTTGGCAACAGCCCCACCGGCGACGGCGTCTATGGCACGACCGCCGCCGGCAATAAAGCCGGCGTTGTCGGCGTCAATACGGGCAACGGCAACGGCGTCTATGGCCGCAGCAATGGCGGCGGCTTTGCCGGCTTTTTCGAAGGCAAAGTGGGCAGCCGGACCGTCCACATCCTTGGTGGGGCGGACCTGGCCGAGTGGTACAACGTCACCGGCGCGGTCGAACCGGGGACGTTGATGGTGATCGACCCGGAGAACGCCGGCCACCTCATGCCAAGCACGCAAGCCTACGATACCAAAGTTGCCGGCATCGTCAGCGGCGCTGGCGGCGTCAACCCGGGCCTCACTTTGCAGCAAGAGGGCGTGCTCGATGGCGACACGCAGGTTGCCATCGCCGGGCGTGTCTACGTCCAGGCTGAGGCATTCTCAGCCCCGATCCAACCGGGTGATCTGCTCACCACGTCCGACATCCCCGGCCATGCCATGAAGGCCGTAGACCGGGACCGGAGCTACGGCGCCGTCATCGGCAAGGCCATGACGGGTCTGGATGAGGGCGCGGGCCTGGTGTTGGTGCTGGTCAATTTGCAGTAGTGACCGGCGACGACAAGGAGCGAACGATGCAAATACAGATTCATGCACTCTTGATCACCCTGCTGATGTTGGCCGGTGGATTGACGCCATCTATGGCGCAGGCCGCCCCAGATCCGCAGTGGGTTGCCCCGGCAGGCGATGAGCCGGTCTCCATTTGCAACGATGACGACCGGGTTGCCTCGAGTGATTCTCGGATTGGGCGCCTTTCGTTCCTCAACCCGGGCGGTAGCGTCTCTCCATTCTGCACGGCCTGGCTTATCGGCAACGGCGCCGTGTTGAGCGCCGGGCACTGCGTCGATACCTCCGCCACGTGGCCGAATCCTGTGGTGGTGGAGTTCAATGTGCCGCTCTCGAGTGCAACTGGGATGCCCGGTTCTGCCGCAGCAGTCGATCAGTATCCCGTCCAGGTCAATTCAATTCGATTTCGCTATGATGGCGAAGACACGGACGGCGCCGATTGGGCCGTCTTTCGGGTTGGCCCCAATCCAATCACCTCGCTCTCTGCCCATGCCGTGCAAGGATTCTTCCGCGTGACAAATCGGAATCCATCCAGCAATGCAGCCATTCGGATCACTGGCTATGGGGTCGACGACGGCGGGGCGAATCAGACTCAGCAGACTCATGTCGGCGACTACGACGGTGAAAACGAAGACGAAGGTTTGTGGCACGAATACAATGTTGATACCGCGAGTGGCAATTCAGGCGGCCCGATCATTTGGGAAGCGATGGGTCTCGCCATTGGCATCCATACGACGGGTGGGTGTGATGAGTTCTTGGGCATTTTTGGCAGCAACAGTGGCACGTCCTTTGAGAATGCCGACCTGGCAAACGCCATTGTCACCTTCCCCGGGCCTAACACCATCTATGTTGACACCCTGGTTCATCCTGGGGCCGCCAATGGTCACCTCTACAACCCATTCAACACAGTACGCCAGGCCGTGGATGCCGTACCCGCTGGCGGCCAAATCAGCATTGTGGCCGGCAACTACCCCGAAACGCTGGCGATCAACAAGTCGGTGATTCTCGTAGCGCCGGTGGGAACTGTAGTCATCGGCCAGTGATGGCAGCCGATAGGCCCAAAGGGGGGCAAGACCATGAAACAAACGCGATTTCGCGTGTTGGCGCTGGCCGCATTGATATGCCTGGGGGGCGCTCGGCTTGGCGTTGACCACGCGCGGACGTGGGCCAGCGAGGGGGGACGTTATGAGCTGTCCAAACAGGTGATTGGCTTTGGCAGTGGGGAGAGCAGCGGGGGCAACTATGTGCTCAGCGGGACGGCAGGCCAGGCTGGCGCCGAGGAGCTCAGCGGCGGTAGCTACACGCTGGGGGGCGGCTTCTGGGGCGGTGGCCAACGGGTGGCGGCGCCGGTGACCCCTACATCGACCTCCTCGCCAACCGAAACTCCGACCATCACACCGACAGCCTTGGCGGGCGCTACCGCAACCGCTACGCCGACGGCCACACCGACGGCGCCAAGTGGCGGCGCCACCGACAGGCTCTATCTGCCGTTGGTCGAACGGTGATCGACGCGCTGTATACTGTATATAGGGCGCGCGCTTCACCCTGTATGCAGCGTTCTGGCCCGCGCCATCTGCACCGCCACGTCGATGGCCGCCACCATGCTCTCTTCGCTCGCTACGCCCGCGCCGGCAATGTCAAAGGCCGTGCCATGATCCACCGAGGTGCGGATGATGGGCAGCCCCATGCTCACGTTGACGCCGCTGTCAAAGGCGAGCAACTTCATGGGGATGTGCCCCTGGTCGTGATACATGGCGACCACGATGTCAAACTCGCCCTTGACCGCACGCAAAAAAACGGTGTCGGGCGGCAGCGGGTCCGAGACGTTGAGCCCACGCGCGCGCGCGGCGGCCACCGCCGGCGCAATCGCGTGCGCCTCCTCGTTGCCAAAGAGGCCACCCTCGCTAGCGTGGGGATTGAGCCCGGCTATCGCAATGTGCGGCTGGTCGATCCCCAGCGCCTGGCACGAGCGCTGCGCCAGGTCGATCACCTCTTCGACGCGCGCCGGCGTCACCCGGCGGATGGCCTCTGCGAGCGACACGTGGGTGCTCACATGCACCACCCGCAACTTGTGGCCGGTGAGCAACATGCTGACCTTGGTTGCGCCGGTGCGTTCGGCCAGCAGTTCGGTGTGGCCGGCAAAGTGGAAGCCGGCCAAATTCATCGCCTCTTTGTTGAGCGGGGCGGTGACAATGGCGTCTACTTCGCCCGCCATGGCGAGGTCGCAGGCGCGAAAGACATATTCCACTGCGGCGCGGCCGGCGTCGGCGCTCACCTGGCCCGGCACAATTTGGGTGGGGTCGGCGTTGCCCAGGTCGAGCACGGTAATGACGCCCGGTGTGTAGGCGCCTTGATCGGGCCTCTGCACCACGTCAAAACCCAGGGCAGTGGCCTGCACCCAGGCCGCCGCCTGCGCCAACATGCGCCGGTCACCAACGACCAGGGGCCGACACTGTTGATAGACACGGGTATGTTGTAGCGCCTTCACCACAACCTCGGGTCCAATCCCCGCCGGGTCGCCCAAGGTGAGGGCCAATAGGGGTCGCTTCGTCATGAAGATCTCTGTTCCTTCCACTGCTTGGCGTCTCTGCATCTTTGGGGCTTTGTGTTTCGGGTGCAAGCATAGAGAAGCCTGATTGGCGTGCGATTACGAGCCGGAAAAGCGGCGACGCACCACGGCGGAGCCGGTGGGCCCGGGGCTGCCTTCGGCTGGCTCATTGGTGATCCCCATGGAATCGAGCTGGTCGAGCGGGCGCGTCACGGGGAAGATGAGCACACCGGCGCCACTCTCGTCCACGCTGAACAGCCCCCCGCTTTCGCGCACCCCATCGGCGGTCATCCAGAGCTGATAGGCTTGGTCGGGCGGCAAGGTGGGGAATGAGCGGGCGTAGAGCAGCGCGACATTGAGCGTTGGGTCCCAAAGGATGTCGGCGGTGGCGGCGCTCGCTTCTTGGGCTGGGGGAAGCTCGAACGCCCGCCGCCCGGTTGACGCCAGCAGACGGTAGACCGCGTCTTCTTGCTCGGCGCGCAGCGTCTGTTGCGCCGCCAATTGGTCATACGCGTTGCGCAATTGCTGCTGCTGGCGAATCAAAAGCCCATTGAGCCCAAGGAGCAGCAGGATGGCGGCGACCGCGGCGGCCTGCCATACGGCAGCCCAGCGCCACCCGGCCAACCAGCTTGCGCCGGGCGCCTGCCGTTGCTCGGCGGGCGCGGTTGGGCGCGCGCCGAGCGCGCGTCGAAGATTGGCTTCCAGCGCGGGCGGCGGCGGCAGTGGGCGCGTGCTGGAAAGAAGCGCGTCGTTGAGCGCCGAAAATGCGGCAAGCGCTGCTGTTGCGTCGGGGCATTCCCTCAGGCGCGCGTGGACAAACGCTGTCTCTTCGGGGTCGGTGGCGCCGATCGCGTAGGCCGCCATCAGCGCATCGATCTGGCGACACGCATCGTTGTTTTGTTCGTGGTCATGCCCATTCGGTGGGCCGCCCGACTGGCTTGGGTTCTCAGGCAACGTCTCGTAATTCATAATTCATATACAGATTTTACACAGCGAAAATCGGTTGTACGCTATTGTTAATACGGATACATTTCTCCCGCTTGTTAGGGGGAGACGGCTGTCACATTGAAAACGTTACCCTGTAGAGCTTCAGATTTATTCATGGCTCTTTTCCCACAGACCGCGCAATTTCTGCAACCCGCTACGCAGCCGCGTCTTGACCGTGCCCAAAGGAAGCTGCAATCTTTGCGCCAGCTCGCTATGGGTATAGCCCTGGAAAAAGGCCAATTCGATCAACTGACGTTGTTCGGGCGGGAGTTCCCGCATCAGTTGGGCAAGGAGTTGCCCATCGGCCCAGTGGGCGTCATGTTGGCTATGGGGGTTGGCCGCAAGGTCCATGTGCTCCACCGATTCTGTATTGGCGTGGCGCTCTTTGCGGAGGCGGTCGATGGCGGCGTTGCGCGTAATGGTCAGCAGCCAACTGCTGAACTGGCCCAGCGCGGGGTTCCACCGTTCAGGGTGTTGCCAGAGTTTGAGAAACACATCCTGCGTGATCTCTTCGGCCATGCCTGGATTTTGCAGCACGCGCATGGCCAGCCCATAGACGGCGCCACCGTATGTTTGGTAGAGCGCCATGAGCGCACGCTGATCCTGGCGTTGCACGCGCTGGATCAGTTGGAGGTCGGTATGGGTCGTTTGCGTTTGGCTGAGTGCGGCCATACGATTCGAGCACCGATTGGGTGACTGGTATCAATGATACATGACGTACGCAGCGCCTGATGTCTGCCAGGAAAGGATTCACGCTTGCTCATTGCGCGCCCAGCCAAGGCTTACGTACGTTCTATGATAATTCCATGATAATGGCGACGAACGCATGTGGAAAGCCAATTCGAATTCCGTTTCCACCAGCGTAAAGTGTATCATCGACGCCGTGGTTGGTCAACGTTGCAGCGCAATGGGGATTTCGGATTCCTGTTGCTGCAAAAATAGACCTTTTCCCCCCTCTTTGGTACACTTGCCTGCAAAAGTAGGATTTCGAATCCATCTGCATCACTTCACACCGTCCACACTCAGAGGGCGCCTGGCGTTTCCTTATGGCTGGCAAGAAGAAATTACAGGGTCAAGTGGCAATCGTCACCGGGGCAAGCCGGGGTCTTGGGCTGGCGGTGGCGGAATGGCTGACCCAAGCGGGCGCGGCGGTGGCATTGGCGGCCCGCAGCGAAGAGCAGGTGATCGCCGAAGCCAAGCGGCTGGCCAAGGCAGGCGCGCGGGCGTGGGGAGTCCCCGCCGACGTGAGCGACCTGGCGCAGGTGGAACAGGTGATTGCAGCCACGCTCGAACGGTTTGGCCGTATTGATATTCTAGTCAACAATGCCGCCGTGATCTGGCCCATCGATGAGGTAGGCGAGGCGGACCCCGACGAGTGGGCCTACAACATTCACGTCAATCTGGTGGGTCCCTTCTATATGGCGCATAGCGTGCTGCCCACCATGATGGAGCAGCGCTATGGACGGATCATCAATGTCAGCAGCGGGCTTTCGACCACGCCCTACAGTGGGTTTAGCGCCTATGGCGCGGCCAAGGCAGGGCTTGACCAGTTCACACGCATCCTGGCGTTGGAGCTGAAGGGGACTGGCGTCACCGCCAACGTGATCTATCCGGGTATGGTGGACACCGACATGCAGGCCGACATCCGTAGCGTGGACACCAGCGAAAGCGTCATCGACCTGAGCATGTTTCACCAAGCCGCCGAGGCGGGCGGGCTGATCTCGGCCCAGGCAGCGGCCAGGCGCATCGGCTGGCTGGCCGGCCCGTGGAGCCGAAATCGGAGCGGCGAGATCTTCACCTTTCGCGATGAGGGATGGCTGGCGGAGGTGGAGAAGGACTTAACGCCGTAACGCAATCTCTATCTTTGCCGATATGATTCAACGCAAAGCCAAACGTGTGCGACTTCTCTGCGCCTTTGCGCTTTGGCGTAAAACGTGCAACCATAGACGCCATTATGGATACCCGAAAAATCACCAATTTCTAAGGAGTGAAAAACGCACAATGGCCTACAAACACATCAAAATCCCGAATGTGGGCGAAAAGATCACGCTCAAGGATGGCAAACTGCATGTTCCCGACCATCCGATTGTGGCCTTTATCGAAGGCGACGGCACGGGCGTTGACATCTGGGCGGCCAGCCAGCCCGTGCTCGACGCGGCGGTGGAAAAGGCGTATGGCGGCAAGCGCAAGATCGCGTGGATGGAGGTCTTCGCCGGTGAAAAGGCCAACGATGTCTATGGTGAAGTGATCTGGCTGCCCGAAGAGACGCTCGACGCCATCGACGAGTATATCGTCGCCATCAAAGGGCCGCTGACCACGCCGGTTGGCGGCGGCATCCGCAGCATCAATGTGGCGCTGCGCCAGCGGCTCGATCTCTATGCCTGTCTGCGCCCCGTGCAATACTTTCAGGGCGTGCCCAGCCCAGTCAAACAGCCCGAACTGGTCGACATGGTGATCTTTCGCGAAAACACCGAAGACATCTATGCGGGCATCGAGTGGGAGGCCTACAGCGACGGCGCCAAGCAGATCATCGAGTTCCTCCAGAACCAGATGGGCGTCAAGAAGATTCGCTTCCCCAACAGCAGCGGCATTGGCATCAAGCCGGTGAGCGAGGAAGGGACCAGCCGGCTGGTGCGGGCCGCCATCCAGTACGCCATCGACAACGGGCGTAAGAGCGTGACGCTGGTGCATAAGGGCAACATCATGAAGTTCACCGAGGGCGCCTTTATGCAATGGGGTTACAAAGTGGCTGCCGAAGAGTTTGACGCCAAACCGTTGGACGGCGGCCCGTGGCATGTGCTGCCCAATGGCGTCATCATCAAGGACGTGATTGCCGACGCCATGTTGCAGCAGGTGTTGACCCGCCCCGCCGAGTACGATGTGATCGCCACCCTCAACCTCAACGGCGACTATCTCAGCGACGCATTGGCGGCCCAGGTGGGCGGCATTGGCATTGCCCCCGGCGCCAATATCAACTACATGACAGGGCGCGCCATCTTCGAGGCCACCCACGGCACCGCCCCCAAATATGCGGGCCAGGACAAGGTAAACCCCTCGTCGGTGATCCTCAGCGGCGAGATGATGTTGCGCCACATGGGTTGGAGTGAGGCCGCGGATTTGATTCTGGCAGCCACCGAAAAGACCATCAGCAGCAAGGTGGTGACCTATGACTTCGCCCGCCTGATGGAGGGCGCCAAGGAAGTGCGTTGCAGCGAGTTTGGCAAGGCGCTGATCAGCAACATGTGAGCCGAAATCGCCCCGCTGCGCTGTTCGGCGGCGGGGCGGAGGAGGCCGCACGCTCCTCACGGATTGTCCTCGGGTTGGCCCCCCCAGGATGGTTATGGAAGCGCCTCTTGCGTCAGGCGCCCCAGGCAGGAGGCGACGTTCCATTTCGCCTCCTGCCCTTTTGTGGGCATCGGGCTATGCTGGTATCATGATTAAATTTTGCACAATGTTTGTGCGACCCGTATCAGGCGGTTGTCATGTTGTCAATGAACCGGTTGAATCCACCCGCAGCCGTTTTTGACCGGTTGCCGGTGGATATGCGCGGGGGTGTCCATATCGACCTGGTCGCGCCCGGTACCGCCACCTTTGTCTTTTACGCACCATTTAAGCCCTATGTCAGCCTGGTCGGCGACTTTAACGAGTGGGACACACGCGCCAACCGCATGGTGACCGATGGTTTTGGCGTTTGGTGGACGACGATCCCGCATCCGGGTTCGGCGCGCTACGGTTATTATGTGGCGCTCGATGAACAGGCGCATGTGTGGGTGGGTGACCCCTACGCCACGCGGGTAGAGTGGAATGGCCGCGCGCCGTGGGGGGTCGTGCCGGGGCGGGACAATGGCTTCCGGTGGGGCGATGCAGGCTGGCGGACGCCGACCCTGCGCGATCTGGTGATCTACGAGCTTTGTGTGCGCGACTTTGCCGGCTACTGGCAGGCAAATGAGCCGCACTTTGGCAACTTGAACGATCTCGTCAACTATATCCCCTACTTTGTTGAACTCGGCGTCAACGCGGTGGAGTTGATGCCCATTCAGGCATTCCCTGGTAATTCCAGTTGGGGCTACAACCCCGTCTTCTATTTTGCTGTGGCCAACACCTACGGCGCGCCGGTCGATTGTAAGCGCTTTGTCGACGAATGCCATCGGTATGGGATTGCGGTGATTTTGGACGTTGCGTTCAACCACGCTTGGGGCGAGCATCCCTACTATCAGATCTACCCGCCCCTCTATGCGGCCAACGGCCAGCCACTAACCGACTGGAACCCCTTTTTTCACCACACCCCCTCGGCGGTCAACATGTGGGGCGGCGTCGATTGGGATCACTTTTCACCGGAGACCACTCGCTATTTTCAAGATTGTGTGCGCTTTTGGCTGCAAGAATATCATGTGGACGGCTTTCGCTTTGATTGGGCGGCAGGCGTCGATTATGACAGCCGTAACCCCATGCGGCCCGAT
>JAHDWG010000256.1:0-7500 GCA_023384495.1 Caldilineaceae bacterium
TGAACAGTGACTTCGTACGAAAAGCGATTATTAGGGAAAACGGACCGCTTTGGGAGCTATTCACAATACCGATAACAGTACGGGCAACTGCGCCGGTAACGATACCGGTATCGTTATCGGCAAGTATAACCGACTTCGGCGAAAACGCGCAAATGCACAATACGCGCGTTTTGGGGATACGACAGAGCGGCGCGACATCGAGCACACAGAGAACAACGCGCTGGCTCGTTATAGGGATAAAACCTCTGTGTGCTCGGGAGCGCCCTCTGGGCCCCTCTGTGTTCTCCGTGTTCCTGCTGTACGCCGCTATGCGCGCGCCCAAGGAAAGTCGACCTCGGCCAGCCCCGCCACCACCGCCGCCGATTGCGCCTCGGTCAGCCCCACAAAGGGTGGGCGGACAGTCAACCAGGCCGGGTCGTGGCGGAAGTGAGCGATGATCTGCTTGAGGCCAGGCACCGGCGCATATTCCTGGAAGGGCTTGCGCAACGCCAGGATGCGCTCCTGAATTCGCTCGGCCTCGGGCGTCTGCCACAGCTCATAGAGTGAGCGTAACACGTTGGGGATGGTGTTGGCCACGGCGTTGATGCCACCCACCCCGCCCAGCCGCAGGTTGTCGAGCAAAAATCGCTCTCCGCCTGAAAAGGTTCCAAACCCAGGAAAGTTCCGCAGGATCGCTTCCTGGTTGGCCCAGTCACCCGAGCTGTCTTTGATCCCCACCACCGCCTGCGGATAGGCCTTGACCAGCCGCTCGATCAGACTCAAGCTAAAGCCCACCTGCGCCACCGGAGGGATGTGATAGAGATAGACGCGCAGCCGGTCGTCGCCCACTCGCTCGATCACCTCGGCCACGCTGCGGAAGATGCCCTCGTCGCTGACGCCCTTGTAATAGAAGGGGGGCAACAGCAACACACCCGCGCAGCCCGTTTCCACGGCGTGGCGCGTCAGCCGCACGGTGTCGGGGATGGCGCACGCGCCCGTGCCAGGCATCAACAGCGCAGGCGATACGCCCGCAACGACCAACTGTTCCAACGCCTCAATCCGTTCATCCATACCCAGCGAATTGGCCTCGCTGGTGGTGCCAAACGGACAAAGGCCATGACAACCAGTGACCAACAGATGCTTGCAATGCTCGATCCAGCGCGGGATGTCGACGCCCAGATCAGCGTGAAAGGGGGTCAGGACCGGGGCGAAAATACCCCGCAATGGTTGGGGTTGTGACATAATGGCTCCATTCCGCTCGAATGAGCACCAGGCCTGACCCCACCGGTTGTTCCGCCAACACAATCGGTGGGGCCAAGCCATTCTCTATCTTTCCACCCACACCACCGGCTGCGGGTGAATCTCAGCCTCGGGGCGCGAGCCGGGGTCGGGGCGGCCGCTGCCTTCCAGCCGGCTGACAGCGCGCACGGTCATGTCGTGCGCGCAGAGGATCTGGCAAGAGAGACGCACACCGGTCAGTCCGCGCTCGGCCAGCTTGTTCTTCTCGGCCTCGGTCATCGTGTCAGGCTCGCCGCTGACAAACTCGACACGGCAGGTGGTGCAGCGACAGTTGCCGCCACAGGCGTGAAGCTGGTCGACGCCGGCTTCGTCCACCAAGGCAAGCACCAGACGCTTACCCGCAGGAACTTCGAACGCGCCAAATCCTTCGACTGTCAGTTGAGGCATGAGGTAACTCTCCTTGTTGCTTGGGTTATTTTACAAACACAAAGATCAGGTCATTGACATTGGTCTGGGTGGGGCCAGTAACGAGCAGATCGTTCACAGCCCTCAGGTAGGGGTAGGCATCGTGGCGGCGCAGATGGCTGGCGGCGTCCAGGCCGAGCGCTGCGCCGCGCGCCACGGTTTCGCCGTCGGCCAGGGCGCCGGCGCTGTCGGTGGGGCCGTCGGTGCCGTCGGTGGCCAGCGAGACAATGGTGACGCCATGCATACCCTGGATGCGTAGCGCCGCGGCCAGCGCCAACTGTTGGTTGCGCCCGCCGAGGCCATGATCCTTACTCAAGGTCACCGTGGTTTCACCGCCGAGAATGATGCAGGCGGGCGCGGCGACGGGCCTGCCGGTTGCCTGCACCTCTCTGGCCAGCGCCACCGCCACCTTGGCGATCTCCTCGGCGTCTCCCTCCACATAGGTGGTGAGGAGAAGGGGGCTGAAGCCAAGCGCCTGCGCCTGCGCACACGCCGCCTCCGCCGCCATGCGGTTGTCGGCCACGACCAATGTATGGGCGCTAACAAAGACCGGGTCGCCCGGTTTGGGGGTGTCGGCAACCTCGCCGGCCAGCCCGGCGCGCAGCCGTTGCACGACCCGTGCAGGCAGCTTCTCGGCCAAGTCGTACTTTTCGACGATGGCCCACGCCTCTTGCCAGGTGCTGGTGTCGGGCACGGTGGGGCCGCTGGCGATCACGTCGAGCGGGCTGCCGACCACATCGCTCAGCACGAGCGTGACCAGGGTGGCCGGCGCAACGGCGCGCGCCAGTTGGCCGCCCTTGAGCGCGCTGCAATGTTTGCGCAGACAGTTGATCTCGTTGATGGTGGCGCCGCAGGCCAGCAGCGCGTTGGTCAGCCCCTGAAAATCATCCAGCGTCAGGTCGCCCGCCGGGGCCTCTAACAGCGCCGAGCCGCCGCCCGAAAGGAGCGCGATGACCAGGTCATCCGCTGTGGCATCCGCGGCCATCTCGAGGATGCGTTTGCCCGCCTCCACCCCGGCTTGATTGGGGATGGGATGGCCGGCCTCGACCATCTCGATGTGGCGGGTCGGCGCGCTGTGGTCGGTCTTGGTCACCACCAGGCCCGCGGTGATGCGGTCGCCCAGCGCCTCTTCGACGGCCTGGCTCATGGGCGCGCCCGCCTTGCCCGCGCCAACGACCACGACGCGACGATAGCGGCGCAGATCATACGATTGGTCTTGGATCGTCAACTCGTCGCCGTGGCGGCGCAACACCGCCAACACCGCCGAGCGCGGGTCTACGGCGGCCAAGGCAGCTTCCAAAATTGCGATAATGGGCCGGCGCGCCGCTGGGTCGGGCGCAAAGATGGAGGGTTCGAATGGCATGATGCGCTGCTCAGATTGATGATGGGCGGCTAGGGCTAAACTGGCGCTGCTTTTTTCATACGCGGCTTCCGACGCTTCACCGCTTTGTCGGTTGGAATATGCTGCAACGCTGCCGCTATCACCCGTAACGCTTCATTCACAGCCTCGGAGGTAGGGAAAACAGCGGCAACATCAGGTTCTAGTACGACCACAATGCTCTCTTGACCAAACTGTTCAGCAAACCGGTTCGGCTTGGCTTTGCTGTAATCAAAGTCATAGTGAGCTTTCAAGCCCCCTTCAGGGTCTGGCGTCGACTTATCGTTTGTTTTGTTCATAGCTTGTTCGTTCGTCTGCATCCGCTTTGCGAGCACTGATGATCCGAATCACTTCATCTCGTTCCGTAAACGATACGATCAGCAAGCGCCTTCGGTGAGAATACCCGATGATTAGCTCACGATATTCTTGTTCGGAATGCTCTTCATCATCAAATATAACAGCCAATGGATCTCGGAAAACGGTAGCCGCCTCCTCAAAGGTCACACCTTCATGTTCGGTAATGTTTCGAGCAGCCTTCCGGCGATCCCATGCAAACCGAATACTCATATCGCGGCATCATATCATGGATTTAGGTTTTCGCCTACTTCGGTAGCGTGGTCGTTCCGTGGCGTCATGAGGTGGCCGTAAGGGCGTCCCTTGCCGGCGTCCACAAAGGACGTCCCTACGGTGTTCTCGAGAGGAAAGGTGTGTCAGTTGGTTGCGATGAGCGGCAATAACACCGAGATCACCGAACCATCGACATAGAGCTGGCCGCGGATGTGGCCGGCCGGCAATTCCGTGGTGTGGACGTTGACATAGTATGCGCCGGTCAACAGGTCGAGTAGCTGCGCCGCCGTGAGTGAGACGACGCCACCCAGCGGCTGGTCCGCGGTCAGTTCGCCCGGCGTGTTGGTCAGCGTAAAGACTGGCGGGCCGCTCTCGCCGGGCAACCCCTTGTGGATGTGCGCCAGCGTCACCGTTGGGATGTCGCGCACGCTCACCTGGTATTGCAGGCTCGTCAAGGGGTAGGGCGTCAGGTGGAACGCGGCCAGCCCGCGCGCCTCGGCGGCGGCAGGCGCTACTTCCTCGCTCTCGGTGAGCAATGTCTGGAAGCGGCCATAAGGTTGGTGCGGGTCGATCTGCCCGCGGATTTCGCCGCCCGGGTTGGCATCCGTGTGGACGTTGATGTAGAAATTGCCCCCCGCCAGATAGAAGAGGTCGCTCGTGCTCATCTCCACCTCGCCGCTGATGGGGTTGGCCGGGTCAAAGGGGCCGGGGCCATCGTTCCACAGCGTGTGGCGCACCGGGCCAAACGCTTCCGCCCCGCCGGTGTGAATGTGCGCCATGGTGATGCTGACGATGGCGCCGACCGCCAGGTGATAGTGAAGCGTCTGCGCATCGCTGCTCAACGTCAGCAGACCAACCCCCGTGGCCTCGGTGGTGACCGGCGTGGGTCGTTCCTTTGCGCCGTCAAGCTGCGCCCGGAAGGCGCGCTCGCTGCCAATCTGCCCGCGAATTTCGCCGGGCAGGTGCGTAACCGTGTGGACGTTGATATACGACCAGCCGCTGAGCAGGTCGACCAGGTCGTGGTGGTTGAGCTGCACCGATCCAATCAGCGGGTGGTCGCTGTCAAACGGGCCGTCGGCCTGGCGATAGAGCCACTGCGTAACCGGGCCGGGGATCCCCGCTGGCCCGCGATGGATGTGCGCCATGGTGATGCCGGTGGTTTCGGTGACAGCGATGTGATAGTGCAGGTGATTGAAGAGCGGTTCCAGCGCCAATCGCGCCACACCTGCGCCCGGCGTGTCCACCGGCGGCGTCTCCTGTGCGCCATTGAGCAGCGCGCTCATCTTGTGGGGTGGGGTCAATGGCTCGATCTGGCCGCGGATCACGCCGGCGTTGTTGGTCGATGCGGTGTGGATGTTGACATAGTAGGCGCCGCTCACCAGCTTGAGCACATGGGCGTCGGTGAAGGTGAGCGCGCCGCTGATGGGGTGGGCGCTGTCAAAGAGACCGCTGCCATCAAAGAGTGTGAAGTCAGGCGGGCCGGCCACTCCCGGCTTGCCGGTGTGGATATGCGCCACCGAGATGTCGCCATCCAACCCATCGGCAACGATGCGATAGACCAGTTGCGAAGCATCGGCGTTGAGCGCAAAGACGCCCAGGCCAAAGGCGTCGGTGACAACGGGCGGCGTCTCCTGTGCGCCGTCGATGCTGGCGACAAAGGTGTGCGCCCGGCCGATCTGCCCGCGCAGCTCGCCGCCGGGGTGGTCGGCGGTGTGGACGTTGACGTAGTGATAACCGGTAAGCAGGTCTACAAAGTCCTGCGCATCGAAGAGGAGCGCGCCGCTGGCTGGGTGCGCCGGGTCAAAAGCGCCGTCGGCAGTGGTGTAGAGAAAGTGGGCCACGGGGCCGGGCTCGCCCGCCGGCGCCGTATGGATGTGTGCGGCCTGGATCTCTTCGATGTCGACTACGGCCATGTAGTAGTCGATGACATTGATGACCGGGCGCAGCTTGAAGCGCGCAAACCCTGCCGCATCGGTCGCCACCGATGGCGTTTCGGCGTCGCCGGTGAGCAACGCGCTCAGGCGCATGGGCGTCGCCAGCGGCTCGATCTGGCCGCGGATTTCGCCGGGGCCATGCGTCGCCGTGTGGACGTTGACATAGTAATCCCCTGCTATCAGCCGCAACACGTTGAGGTCTGTCATGGGCAGCGTGCCGCTGATGACGTTGCCGTCGCCAAAAGTGGGCAATGGAAACTCGACCCCGCCCGGTACGCCGCGTGGGGCGCGATGGATGTGCTGGTTGGTGATGTCAGCGAGATCATAGACGATGACCCGATAGGCCAGCGTGCTGGCGTCGGCGCTGAGGGCGAGCACGGCGCGGCCATGGGCCAGCGTGTCCACCGGCGGCGTCTCCTGGTTGCCGTCCAGATTGGCGTGGAAGAGATGCGCGCCGCCCATCTGCCCGCGCAGCTCGCCACCGGGGTAGGCGTCGGTGTGGACGTTGACATAGTAGTAACCGGTGAGCAAATCGACCATGCCCTGGTGGTCCAGCTCGACTGTGCCGGTGATGGGATTATCGGGGTCGAATGGGCCGCCGCTGTAGAGGTTGTGCGCCACGCCGCCAAAACCATCGGCTGGGCCAAGGTGGATGTGCGCCGCCGTAATGCTCACCACATTGGAGACGGCGATCTGATAGTCCAACGTGGCGGTGTTCACCCGCGTGAAGCGGGCCACGCCGATGGCGTCGGTCTCGACGGGGTTGGGGCGCTCGTTGGCGCCGTTGAGCAGCGCCGTGTAGCCCAACGGGGGATCGAAGGTGGCAATGGCGCCGGCCATTTCGCCGCCTGGGTGGGCTGTGGTGTGGACGTTGATGTAGTATTCACCGTTTTGGAGCGCAGTGACCTCGGCGGGCGTCACATCGGTGATGACGCCGCTGATCAGCGCGTCACTTTCCACCGCCAACGGGCGCTGCACACCGCCGTCGGAAGCACGGTGGATGTGGGCGGCCTGCACATCGGTGATGTCGTTGAGCAGCACACGGTAGCTCAGCGCAGTTGTATCGTCGCTGAGCGCCAGCACCGCGTAGCCCGAGGCGCGGCTAACCACCGGCGGCGTCTCATTGGCGCCCGACAGCGCGGCGTGAAAGACCACGGACGCCTCGCCGCCGGCGGCTGTGGCCGGCGTCATGTACAGCGACTGCGCCTCCGAGGTGGTTGGCGCGGCATGCGCTGCATCAGCCGGCGGGTGATGGTCATGCGTCTGGGCGTGGGCGCCGCGTGCGAACGCCAGCGCAAAAAGCAATGCCAGGGCGCAAAGGCGCAGCCATTGTCGGGCAATGCGGCTGGTGGGCAAATGGACCAACGTGGACATGGGCAGGTCCTCCTCTTGGATGCAGATAGGCCGAGTACAGGGTCGTTCTATATAGGGGGGCGGCGCGCCGGGGATGGCGCCTATCCTTGATAACGAAAGCCAGCAGGCGGCGGATTGGGAGGCGACAGAAGCGAGATCCTTGTTGAAACGCCTCGCTTCTCAAAGCAACGTCTTTCCCTTGCGTCGATTTTATGTATAATGGGGGCACTCACCAGCTACTCATCCAGCCAGCGGTCAAATGCCTTGCTCAATTTGGACAAGGTCGATGACCATTGGGCCTGCTGATATGGTACGTCGTCTTCAGGGTCGTCATTGTCGTCCGGCGCGCGCCAGGGATCGT
This sequence comes from Caldilineaceae bacterium, assembly GCA_023384495.1. Classification (GTDB taxonomy): domain Bacteria; phylum Chloroflexota; class Anaerolineae; order Caldilineales; family Caldilineaceae; genus CFX5. The sequence goes on from JAHDWG010000256.1 coordinate 7,277, forward strand.
CGCGATCCGCCCAGGCCGGCGGCATCCAGCCGGGGGGGTGACGGGCAACGTATGCTGCATTGCGTCGGTCGATGGTCGGATTACATAGCTCGACGCCTGCGTGGAGCAACAGATACTCTGCCCATGTAGCCTGTCGCTTCTTCACTCGAAAGTACATGTTGTGCGCGTCGTGCGTTCTGCCATATATCGGAATACCATATTTGTTTAGCAGATATTCAACGTCA
>JAHDWG010000256.1:7526-10768 GCA_023384495.1 Caldilineaceae bacterium
TCGCCACCCTTATCTGCTCGCGGAATCGCAAACTGCACACCGGAATCCCTGTAATAGATCGACTTCACCGCGCCCTCGAATTGATCGATTGGGTTCAAGGGACCAAGCAAGTCATCAAATAGATCCATAAGGCTCATAGAATTGTTCCTATCTCTACTGTTCGTTACAGGGTGACGAAAATCGCCAAGATCAATAGAACATTTGTTCTATTTCAATCTACCACAATGCAACCACATCAGGCAAATCTAGGCTGCAAAGAAGCAAATGCTACGATAGCTGCGCTTACACATCTAGAGGAGCTTTTCTAGCGTCCAAGTCAAGGTATCCCCGCCTTGTGCGGGTCCGTTCGGAGCAGAGATGCTATGCAAGTCGGACCTGAGTCAACAAATTTTGCCAACCATGTACTTTTTGCCTTTTTGTTTGTTGCGCTTGTCGTGTTCTTCCGCCGGGTGTCCCTAAGTGGTAAGAAGAACTGGGATGATATTTGGAAACCCATTGCGCCTACTTTGGCCCCCAAGCCATCTCCTGCAGACGCCGTCCGTAATGGCGTTACTGGCTTAATCACCTGGATGTTTGGCTGGTTTTTTCTGATTCTGTTTCTTTTTCTTGCCTTCGACCAATTTTTTTTTGGAGGGGAACTCGTCTGGCAAATGATAGACACGGCAATCGCGCTGCGCAGCCAATGAGGATGACGATGCATTGAACTGTATCCGGGCAACAGAGTGTGATGCAAGGCTCGGCAGCACTCGTAAGCGGCCGCCTAGGTCTTGGTCTCTGCATCGCGTCATACGATTCTTCTGATACTGTTGGCGAACGCCGATCATAAGATAGATCAATAATCGTAGGGGACGGCCATTGCCGTCCCCTACGATTATTACAGTATTACAGGCAAAGTGTTCAGCTAAATAGGACACCAGCGAGCGCTGTCAGCGAACCTGGTTGCCAGCGGACCATCCCCAGTTAATGGTGCGCCGAAAACGTTGCCTGATTCTGCACTACGGTCATCTACAGAGCTGGGCTGGGGCCGAACCTGCCCCCTGTGCACAAGATCACAGCGCCCGCATGACATAATCAACAGCGCTCCTCATGCTTTGGCCATACAATCAGGCCATCGCCGCCCACATCGTTTCCCCGCTGCAACCGGCCTATCTTTCCATTAAGGAGCGCACCATGAATACGCCAACCAACCGACCGAGACCTTCGCCTTCGTATGCCTCGCTGGCAAGCGTCGCCACGCTTATCTGTGCGGCGCTGATGCTGGCTTTGCCCATTTTGTGGCAGGCGCAACCGGCCAGCGGCGCCGCATCGGCGCTGCTCGACCAACGTGCGCCCGCCGAACACGTACAGGCCCAAGCCGCCACTGGCGACCTGCCGCCTATCATCGACTTTGGCGGCGCGCCCGGCCTGCCCATCGCCGGGTTGGAGCAGTGGCAGGAAGCGCAGGGCATTCAGGCCGCCGCGCTCGACGCCATCGACGCCGACGTGCTTGGCCCCAAACGCGCCATGGTGTTGCGCGTCTATTTCAACGACTATGTCAACGCCTCGCGCTATACCAAGGCCGAGGTGGAAGGCATGTTCGACGAACTGGACACGCTCTGGCGCAACACCTCGTACAACAAGATCAATATCGACTACCAGGTTTCCGAGTTGTTCCAGTTGCCCGACAACCGCAGCGCGTATGTCAACGACTACCCCACCGGCGACCTCTCCGAGGGCAAGTTCTACAAGGTCATCGCCGACGCCGTGGCCAATTCGCCCGCCGGCCTGGATTGGACGGACATCGACGCCGTGATGGTGGTCATGGCCGAGACCGACGCATCGCAGTTCCACCGTGGTGAGGCGATCAAGTGCAACGCCAATATGGGTCCCGGCGGCGCCACCAAGTATGTGGGCTGCGCCATCTTTAGCGAGAACCCCACCGAAACCGACCGCCAGGTCTGGGGCCGCTGGGCGCATGAGATCGGCCACGCCTTTCAAGAGGGCGGCCCGGCCCACCCCAGTAACTACAACAGTGAGTTCGAGTTGATGGACTCCAACTATCCGGGCCAGACCGGCGTCTTCGAGAAGCAGAGCCACACCGGCTTCCCCGGCTGGCTGCCGCCGGGCAAGTACGCCGAACTGAGTTCGCTGCAAGACGGCCAGATGGTCTGTCTCTGGGCCATGGAGTATGACCCCACCGGTCAGCCCAACTTCCAGGCCGTCAAGGCCAAGATCACCGACAGCCTCTACTACATGGTCAGCGTGCGTCGCCGCGTGCTGGGCGATGACCTCAACGGCCAGTTCCCCAGCGGCATCCCCGACGAGGGCGTGCTCATCGAGCGCGTCTCCGAGGGTTCGGACCCGTGGGTGGTGCTCAAAGGCCCCGGCGGTGACCGCAACAAGCTCTGGAAAGAAGGGCAAACGTACGAAGATAACGCCGACGGCATCTACATCAACATCACAAAACAGGTGGATGATGACAACTACTGCGTGACCATCCGCTACACCAAGGCCGCCAACCAGCCCGATGTGGCGCTCCACCCGTGGCGCTCGCCGCCCGGCAACACCTGGGAGACGACCGACATCTGGATCGACAGCCCGGTCAACGGCTACGACACCTATCGCTATGGCAAATGGAACGACCTGAGTGGCAACCTGGTGCCCCGTGGCAATGGCGATGACCCGGCGGTGGGGATGGTCAACCGTGTTTATGCCCGCGTGCGCAATATCGGCTCGCAGACTGCTACGGATGTCAAAGTCCACTTCGACGTCACCGACCCGCTGGGTGTGGGCATTGCCGGCGCCAACGGCTGGGCCCTCATCGGCAGCGTGGACAAGAACCAGTTCCCCGGCCTGGCCAGCATCGCACCGGGCGCCTTTGTCGATGTCTACGTCGAATGGACACCCAACATCGCGCTGACCGAGGAGCAGATCGCCGAGGGCATCTTTGCCTTCCACAGTTGTCTGCGCGTGCGCATCGACCCGGTGGCGGGCGAGACCGCGCTGGGCAATCAGGATGGCGACCTGGAACAGGAGAACATCAGCTACTTCCAGGCCGTCGAAGAGCCGGGTGGCGGCGACGCAGTCTACGAAGATGTGATCCGCCTGCGCAACGACGACCTGGTCAACAAGAAGTTCTTCTTCCTCAGCTACGAGAGCGACCTGCCCGACGCCTGGGGGCTCGACATCAACGACGGCCAGATGGGCGTCATGCTCGACCCCAACGAAGTGCGCGAGCTGCCGGTGGTGATCAAGCCGCAGGG
>JAHDWG010000257.1 GCA_023384495.1 Caldilineaceae bacterium
ACGCTGCGCCCGCGAGAGAGCAATGGCGTGCATAGCGTCTTCACAGGCGATTTTAACGGGGACGGAGTTCCTGACATCGTGATTGGCATCGACCTTGGCGTCCACACAAGGCACTGGGCCAAGGGGAGCGGCTCAACGCGCCCCAAGGTCACCATTCGCAATCCCGACCCGACAGGCGCAGCCATGGCCAACGCATCCGCAACCATTCTCGACGACCCGGTAATTCCCATTACCTACAGCCTGGTCGACCCTGCCGGCCGGCCCATCGGTCGGATAGCTGGCTTTTATTCTCTAAACGGGGGGGACAGTTGGCTGCCAGCAACCCCGACAACAGAGACACAGACGGCCAATCTGCCGACCAGCACAAGCCCCACAGCCCCATTGCAGAGAACATATCACTGGGATACATTTGCATCAGGCTTCTTTGGCAATAGCGATAATGTCGTCTTTCGGCTTGAAGCCTACCCCCAGCTTGAACAGACCAACGTTGCCAATTCCTACGATTATACAAATCTTGTGGCCGGCCCCTATCAATGGGCGAACGCCAGCGCCACAACCACGCCTTTTCGCGTACGCGGAACACAAGTGCGCGTCTTCGCCAATGACGCACAGCCGGGCAATGAGGTGGCCGACGCCTTTGTGTTTCGCCTACCCGCCGGGCAACTTCAACATGGCGAACCCATAGGGGGGCTGAACAGACCTTACCAGACCGATGGTTCCGGCTACCTGTCGGGTCGTGGCGCGATCCACCCTGGCGACCTGCTGGTGGCGCTGGCTCCCGTGACCGAAACGGCGAGCTTTGCCGTTTACCACACCAATATCTTGCCCACACTGAGCGGGCTAGACGCGTTTGAGGTAGGCGCATCCGGCGTGCAAGAAGTGGTGGTATCGGCAGACAATCCGCTCATACTCTTTCATTTGGATGTTGCCCTGGAGTGGGACGCACGCAAAGACACACAGTTTATGGCCCAGCTTGAGTATGATCTGAAGCGCGCTTCTCAGCTGGTGTTCGACCTCACCAACGGACAGGCCGCGCTGGGTTATATCCGTATCTTTCACGATGCCCGGCGGCTGCCAGCGTTGGAAGGGAATGGTTGGCAGCCTTGGCTGGACGCGCATGTTCGAATCTATGCCACCAACCGTATGCGCCCCAGCGCTGCCCTGGGTGGAATCACGACCGATATCGTCATTGAAAACAACACTGCCAATATCGTCTATGCCCCAGGTCAGGTTCAAATGGGCGCAGTCTGGAATCGTTACGGCGAGACAAACGGCAACCTGGGTGAAGACTGGCCACTTACTCTTGCCCACGAATTCGGTCACTACCTCTTCTACGTGGACGAAAACTATCTCGGGCTCGACGCCAATGGCGTGCTCGTACAGGTTAACTCCTGCCCAGGGATCATGGCCAATCCCTACCGTGAGGATTATACCGAATTCCACCCGGATGGGGACTGGGACGCCAACTGTAACCAAACGCTCTCGCAGCACGAATTGGGGCGATCCGATTGGCAAACCATCGCCCTTCACTACCCCTGGCTGCGGGCGCCTGTGGGCCAACACTATGCCGAGCTGAATCCTGGCCCCAATACGCTTCCGTTGGCGGTCACCCAACTTGAGGTTTATTCTGTGGAGAACCTCAACTTCGACCAGGCGCAACACCAGCCCGATGTCGTGACGGTTGTCACCGGCACGGTGGCGACAGGGCAAACCCTCAATGTGCCTATTTTCTATTTTTATCGAAACGGCGTTCCCTATCACGTCGATCAGAGCGCCCGCGCCTATTTGCTACAAGATGGCTGGCTGCTCGACCTCGGGCGCCCCAATTTGGGCGAAGTGGTGGCGCGTGGGGCGCGCCCTGGCGACCGGCTCTGCGTGTTCGAACTCCAGGCCGCGCGCACAGGTTGCGAAACCATTGCTGATGGTGTCAACCAGCTAGCGATCGTCGATTATCCCGGTTGGCTACCCGATATTCGCATCTCACCCGTCACATCAGACACCGTCGCCGTGACTGTGGCGGGACTTCCCGCTGGGCTCGCCCTCCAGGCGCGCCACTATTCGGCCAATCTGCCTGCTAGCGCGCCTATCAACCTCAACACCGCCAGTAATGGCTACAGCGGGATCTTTACTTTGGTCAACGCCGCCCAGACAGGATATGTCCACATATGGGTGCAAAATGATCCGGAAGACCGGCGACGCGAAGCGATTGTCGATTATGCATTGGGAGGCAGCCCTGGGTATGCAATTGGCCGGGGCGGCTACGCCATTGGGCGCGGTGGGTATGCCGTAGGGCGCGGCGGTTACGCCATTGGCCGAGGCGGCTACGCCATTGGGCGCGGTGGGTACGCGATTGGCCGGGGTGGCTACGCGATCGGGCGCGGTGGATATGCAATTGGCCGCCATGCGCCTGCGATTTCCGCCGATGGTCAAGTGGTAATCATCGGCGATAATGTCACCTTTGACCCTGGACAATTTTACACCCTTCAATCCGCTACACTGCTCCCTGGCGCACCCCCCTATGCAACCGTTGTCGGCAATGGCTACTGGCTCACTGCCTCTGGGGATGCCCCTGGGCTGGACAATAAAGGCCCCTATAAGACATCGATTAGTTTTCAATATCTCGGCGCGGAAGTTCCACCCGGTGAAGAAAACTTTTTGCGCATCTATTTCTGGGATGGCTTGGCTGGCGCCGTCTGGCAACCGCTCCCCACATTGCTCGATACCCAACAGAACTTCGCTGCCGCCGCTACCCAGGGCCCTGGCCTGTACGCACTGATGTCGAGCATTGAAATTTCGCTACCCGAAGCGGGATGGAATCTGATCTCCTACCCAGTCCAAGAGAAACGGAACATCGTCGATGCGTTGGCTTCCATCGCTGGCCACTATACCGTCGTCTACAGCTACAACGCCAATGACCCAACAGAACCGTGGCAGGTCTACGCGGTCGACGCGCCAGACTATGTGAACAGTCTCCGGGAGATGGAATTTGGCCGTGGCTATTGGATCAAGACCACACAGCCGCTCATGTTGTATCTCAAGGGCGGCAACGTCCTCACGGCAGCCAGTGCCGCCACCTTTCCGCAGCCGCCAGCTACTCTGTACGGGCAAGTGCAATCAGGCGCCGGTTTTTCACCCGCGGCCGGACTCTCCGTACAGGCGCACATTGGCGGCGTGCTCTGCGGTCAATCCAGGACACGCGAATTCAACGGCGCCATCGTCTATGTGATGCATGTTCGCGCGGGTGACCTTTGTGGCGCATCCGAGCGAACGATCTCGCTCACGATTGGCGGCCAGACCCTGGAAAATACAACCCTTTGGCAGAATGACGGTCCAACCCAGGTGATTTTCATTCCCGCCCGCCAACCCACAAGAAGCGATCTCTATCTGCCCATGATCAGCACTCAGTATCAGTAGCCCGGTCACTCTAACGGAAGTGGCGCAAAGGCTTACGTGCGTTGCGATTTCAAATCGCAACGCACCGTGGCAGGGCAAACCAATTTCAGGCCGCTCACCAATCAATCGCCGCCCCATCGTCCGGGTGATAGCTTTCGGGGTTGCGCCAGTCGTGGCCGATCTTGTCGGCCAGGGCTTCTTCGTCGAGTTCGATACCGAGACCGGGCTTGGTGGGCAATTCGAGGTAGCCATCCTTGAAGGTGAAGGGTTCTTTCAGATAGCCCGCGCCAAAGGTGGTGTGTTCCTGGGCCAGGAAATTGGGGATCGACGCATCGACATGCAGCCCCGCCGCCAATGAGATCGGACCAAGTGGGCAGTGGGGCGCGATGCCGGCGTAATAGGCTTCGGCCATGCCGGCGATGAGGCGCGCCTCAAAGATGCCGCCGCAATGGGAGATGTCCGGTTGCAGGATCGACGCAGCCCGCTTCTCCAAGATTTCACGGAAGCCCCATTTGGTAAAGATGCGTTCCCCTGTGGCGATGGGCAGGTGTGTCTTGCGCGCCAGGTCGGCCAGCACATCTACGTTTTGGCACTGCACCGGCTCTTCGATAAAGAGCGGCTGGTAGGGTTCCAGCGCCTTGATCAACAGCGCCGCCGTCTGCGGGCTGACCGCGCCGTGAAAGTCGATGGCGATGTCGATCTCGTTGCCCACTGCCTCGCGGATGGCCGCAAAGCGCTCGACCACGCGCCCCACAAAGCCCGGCGTCTCGATGATGCGCGCCGGGCGACCGCCATTGGGCCCCGTTTTTAGGGCCAGAAAGCCCTGCGCCACCGCTTCCCTGGCCCGTTCAACCGCGTCGTCGGTGTTGCGACCGCCGATCCCCTTGTAGACCTTGATGCGGTCGCGCAGCGGTCCACCCAGCAACTTGTAGACCGGCAGCCCCGCCGCCTTGCCGGCCAGATCCCACAGAGCGTGTTCGATGCCGGAGAGGGCGCTGGTGAGGATAGGGCCGCCGCGATAGAAGGCGTGTTTGTAGAGCGCTTGCCAGTGATGCATCACGCGCGTCGGGTCCTGCCCGATGAGCGATGGCGCCATCTCGGCCACGGCCTGAGCCACGGTCAGCGCCCGGCCTTCGAGGATCGGCTCGCCCAGGCCGACCAATCCTTCGTCGGTGTGCATTTTGAGAAAGAGCCAACGGGGTTTGACAAGAAAGGTTTCGAGCTTGGTGATTTTCATTTTTCCTCTGGTTCCTCGTGGGTCTCGGTTGAAGCGGTTTGGGTTGTGGATCGTTGAGCGATCGGAGCCTCGATCTCGTGAATGAGAAGGGGCAAGTTCGGCTGGGTAAAAGTCATTCCGGACGCAGGAACGCGGTTGTGCTTGATGTCAGGTGGCACATGCTTGTGATGTGGGTGTGTGCTGGCGAGGGTTGATGAACTCTTCGTACTCACGCAGCGACTGGAAGGGGTTCACGGTGGGCCGTCTTTTCAATTACAGCGGAAAGACTGGGTATTTGTTGTCTCAACTCGCCGATTGCGCGCCGGTACTGCTCGCGCCGCCGCAGCAATACCTTATAAGCGCCTGCCCAGGCTGACCAATCTAAGAACCAATCTTCGTCTGGTGGTTCTTCGCCATTCATGAGCGATTCATAAAATGTTTCAGAAAGGACGCCATATTTCCGTTCAAACACCTCACATCGCTCGCTAAGGGCGTGAATATCCTCGATGATCTCTTGCAACGTCATCGTGTGTTCGCTGCTCATTCTGAACCTCCGTCAACGTCTTGAAAATGCCTACCATCCATTGTAAATGACGCCATGAAATCCGTGAAAATCCTGTAAATCTGGGTTCTATTCTTGTGAATATCCTTTTGATCATGCCCGCCGTCAGCCTTGAGTCGCCTGAACATCATGATACCGCTTTTTGATCTCCGGGATCAGATAGTCGTTAAAGGCCCGTTCTGCATCATAGTGCGGCGACCAGCCCCAGTCGCGGCGAGCGGCGCTGTCGTCGAGGTCTGCCGGCCAACTGTCGATGATCGCCTCGCGCGGGCGGTCTGGTTCAAAGGTAATCTGAGCGTTGGGAAAGGCTTCCAACACGCGCCGGCGAATCTCTTCCGCCGAGAGGCTAAAGCTGGTGACGTTGTAGACCAGCCGGCTCAAACTCGAACGGGGCGCCTGCGCCAGTTGCACCAGCGCATGGACCGCATCGGGCATGGCCATAAATGGAATCCGCGCCTCAGCGCGCACAAAGCAGCCATACGGTTTGCCCTGAGCGGCGGCGTGCAACATTTCGGGGCCATAGTCGCTGGTGCCACCGGCAGGCAGGGTAAACGCGCTGATCAGACCGGGGAAGCGGACACAGCGAAAGTCGAGCATGAGCGGTTGGCGGGCGGCCAGTTGCCGGTAATTCTGGCTAAAGTAGCTGCCCAACAGTTCGCAGTAGAGCTTGTTACAGCCATACATCGTGCGCGGCTGGTTCCACTCCCACTCGCGCACGCGCTGGTAGAGCTCCTTGCTCTCGCGGTCGGGCATGCCGTAGATGGCAATCGAACTGGGGAAGAGAAACTGGACGGCCCGGCCGCGCCACTCGGTCTGTTCGGCGGCCACCTTGAGCAAGTTCAACGTCCCTTCCACATTGACCCGGTGGGCCATATCCGGCGTGAACTCGCTGCGCGTCGAGAGGAGCGCAGCCAGGTGGTAGATCACATCGATCTCGTATTCGCTCACCAGCCGCGCCAGCAGCCGCTCGTCGAGCAGGTCGCCCTCCACTGGGTCGACCTGGGCTCGTAGATCCGCAGGCAAGGGGCGGATGTCGAGCGTCAGCAGCCGCTTATGCTCATCCTCGGCCAGCGCCCTGATCAACGCCTGACCCACCTCTCCACTAGCCCCCGTGATGAGAACTGCCTGCTTACGCATAATCTCTTACCCGGCCAAATCAGAACGACAGCAGGAATACAGAACACACAGAGGATTTGGTCCAGAGAACAAGCCATCGCGCTTTTTGCGGTGTTCTCTGTGCTCCTTCTGCGCGTTCTGTGTGACGCTGGTTCATATTATTTTTGCAGAACCGTGTTCCATATCCGCGACGACCGTTGGACGATCTTGGTCTGTATGGGCCAACATGTCTTCAACCCACGCAACCAGCGTTTCATAGCCCTCTATCCCTACGCGACGCGCCACTTCTTCGCCGCGGTGGATGGCGAGTAGCGTCGGCAGCCCCATGATCGCATAGCGCGCCGTGGTTGCGGGGTTCTCGTCCACATCGAGCGCGGTGACCAGGACGCGACTGGAAAAGTCTTCGGCCAGGAACGCCATGTAGGCGGACATCGTCTGGCACGGCGCACACCACTCGGCCCAACAATCAACCAACACTAGCCTGTCGCTGGCCAGCACCACCAGGGGAAAGTCGCTGTCGGTCACCGCTGCCGGGGGGAATGGCGGGGCTGGGGCGGATTGGGGCGAGGCCGATACTTGATCCGCCGCCGGTTTACCTCGAAACAAGTGTTGCAGCCAGTTAACCATCAAACCCTCCTCGGCGCATCGATCCCAATCGCTCTGCGACCCACGCCATTCGTCGGTGTCGCTGGTGAGACCGTCCACCGTTATGTGGGTGCGTCCTAGGCCGGCGCCTCATCACCGGGCGCCCGCACCTCAAAATCGTGTGTGATCTTGGCCACGCCAGAGAGGGTGCCGTGGGCGCCACAATACTTTTCTACACTCAGATTGATGGCTCGCTCGACTTTGTTGGGGTCCAATCCATCGCCGATGACCACAAAATGCATGTGAATCTGCTCCCACGGGCGGGGATATTCTTCACCGCGTTGGCCTTCGAGCAACACCTGAATATCGGCCAGCGGTTGGCGCTGTTTCTGCAAAATGCTGATCACATCAGCCATCGAGCAGCTACCCAACCCAAGCAATAGCAGTTGCATCGGGCTGGGCCCAGGCCCTTCGCTGCCCGCCGTGATCAGCGTGGCATGGCCGTTGACATCGGTCCCCACCATACTCTTGCCCTCGATCCATTTGACTCGCGCCTGCGCCATGCTCCACTCCCTTGTGATGATTGCTCCGTTCGCTGCGTGCGTCACGCCCTGGCCTGAGTATATGTCTGCCCAGATTCCCTGTCAAACAGGGTTGTGCTATAATTGGGAAACCAATTGCTCCCTGACAAACACCCACGACACTGCGGTTGCTTTGAAAATCGGACTTTGCGCAGAGATTTACACCATCTAGTAACTCTGGTTTTCAAACAGAGCACAGTGTATTATGTGCAATATATTATGTAAGGAGAGGCCATGACCACACAGCCCTGGTTCGTCCACTATGAAAAAGGGGTTCCCCCATCACTACCAATCATCGACGCGCCCCTACACCAACTGCTGACCGATTCGGCGCAGCGGTATCCTGCCAATGTGGCCGTGCGTTTCCTGCTCAAATATCTGCCGTTGGGGATCAAGATTCAATCCACCCTCACCTATCGTCAGTTGGATGAGGCCACCGACCGCTTCGCCGCCGCGCTGCAGAAACTGGGTGTGCGCAAAGGGGACCGCGTCTCGATTATGCTACCCAATGTGCCGCAACAGGTGATCAGCTACTTTGGCATCCTCAAGGCAGGCGCGATTGTGGTCAACACCAACCCGACCTATACCCCGCGCGAGATGCAGCACCAACTGGGCGACAGTGGGGCCGAAACGATCGTGCTGCTTAGCGGGCTATACGACCGGCTGGCGCAGATTCGCGAACGCACATCGGTGAAACACGTGATCGTCACCGACATTCCAGGCTCGTTGGGGTGGCCGTTCAACCGGCTGGTCGAAAAGCAGGTGCGCGCCAGCGGCATCATGCGTGACGTGCCGCCCGGCCCAGGGATCTATGACTTCTACACCCTTCTCAAAGAGGCGAGCAGCAAACCCTCGCGCGCGCCAGTCGGGGCGGACGATGTCGCTCTGCTGCAATATTCCGGCGGCACAACGGGCTACCCCAAGGGGGCTATGCTCACGCACCGCAACCTGGTGAACAACACAGCGCAGATGCAGGCATGGTTTGTCACTGCCGAGGCGGGCAAAGAGAAGGTGTTGGGCGCGCTCCCCTTCTTTCATGTGTACGGTATGACGGTGGCCATGCTTTTTGCCCTTTCCACCGGCGCCGAGTTGATCATCACGCCCGACCCGCGCAACATCAACCTGGTGCTAGACATCATCCAGAACGAACGCGTCAGCCTCTACCCCGGCGTGCCCGCCATGTATGTCGCCATCATCAATCACCCCAAGGTGGGTGACTACAATCTCCACTCGGTCAAAGCGTGCCTCAGCGGGGGGGCCGCCTTGCCGGTTGAAGTGGCCGAAAAATTTATGCAACTCACCGGGGGGCGGCTGGTGGAGGGTTACGGCATGACCGAGGCTTCGCCCGTGATCACCGCCAACCCCATCAATGGCGACATGCGCGTTGGCTCGGTCGGGCTGCCGCTGCCCAATACCGAGGTGCAGATTGTGGGGCTTGAGCCCGACGCTACTGGCCGCTATCAACCCTTGCCGGTGGACGAAGAGGGGGAGTTGCGCGCGCGCGGCCCGCAGGTGATGAAAGGGTATTGGAATCGAGCGGATGAGTCGGCGCAGACCGTCACCACCGATGGCTGGCTCCACACCGGCGACATTGCCAAAATGGATGAGGACGGCTATTTCTACATTGTGGACCGCAAGAAGGATCTGATCATTGCCAGCGGCTACAATGTGGTTCCGCGCGAGGTGGAAGAAGTGCTCTTTATGCACCCAGCAGTCATGGAGGCTGCGGTGGCCGGTGTGCCCGACCCCAGGCGCGGCGAGACGGTCAAGGCGTATGTGGTGCTCAAAGAGGGCCAAAGCGCAACGGAAGAGGAGATCCGCAGCTTCTGCAAGGAAAATCTGGCCCCCTACAAGGTGCCCACGCTGGTTGAATTCCGCAAGGATTTGCCCAAAAGCCAGGTGGGCAAGGTATTGCGCCGGCTGCTTGTCGAAGAGGAAAAGGCCAAACTGGCCCAGAGCGCAACGCCCTAGTGCTTTTTAAGCAACCCAGTTGTGTGACGATTGGCAAAGTCACTCTGTTGAAAATGCACTAGCTATCACCCCAAATCCGTTGTAGCCTGAGAGGTCTGGTCAACGGTCCCCAGTTTAGCGCGAAGGCCTTTGACCAGACCTGTGTCGCCCCCAGTGTCGAACCGCGACCGCAATGCAGGCCCCCAGCAGACAGCCCGCCATCACATCACCGGCATAGTGAATCCCCAATCGGACACGACTCCAACTGACCATGGCGGTGGCCGCCCAATAGAGCCACCGCCATGCCGGCCATTGCCAGCTCGCCCACAGTGCGATCACCGTCATCCGCATGGCGTGCCCGCTGGGGAAGCTATGCACATCCGGCCCGGGGCCGTAAAGAAAGGCGCCTTCCCCAGGTCGGGGGCGGCGGACAAGCTGTTTGATCAGCAACGTGACGCCCGCCTGCGCGGCAAGTGACACGAGCGCGCCGCGCAGCAGGCCAGCATGGCGACCCATGCCCCACAGCAGAAACGCCACCAGCCCCCAAAGCCACGAGTCGCCCAGGTGTGCGCCGAGACGCGCCAAGCGTTCCCACTGTGGGTGAGCGGGTGGGCAACGAACCAGCCATGCGCTGAGGCCCCGATCCCACGTCGCCAGTCGGCTGCGCACGGGCGCGAGCCAATCACTCATGGCGCAAGGGGGTTGGAGGGGATGTGGCGCGCCGCATAGTCGCGCACCTGCGCCAGTTGATGCGGTTTATCCACGTCCATACCAGCCTCGGCAAAAGGCAAAATGACCGCGCCGCCGCTCAGGCCCAACAGACGTTCGACCACCGAGAGTAGCTCAGACAGCCGCAGCCGTCGCAGGAAGAATTTTGCCACTGTGATGGGGCCAAGCAGCCATAACTGGCGCAACACGTGCTTGCGCTGAGCCACCAACTGGCGGATCAACACCTGTTGGCGCAGTGCGGCTTCAATCTTGCCCAGAAAGAGGTCACCGCTGCAAAATTGGCCTTCGACCAGGCGAAGATAGCTGCGACGGCTGGCGGGGAAGGTCGCCTCCATGGTGTGGCGTGCAACAATGCCCCAATAGACATCCTTTTGCAGGGGGTGGCACGCGTTGATAAACCAATCGATCATCGCGCCGGTGAGCAGCGGTGCGTCGCCTGTGAGCAAGAGCGCGTAACGCTGGGGGGATTCATGCTCCGCCAGCCAACCAAAGCCGTGGATCACGTTGTCAAGCAGTGAGCCCTGGTCGGCCAGATAATCCACCTGGCGGCCAAAATCAACGCCACTGGTCGGCGCCAGCCCCACGATCACG
>JAHDWG010000258.1:0-6912 GCA_023384495.1 Caldilineaceae bacterium
AAAGCCCATTCGAGAGCAGATAGCGGTTGGGCGCCAGCGCCGGCCATTCGAGCGCGGCGAGGATCTTGTGCGAACCGACATCGGTGGCGACGAGCAGATCGTGTGGGGCTTTGCGGCGCAGCGCGCGCAACACACTTTGTGGCTGCATCCGCCCCGGCGCGGGGGCGGGGAGCGACCGGTTCGCCAACCAGGCCCGATGGGCGGCCACCCGCGCCTCACCCCACGTGGGTTCCCCATGATACTCGCCATCGGCCAATTGGAGCAGCACCGGCCCGATTGCCCCCACAAACTCGACCGCTGCCGCCAGCGGCGGGTCGTCGTTGGCCCACGGCGCAATCCAGAGCAGCGGCTTGGTCTCTTGCCACGGCTTGACCAGCTCCACTACATCAAAACCCACGGCAACGATTGTGTCGGCTTCGTCCAGGATAGCGTAGGCCGGGTCGGTGCGGGTCAGGCCGATGACGCCGGCTGCCAGCGGGTGGTTGTCGGGCAGTGCGCCCTTGGCCTTGGGGGTGACGATCACGGGCGCGGCTGCGGCCTCGGCCAGCTCACGCAGCGCGGCGTAGGGTTGTTCCGGCTCCAGCCCCACCCCGGCCACGATGACCGGGCGGCGGGCGCGGGCGATCAGGGCGCGGGCGGCGGCCAGGTCGGCGGGCGAGTCCCCCTCTTGGGCGCCGGTTGGGGGATTGGGGGCTTGCGCGGGTGAATGGGCCGGCAGGTTGGCCTCTTCATTGCTCAGGCGCAGGTGGACGGGGCCGGGGCGTCCCTCTTGGGTTAGCCTCAGGGCATGGGGAACGATCGTCGCCACATTGGCCGCCCGCACCTGAACGCTGGCTTTGGTAATGGGGCCAAAGAGCGCGCCGAGGTCGAGCACCTGATGGGTGTGGTAGGTGAGCACGGACTCAGGCGTCTCGGCGGTGATGATGAGCACGGGCGCCCGATCCAGGTGGGCATGGGCGACGCCGGCCAGCGCATTCGTCGCGCCCGGGCCCAGTGTGGCGAGCGCCACACCGGGTCTGCCGGTCAAGCGGGCGGTGGCGTCGGCCATGAAGAGCGCCGAACTCTCGTTGCGCACGAGCACAAAGCGGATGCCGGCGTGGCGAAGCGCATCCATCACATGGACATTTTCGCCGCCGGGCAGGCCAAAGACTACGTCGACTCCAGCAGCCTTTATGTCACTTACCAGCACTTCAGCAACGGTGGTCATCTTGGCTTCTCCATTAAAAAGCAGGAACACAGAGAACACCGAGCGATCACAGAGAGCACTGAGCAACCCTGCAAAGTCTCTGAGTCCTGGTATGATAGATACACAGCGCCGAATTCTGTGTATCTCTGTGCCTACGCTGCGATCTCTGTGTTGCCCTGTTTCATGCGTTTCAACTGCCAAACTCGAACTGACGCTCGGCCATGCCGGCAATCGTCTCGCCGATGCTGAGCGAGGCGGTGGCCGCGGGGGAAGGCGCATTGAGCACGTGGATCATGCGCCACGCTTCGACAATGTGGAAATCATCGAGCAGCGCGCCGTCGGGGGCGAGGGCTTGGGCGCGCACGCCTGCGCCTGCGGGGTGGGCATCTTCGTAGCGAAGCTCGGGGAGCAGGCGTTGCAAGGCGCGAATAAAGGCGTGTTTGCGAAACGAGCGATTGAACTCACCCAGGCTGATTTGCCAGTGTTTGCGCGCCAACGCCCAAAATCCGTCATAGGTGAACACCTCCCACAGGTCGCGCGGGGAGATGATTGTCTTCGTGTAGCCCTCGCGCTTGAAGGCCAGGACCGCATTGGGCCCCGCCTCGACCCCACCGTGGATCATGCGCGTGAAGTGGACGCCCAGAAAGGGGAAGCGAGGGTCGGGCACTGGATAGACCAGGTTCTTGATGAGCGAATGGCGTTCGGGAATGAGCTCGTAATACTCGCCGCGGAAGGGTACGATCTGGATGCCAGGCGCCACCCCACAGAGTCGGGCCACGCGGTCGCATTGCAGACCGCCGCAGTTGATCAGGTTGCGCGTGCGGATCTCGCCCTGTGTCGTCTGCAAGATCTGCTCGCGGCGGTTGCTGGCGTGGCCAATAAAGCGGGTATTGGTCTGGATCACGCCGCCGGCCCTGCGGATCAACTCGGCGTATTTTTCCGCCACCTGTTTGTAGTCAACGATGCCTGTTTGGGGCACCCATAGACCGTCGATGCCGGCCACATGTGGTTCGATCTCTTTGATCTCTTCGGGGCGCAGGCGACGAATGCCATCCAGCCCGTTGGCGCGCCCGCGCGCTTCGAGGTTGTCGAGGCGGGGGATTTCGCTGGGGTGGGTGGCGACCACCACCTTGCCGCAACGGTCGTGGGCGATGCCATGCTCCTGGCAAAATTCGTACATGGCCTCGCGGCCGGCGACACAGTTGCGCGCCTTGAGCGAGCCTGGTTTGTAATAGAGACCGGAATGGATCACGCCACTGTTGTGGCCGGTTTGATGGGCGGCAAGTTGATCTTCGGCCTCGAGGACGATCAGTTTGAGCGGGCGGCGTTCGGTCAGTTTGAGTGCGGTGGCGAGGCCAACAATGCCCCCACCGATGATGGCGACGTCATAGCATGTGTCTGACATGGCGGTATCCTATACAGCGCTGGCGCAGTCAATGATTGGCTTGTATTTCACACATAGGAGCGCCGGCATCTTGCCGGCAAGACCGGCGTCCCAGCAGCCCAGATCGGTTGAATTCTGTCCATTGTAGCCCTAACGCCCTTGTTCGAGCAACACCAAGAAGTCTTGACCGGGCGCCGGGCTCGCCAGCGGCAGGCGCGTTCCCGTTGGGTCATACAGGCCGAGGATGAGCCGGCGCCACCCGGTTGCGGAGGATTCCAGCGCATAGACGCCGGCAAAGATCTCCCCCTTGCGCCAGGTGGATGTGGGCGCGACGCCCGCCTGTGGGGCGCGGTCGATCTGCGCCACGACGCGGTTGTCCGCATCGAGCGCCTGGACAAAAAGGGTGTAATCGGTTTGCACGGTTTCGGTCGCCTGCCATTCAAGCTGAACGGCTGTGGGCGCGCCGTCTGCGTCGCGCATCACTTCGGCGGCCAACAGTTGTAGATCATCGGCCCAGCGCGCCAGCGGGGCATCCTGCACCGGCGGCGGTTCGGTCGCCGTCGCCAAGATGCGCACCGGCCCGATGATAAGGCGATCCCCCAGGGGGGCGCCGCCAGCGTCATACACAGGCTGGCGCGCAGCCGGGTCGCGATGGTCGTAGAAGCCCACGCTCAGGGCTGCCAGCGTGTCGGTGAGCACGGGGGCTGCCGCCAGCGTGTGGCGATCCGCAAAGGCCACACCGGGTTGCCACTGGCGGGTCGGGTGGCGGCTGCGGTCGGGCACGCCGTCAAACTGGTAGAGCAGTTCATCCTGTGGGCCGGCCAGGTGGATAAAGAGCGTGTAGTTTTCGGTGATCGCTTGGTCCGCGGTGAAGAATAGCGTCATCGGCAGGCGCTGCCCAGGCATCAGGGTTGCGCCGTCGGGGAGGTCGACGCCGATGAGGTGCATGCCCCCGGCAAATGTGGCGTCCGTGGCGCGGTCGGCATGGATGGGCGGCGCTATCGGTTCGGGCAGCGCATAGGCCCGCGCAAGCGTCGGCAGCGGCCAGAGCGCCATACCCACAAACAAAAACGGAATCGCCATTGCCAGCCACGGGCGCAGCCGGGTGGGCAACCATGCCAGCCAACCGGCCACCATGAGGAGCGCAAAGGCCGGCGCCGCGGCGTGGATCAGCCGCCCCTGTTCGCCGAATTCGATGGTGCGTGTCCAGTGCAACACGCCGGCAAAGATCACAAAAAACCAGATCAAGGCAAAGTGAAGCGCAAAGCGGGCAGGGTGGATGGGGGTGCGCCGAACCCATGCGCTGAGCCAGGCAACGAGAAGCCCGCCGGCGGCGATGAGCATCAGCCAGGTGACGGTGTTCAGGTAGGCCGGCGGCGCAATGATGCTGACAAAGACGCCCCAATAAGAGGTAAATAGCCAGGGAATGGTTTCGACCACTTCCGGCCAGCTTTTGGGGATGGCCCGCTGCATGGTCGGCAACGCCACCGCCATCTGCTCCAGCGGGATCAGGCTGCCGTAGAGGATGAGATTGCGCAGATACCAGAAACCAGAGACGAGGAGCGCTCCGGCTATCATGATCGCCAACGCTTGACCTGCCGGTCGCCACCCGGCGCGACGGGCATAGGGCCAGAGCAGCCACAATGCGGGCGCCGCGATCAACAGGCAGCTATATTTGGTGAGGGCGGCGAACCCGGCGGCAACCCCCACCAGCAGCCAATCGCGCCAGCCCGGCGCAGCGTGGCGCACGGTGCGGGCCAGCAGCCACAGCGTCAGCACCGAGACGGCGGGCGTCCATGCGTCGTTGGTGATGGTCACCGATGTAAAGAGAAACTGGGGGTTGAAGCCGGTCACCGAGGCCGTCGCCACCGCAACCCACGGCGCATCGGGCCACAGCAGACGCACCAGCGCATAGGCGCCAAGCACGGCAGCAAGGCCGCCGGCCAGCGATACAAGCCGCACGACCCACAGGGTCGCGGCGACGCCTGCGGGTATGGTGGGCAACGTCATGCTTTGGCGCAACGACAGGCTCATCTCGTGGTAGGGGTTTTCGCTTTCCCACGAATAGGCGCGCGCGGCGGGCATGGGCAGGGGCGCTGTCGCCAGCGCAATCGCCGCAAAATAGAGGGGCGGCTGGGTGATCAGCTCATACGAAATGTCAACTGTTTCGGGCGTCAACTGGGGAAGTCGGCGAGCTTCGTGTAGATATGCGGCATAGCGAAAGTGCGCTCGCGCATCAAAGCCTTCGAGGGGGGGGACGATGCGGGCATAGAGGAGGCCCAGCGCCAGATAGACCAGCGCGACAGCGATGATAGCGTGTCTAGCCTGCATGAATGACCCATCCGCCTTGTGGTTCGATGCGCACCCGCTTGCCGGTGACCACCGTCGCCGCCAGCGTGGCGTCGCCCGCCTGCGCCTGTCCGATCAGCCCCCAGGTGAGGTCGCCCAGGGGGATTTTCCAGCGCCGGATCCAGCGACCATCTGCGCCGCGCCAGGCCAGGTAGACAAAGCGGTCGCCCTTGGGGCCGTGGAGAAAGGGGCCGGTGAAGTCCGGGGGCGCGTCGCCCTGGCGCGGGCGCACGGTCACGGGGCAGATGTAGCGAAGCGCGCCGTCGGGCTGGCGCTCGCCGCCGTGTAGCGCGCCGCTTCTGTCCTGCACGCCAAACTCAGGCGCCTGAACATCTGGATCGGCTATCGGTGGGTCGTGCACCATCAACCGCAGATTCAAGACAAACTTCTCCGCCATCATTCGCTTCCCTCACCCTGTGAGCCGCTCGTAGACGTGAGCGACTATAGTCGCTACTACAGGTGAACCCCAAATCAACAAGTCACATCATTAGGTTCCGTTAGGTTCGCTCCTTGGGAGCCGCGCCGTCAACTGCGCCATAAAGCGCAGGTTGTGGATGGTGGCCAGCCGCTGAAACGCGGCCTCGTTGCTCTGGAAGAGGTGGTGCAGATAGCCGCGCGTATAGTGGCGGCAGGTGAGACAGTCACACGCGGGCGCCACGGGCTGATTCGATTTGATCTGTTTGTCATCGGTGATATAGACAAAGCGAAACCAGTCGCGGCTGGTGGCCGATGGCCGTGCAGACGGCTCTGTAAAGGTGTAGAGGCGCCCGCGGCGCGCGTCACGCGTGGGCAGCGCGCTGTCAAAGAGACCATAGCCCATGCCCACGCAGGCGGTGATATTGACCGGGTGGCCCACCCCCAGCGCATGCATGGGATAGCTAGGCGGCACAAGCTGGCGCGTGAGGCCCAGCATATCGGCAACCAACTCGCCCTCGCTGTCGAGCGGCCAGCCTCCGTAGCCATAGCCCTCGAAGCCAATCTCCAGCAGCGCCTCGGCGCACTGGCGGCGCAGGTCGGGCGATCCGCCCCCCTGGATGACGCCAAAGAGCAGGGGGCGTTCGGCGGCGTCGAGCCGCTTCTGCGCCATCAGCCGGTCGAATTCGCGGCGACAGCGTCGAGCCCAGGCAATCGTCCGCCGCACCGACTCGACCTGAGCAGCGGGCGAATCATCCACATGTGTGCAGTCGTCGAGGCACATGACCACATCCGCCCCATAGGCAACCTGAAGCTGCACACACTTTTCGGGCGTCAACTGGAATTTGCGCGACGAGCCGTCGGGTTTGAAGACAATGCCGTCATCGGTCAGTTTACCATATTTGGCGTTCTGGCGGATGAGCGAGTAGGCTTGAAAGCCACCCGAATCGGTGATGATGGGGTGGGGCCAGCCGCACATTTTGTGCAACCCACCCAGCGCCTGCACCGTCGATGAGCCCGGGCGTTGCATGAGGTGGAAGATGTTCATCACCACCGCCTGCACGCCGCAATGGATCAGGTCCACACTGTCCACCGCGCGCACCACGCCGAGCGTGGCGTCGGGCAAGAAGGTGGGCAGGCGCAGGGCGCCGTGGGGCAATGATAGGGTGGTGGGCGGCATGGGTGTGGGTGAGAGCGTGACTGGCTGATTGTGTGAGCGGGGACAAACCGGCGCGCCCACTGTACAACGGCCTAATGGGCTATGGAAAGAGCTCGACGACGGTGACCGTGTGGTCTGGGTGTGTCCGTGGCGCAATCGACTCGGCAGGGCCCAGGATGAGATGGTATTGGTAATCGTCTTCGGCGGGGTTACGGAAGATTTCAAGCCGGTAATCGTTCAGGTTGACCAGCCAATATTCAGGGATGCCGGCGCGGGCGTAGACGCGGCGCTTGCGCTCGCGGTCGTGGGCGAGCGACGTATCCGCCACCTCGACGACCAACAGCGCGGTGGTTGGGTGGGCGTCTCGGTAGTCGTCATAGCTGCCTATGACGACTGACACATCTGGTTCGGGAGCCGAAT
>JAHDWG010000258.1:6922-10675 GCA_023384495.1 Caldilineaceae bacterium
AGAGGTAACTGGACTCGTACATCGCAATCTTCTGAATAGATCTCGCGCAGACACTCTTCAGCCCGGCGTACAGCCGTGGCATGCCAGCTACTCTGTGGCGTCATATAATAGATCTCCCCATCCACCAGTTCAAGCCGCTCATCGGGTTCAAAAAAGCCAAGCGAACCAAGCTGCTCGAACTCGTGGCGCGTCCAACGGCGGGGCTGCACCTGTTCAGCGGCTGGTGATGGGGCTGGCTGCGCTTTGATCATGGTGTTCTTCTCATTATTTCGGATGGGCGCCTAATAGTCCCGTTTGAGCGCGCGGCGGATCTCGCGCTCGCTCTCGCGCTTGGCGATGGTCTCGCGCTTGTCATGCACTTGCTTGCCGCGCGCCAGTGCTATCTCGACTTTGGCGCGGCCCTGTTCGTTGATGTAGAGCCGCAGGGGCACAATGGTCCACTTGCGCTGTGTGGCCTGGGCGTGCAGCTCGGCGATCTGGCGTTTGTGCAACAGCAACTTGCGCGGGCGCGTTTCGAGGTGGTTGTGGATGTTGCCCTGTGCATAGTGGGCGATGTGAACGTTAAAGAGAAACGCCTCGCCATCGCGCACCAGCACAAAACCATCCTGCAGGTTGACGCGCCCATCGCGCACCGACTTGATCTCGGTGCCGGTCAGGACGATGCCGGCCTCGTAGGTCTCTTCGATAAAGTATTCAAAGCGGGCGCGGCGGTTGGTCGCCACAGTGCGCGCCCCTCGTTTTTCAACGCTCTTCTCGGCCTGTTTTGCCATAGCGCAGGTAAACCGAACTGATAACCGATTGAGCGCCAACCGCCTGATGTATCAGCGCAGTTGGCGTTGTAGATGTTCGATAGCCGCCTCAAGTTGCGGGTCGGCGCGGCTGGCGCGCTCTTCATCACTCACCTCGACGACAACGTCGGGCGCCAACCCGGCCCCGTCGATGGAGCGGTCGAGCGGCGTGTACCAGCGCGCAATGGTGACGCGCATAATCGAGCCGTCGCTCAGCGTGTGTGGCAACTGAACGCTGCCTTTGCCAAAGGTGGTTTCGCCCATGAGGGTAGCGCGGCCGCTGTCTTGCAGCGCGCCGGCGACGATCTCGCTGGCGCTGGCGCTTCCCTCGTTGACCAGCACCACCAGAGGAATATCGCCTGCTACGGCGCGGCCCTCGGTCTTGTAGATCTCAGTCTCGCCACTGGCAAAGCGTTCGAGCAGCACGGTTTGGTCTTGCATAAAGACGCTGGCCACCACCACCGCCTGGCGCAACAGTCCGCCGGTGTTGCCGCGCAGATCAAAGATCAGCGCGCGCGGGTTGCGTTTCATGGCGTCGCTCACCGCCTGCCGCACAAGCTGGCCGGCATTCTGGTTGAACGAATAGAGCCGCACATAGGCAATCTCCTGATCGTCCCCCAACGAATCGGTGCTAATGGTAGGCGTCTCGATGCGGTCGCGCGTCACCGTAACGTCAAAGGGGGCAGCCTCACCCTCGCGTTCGACCGTGAGCACAACTTGGGTGCCTTTTTCACCCCGAATTTTCTGGATGGCTTCGGCCAGGTCGGTGCCGATGATCTCAATCCCATCGACCTTGAGCACCAGATCCCCGCGGCGGATGCCGGCGCGCCAGGCCGGTTGGTTTTCAAACGGCTCGACAATGCGTACGGTATCGCGCCCTTCATCCCACTCGACGCGCGCGCCGATGCCCTCAAAGCTGCCCTCCATAGATGAGCGGAAGAATGAGGCCTCATCGGGCGTCAAGAACGAGGTATTGGGGTCGCCTAGCTTGCTGACGACGCCCCGAATCGCATCATAGGTAAGGGTCTTCGCATCAGGGATATCACCGTAAAAGTCTCGGTAGACCAGATCGAGCGCCTCCCAAAAGAGGGCAAAATCGTCCTGTAGGGCCTCGGATGCCTTGGTGGGCCGGCCCTGAGCCGATGCGTTGCCGCTCCCGGCGCCGGGGATCGCCGCGATGGCCGGCTGACCAAAGCGCCCTATGCCATAGCCCAGTACGCCGCCAAGCACAAAGCTCGAAACCAGCAAAGCCAGAGCCATACAGCCCAGCAACAGGGGCTGGCTCCAGCGGGGGCTGGCGGTAAGCCGATTTGACGATTCCGTCGGCGGTTGTTGCATATCGTTCCCTCTCAATCACCTTCAGCCACTGCATATGGGGGTTGCGCCGCCAGTTCCGCCAATGTTTGCAGCGTAAGCGGCAGCGGATCGACGCCCGGCTCGGTCTGCACATCGGGGGTCAATCCCTGGCCGCTGATCTGTCGTCGGTTGGGGGTATACCACTGGGCATGGGTCACATGGAGGGTGCTATTGTCGGACAGAGGGTAAACGAGCTGCACGCTCCCTTTGCCAAACGTAGGCTCCCCCACCAGGCGGGCGCGGCCATGGTCTTGCAAGGCGCCGGCGACGATCTCGCTGGCGCTGGCGGTGCCGCCGTCGACCAGAATGGTGAGCGGCGCATCGCCGGCCTCGCGGCCTGGCTGACCCTCAAACTGTTTTTCGCCGCCATCGGCAAACCGCTCGATGAGCAACAGTTCGGTATCTAGCCACAAGTCGGCAATGGCAATCGCCGGCTCGACGAGCCCACCCGAGTTGCCGCGTAAGTCGAGAATGAAGCGGTCTGCGCCGGCGGCGGACAATTCAGTCAAGGCCAGGCGCATTTCGTCGGTGCTTCGTTCGGTAAACGAGGTCTGTTTGATGTAGCCCACCGATGCGGTCGCTGGCTCTTCGTTAAGCAGGCGCCATTCCATGCTGGGGGTCTCGATCCGCGCCCGCACAATGCGTAGGTTGATCTCGTCCGCCCCATTTGCCCCGTTGCGTTGGACGCTGACCACAACCTCGGAATCTACTTCCCCTTGCTCAAGCAGTTTGATATCATCCTCGGTCATTGCCGGTGTAACGGGATGGTCGTCGATGCGCAGCAGCAAATCACCCGACAGCAGACCGGCAAGCGCAGCCGGCTGGCCGCCCATGGGGCGAAGGAGATAGCCTGCCTCGGTCCATTCGTAGGTGACGCCAATGCCGCCGAAACTGCCGGCCCGTTGCGCTTCTCCCAACGCGCTTTGCTGGGGCTCTACGAATTGAGTATAGGGATCACCAAATGCCGTCGCCAGGCCACGCACCGCGCCCTGAACTCGCTTTGCCAGCACTGGCTTGTCGCCGTAATAATCCTTTTCCAGGATGTGCCAGGCTTCCCAAAACACCTGCATATCAACCGGGTCGGCCGGACTGATAGGGGTCTCGACTGGCTCGGGCAGGCGCATTTCGTTTAGCCATGGATAGCTGGCATACCCAAGCCCAAGACAGAGCAACGCCAACCCCACATAGCCGGCGAGATGACGGAAAAAGGCGAAACGATTTTTCATAAGTAGCTGCGCATTGTACCACATCAACTGTGAAGGCCGAAGTGCGATGGGCTGATCTTACTGAATTGTGCACTACCCTCCTGTACCGTTAACAAATGAACGTTGTCACCGTCGTTCTTGTTTCCCCCAACGTCTGCGTTGAAGGTGCAATCGGAAGGAGCCTCTATGATGTCTCGTAAGCACATTCTCACCGTATCCCTTCTTTGGGTCATGTCGCTATGGGCGTTCACAGCCTGCGCGGCTGTAACGCCAGCGGCCTCATCGTCTGCCAGTGACGTTGCAACGCCAACCGTGGCGTCGGAACCGCCGGCAGCCGCACAAGAGGACGTTGATGAATCCGACAGTGTCACCGCAGCCACCACCATACAGGCTTACCCCGTACC
>JAHDWG010000259.1 GCA_023384495.1 Caldilineaceae bacterium
AGAGCAGATAGGTAGGGATCAGCGTCACCTCCACCGGCAACATGATGGTGCTCAACGTGATAAAGAAAAAGAGGTCGCGCCCAGGGATACGGAAGCGGGCAAAGCCATAGGCCACCACCGTGGCGGAGATCACCGTGCCCAGCAGCGAGAGCGTGGTGATCACCGCCGTGTTGTAGAGCCAGCGGGCAAAGGGCACGACCCGGAAAATCTCGATGTAGTTGGGCACAAACATCATCTGTTCCGGCCACCAGGTGGGCGGATAGCGGTAGAGTTCGCTGATCGTCTTGCCCGAGCTGAGAAATGTCCACACAAAGGGCAACATCGAGGCCGCCGCCCCGATCACCACCAGCGTGTAGATCAGCACCCACTGAAGCCTGCGTCCCTGCCCGCGTATGGCGCGCATCGTTGAAAATGTAGGCGCTGCTTGCGGCCGTACTGCTTGTTCTGCCATTGCCCGTTACTCGTTAGAAATTGCTCAATTTCTCCGCATCTCTCGAATTCTCTTAAACCGCTGGAGATTTGGAGAGATTTGGATTATCGCCGTTCCCCGGCATAAAAAACCCAGCTCCCCGACAGGCGGAACTGGAGATAGGTAAGCACGAAGAGGATGAGAAAGAAGACCCACGAAAGCGCCGAGGCGTACCCCATATCAAAGCTGACAAACGCATTCTGGTAAATATGCAGCGAGATAAACCAGGTGGCCCGCGCCGGCCCACCATTGGTGGCGATGAGCGCCGTATCAAAGGTACGCAGGGCAAAGATGATGCCCAGCACCAGGTTGAAGAAGATGGTCGGCGAGATGAGCGGTAGCGTCACATGCCAGAATTTCGACCACGACCCTGCGCCATCGATCTCGGCCGATTCCAGAATCTCTTTGGGCACATCCTGCAGGCCGGCCAAAAAGATGATCATGCGCGAACCGCCGATGCTGTTCCACAGCCCCATGATCACCAGTGAGGGGATCGCCCAGGTGGTGCTGGCGAGCCAACCAGGCCCCTTGATTCCAACCTGCGCCAGCAGATAGTTGACCAACCCCACATCGGGGTTGAGCATCCAGCGCCAGAGCAAAGCCACGGCCAACAGCGGGGTCAGCGTGGGCAGAAAATAAAAGGTGCGCCACATCGTGGTGGCCCAGAGCCGCTGGTTGAGCAAGAGCGCCACGACCAGCGAACCGGCCATGGCCAGGGGCACGCTCAACAGCGCATAATAAAAAGTGCGCCAGATGGAGGGCAAGAAGAGCGGATCCTGGGTAAACGCCGTGACATAATTCTGCAGGCCGATCCACTGTGCCGGACGTAGCACGTTGTATTTGGTAAAACCCAGGTAGAGCGAAGCCAACAGCGGGCCGGCCACAAAGACGACAAAGCCGATAATCCACGGCGAGAGGTAAAGAATCCCTTCAATCGCCTCGCGCCGCCGCATGGGCGACCAGTGGGTGCGAGCAGGTGCGTGGGTGGTCATGTGCGGAATCTTTGACAAAATTGTGAATTGTGAACGGAGAATTGTGAATGGTTAGTGAAGGTGTGTTCACCCGGTTAATCATTCACAGTTCACAGTTCACAATTCACAATTCACAATTACGCGGGTTCTTTGTCCAACACAGCCTGGCAGGCGTCCTGAATTTCGTTTGCAGCCTGTTCGGGTGTCTTCTCGCCCAGGATCATGGCCTCATAGACGGCGTGCAGCGCATTGTCATACTCTTCGCCACGGAAGTTGGCGACCAGGAAGTCGGCCTCGATGCTCTCCATGATGGGGCGCAGCTTGGCGTAGGTCGGCTCCTGCTCGTAGACCCGGTCATCGGACCAGAAGTCGGCGCGAGCGATGGGGCCTTTCTGCCCCTGGATGACGCCCTGCACGTTCATCTCCTTACCGGCGATCCAGGTGAGGAACTTGAACGCAGCGTCGGGGTTGGCGCTCGAGGTGGTCAGGCCAAAGACATGCTCGTTCAACATGCTGCGGCGGGCGTCGCCCTTGTTGACCACTGGCGTCAGCACAAAATCGATCTCAAAGTCGGTAAAGGTGGCGGGGTAGATCTGGATGCGGAAGGGCCAGATGTCCACAGCCAACACCTTTTGCCCACCAAACAGTTCAGGGGCATTGACCGCACCCGCTGCCGGTGAAGGCGAAACCTTCCAGGTGTTGGTCAGATCGTAGTCAAACTGGAGCGCCTTGACAAATTGCTCTTGCGTGTCCAAGAAGGTGGCGCGCTTGCCCTCTTCATCGACTTGTTCGACACCGAACTGGCGCAGGAAAGGCGCCCCGCTAAAGCCCAGGTAAGCGCGGTCGGCGGCGTAATAGCCAAAGGTGTCGTCGGTGGTGCCGCTCTGCGCCCAGGCGGCCAGTTCGTCAAAGGTCCAGTCGTCGCTCGGCTCGCCGATGCCCATCTCATTGACCTTGGTCTTGTTGTAGGCGATGACTGGCACAATCGGCTCAGAGATGAACGACATCCAATATTGCTTGCCCTCGTAGCTGTTGGCGGCATTGGCGCCGGCAAAGAAATTGGCGTTCATGTCATACCCGGCGCTCTCGGCCAGCGGGTTGAGGTCGGTGACGATGCCATAGCTCACGCCCCAGGCTGCGTGCGACCGGTGGCGCGGCGGGAACCAGACGGCGTCGCCCAGGCTGCCGGCGGCGGCAAAGGAGAGGATCTTGGGGATGTACTCGGCCGTCCACCCAGGGATGGTCTCCAGCGCGATCTCAATGTCGGGGTTGGACGAGACAAAGCCGTCGATGTCCTGATCCAGACCCATCTGAATCCAGTCCGACACATCTTGCTTTTGCACCATGTGGGCGCGCACCGTGGCCTTCTCGGCGCTGGGCGCGGCCTGCCCGCCCGCTGACGTAGCCGGCGCGCTGCTGGGGCCAGCCGGCGCGCAGGCCGCCAACAGCGCGGCCCCGGCTGCCGTGCTGCCCACAGCAGCCAGAAATTGGCGGCGCGAGAACAGCCGCGATTGCTTGACTTCGCTCATAAATTTTCTCCTCACAAAGAATGCTTGGGTTCGATTGAACTGAGTTCTGTTTGAAAGCAGCGGCTTTCGTGGCGCCGAAACGGAAGCCTTCAAACAATCACGGGTATAGGTCACAATACAGGCGCATCGCGGCAGGATGCAAAGCCGGTTGGGAGCCGGAGATCACCACAATGCAGGAAGAATGGCGATGAGAAATGGCGCTATCTGGATGGTGGTAGGAACGGCGCCATTATAGCACCGGGGCGCACGCATGTCAATCAAGGCAGGGAAGCAGCAGCAATTCCAAATTTGACATTTTGCTCGCAAAATCAAGAGAATAGAGTCATTGTGGCGGAAAGGAGGCGACCTAATGGCAGTGACGTTTGAGTGGATGGCGCAGCAATTGCAAGCGAGCTTTGCTGCGTTGCCGGATTATCGTACGGGACAGAATACGACGTATACCATAGCGGATGGATGGGGCAGTTGGCGCATTCAGCATCTTCTTTTGATGACTTACGCATCCTCACCCGCTATCTCTGCTTCCAAAACTGGGACCATCTTCTTGGCTTTATGTTCACTCAACTTGAACTCCAACCCGTTCCTCACTCCTCCTGATTTCAAATTTGGAATTCCTGCCTGCTGGCGTATAGGTGACAGTCACTTTTGAAGTGACTATCACCTCACTTCATGGCGACTTCAACAAACCGGCGCAGCGCGTCCATGTGAGCGGCTGGGGTTGCCAGGCCACTGCCCATGGTGTTGACTGAGAAGTGAGTGGCCCCGACGGATTGCCATTCCTCCATGATCTTGCGCCAACGGTCGGGGTTGCCGTCTCCATAGTTGACTCGCGGCTCGATGCCGATATCGGCGCGGGTGCGGCCTGCGGCGGCCAGGTGGCGTTCGAGCGCATCGAGCGTGGGCTGGGCGTCGGCGACCGTGCGGAAGTTGGGCATCCATCCGGCGCCGCTGCGGGCAATGCGGCGCATCACAGCCTCGGCATGGCCGCCAAACCAGAGCGGGATCGGGCGCTGCACAGGCAACGGATTGATCCCCGCATCGGGGATGGTGTGCCAGCGCCCTTCATAGGTGACCAACTCCTGCGTCCACAGTTTTTGCAACACGTCGATCTGCTCATCGACCCGTTTGCCCCGGTTGTGAAATTCCTCCTTCAGCGCCGCATATTCCACTTCATTCCAGCCGATGCCGATGCCCAAACGTAGGCGACCGCCGCTCAACACATCCAGCGTGGCGGCCTGTTTGGCGACCAGCGCCGTCTGCCGTTGCGGCAAGATGATGATGCCGGTGGCAAAGCTTAGCTTTGTTGTGACAGCCGCCATAAAGCTGAAGAGAAGAAACGGCTCGTGGAACGGCGACTGGTAGGTGTAAGGTCGCCCCTGCCAGCCGCCGGGCCGGTTGGGGTTGGCGCCCAACACGTGGTCATAGGCCAGCACATGGGTGTACCCCAGCCCTTCGACAGTCTGGGCATAGTCGCGAATCGCGATGGGGTCGTTGCCAAACTCGGTCTGTGGAAAAACGGCGCCGATCTGCATGAAGTCTCCTTGTGGATAGGCAAACAAGCGGACAGGTGAATAGGGTGTGAGAAGAAGCGACAGTTTCCAAGGCCCCTTGTTTTCCTATTTACCCGCTCCTCACCCTTTGGGCTTCAGATAAAGATCAAAAAAGGCAAGCGAACGGGCTATGGCCGTGTCAAAGTTGGCGGTGAGGTTATGATTGTCGCCGCTGTACTCATAGTATTCCACAGGTTGGCCTGCCGCCTCAAGTTGTTGGGCCAGTGCGCGCGCAAAGGTCACCGGGATGCTTTCATCTGTGCTGCTGTGATGCAGTTGGATGGCGCCAGAAAGGTCGGCCAGATGTTGGTCAAGCAAGACGGCGTCCCAGAAGAGCGGATTCTCTGCTGGCGTACCCAGCATGGCGATGAGGGCATTCCCCAGGTGCCGGCAGGTCGCGCTGGCGTTCTTCCCATAGCGCAACCAACTCGTCGTACGAACCGGCCATACCGGCCCAGATAACCCCTGCTTTGACATCCTCGCCGACGACCATCGAACTCAGGGTGACGGCGCCGCCTAGCGAATGCCCCCACATGCCGATGCGGTCGGCCGCGGCATCCGGGTGGCGCCTGATCGAAGCAACGGCGTTGAGCACATCGATAGTGTAACCGGGTGCATCATAACCACCGCCGGCATCCCCTTCGGAGTTGCCGTGGCCGCGGTAGTCGGGGCGCAAGACAATGTAGCCGTTGCGGGCAAAGGCGTCGATGTGGGCATCGTAACCAGCGGTCGTCTGGTAGAGCGATGGGGGTGTGTACCCGTGGTTGACTACAATCACCGGCCAACCGCCCGGCGGCTTGTCGCCATCGGGTAGCGTCAGCAACGCATTGATTCGCAGCCCTTCGGAGCGGTACGAGACCAGATAGCGGCGATAGTTGTCACCTGGGGCCAACGTCTGCTCGATGGTGATAAGGCTGCCCGGATAGATCTGCTGGCGCAAGTCCGCAACCGATGAATTCGCCAGCCGGTTGACGATCTGGCCGATGAGCGGCAGCGACAGTGGTTCGAGCGCTGGTGACGCCGATGCATCAGCGATGACCGTCTGCGTACGCTCCGATCTCGGTATGCAGAGCTTCCAGCCCTGTCGGATCAGGTTCGGGTCTTCGATGCGGGCAAAGCTGTTGTCAAGCGCCGCTCGTGCGTTGGTCGCCCCGACAATTGCGGCGTAAGCGGAACTCTCACCGTAATAGCGGTTAGCCAGGCTCGCCAATGTATCACCGGATTGGACGACAACCTCTGCTGTACAAGCGGTTGCGAACTGGGCCTGAGCCAGCCCTGGCGCCACGCCAATAGCGAGCGTCAGGGCGGCCAGCAGGCTGGTGACTCTTTTCAGATTATGCGCCATCAGTCGGCTCATCATCCACGAGGTTTCAAATAGCGGTCGAAGAACGCAACCGACCGCGTCATGGCCGTGCTGAAATTGACCGACAGATTGTGGTTGTCGCCATTGTAGACGTAATTCTCCACCGGCTTGCCGGCGGCCTCAAGCTGGCTCTGGAGCATGGCCGAGAACTCCACCGGCACGTCACCGTCTGCCGTACCATGATGCAACTGAACGGGGCCGGCGATATCCGCGACAAAGGTATTGGCCGAGATGGAAGCCCAGAAGGCGGGGTTTTCTTCGGGTGCACCATACTGTTCAGTCAGCTCCTCGCGCCAGCGCCGCGCCCGGCTAGACATTGAGGGCGGCGGCGTCCACGGCTGGGCGCGGCGCCAGTTGGTCATCATATTGACATGGTCGGCCACAACACCGGCCCAGATGACGCCTACCTTTACATCCTGGTTGATCACCATTGAGCGCAAGGTGAGGTAGCCACCCATGGAATGGCCCCACATGCCGATGCGATTGGGGTCGGCGTCAGCGTATTGTTTGACCGACGCCACGGCATTGAGCACGTCGATTGTGTAATCAGGTGAACCGTAGGCGCCGGTAGGCTCGCCGTCCGAGAAACCGTGACCCCGGTAATCGGGCCGGAAGACAATATAGCCGTTGCGCGCAAAGCCATCCACATAGGCCACATACCGCTCGGTTGTGCGATACTGCTCCGGCGGGATATAGCCGTGGTTGAAGATGATGGCCGGCCAGCCGGTCGCCGGTTTAGCGCCATTGGGCACGGTCAGCAGCGAGTAAATCTTCAGCCCTTCCGACCGATAGGAGGTGAGATAGCGCTGATAGTTCGTCCCCGGCGTCAACACTTGTTCGATGATGATCTTACTGCCGGGGTAGCTCTGACCGCGCGCCCATTCGATGGTCAGTGGATGCAGATCAGTGACCGGGACGCGGCTGGTGGGCGTCGGCAGGGGTGTGGCGGTGGGTGGGCCAGATGGCGTTGCTGTGGCCACCGATGGCGACATTCCAGCCGCGCCTGCCCCAGCGGGGATGCAGAGCTTCATCCCAACGGCAATGGCATTGGGATTGGCAATACGCGCATAGCTCGCATCAACCGCGGCGCGGGCGTTGGTCGCCTCGACGATCCGGCTGTATGCGGAAAGACTGCCGAGGTGGCGTCCAGCCAGCGTCGAGAGCGTATCGCCGGACTGTACGATCACATCGGTGGCGCAGGCCGCGCCGGGCTGTGCGCTCGCTCCGACGGGGAGCAACGTCAGCAGCAGCGCCAGCGTCCCCACCAGCACGAACAAGGTTGATTTTTGATTGGTCATTGGGTCTTCCAGAGAAACAGCCAACAGACACACAACAACAGACACACAACAAACGTAAAGACGTCGCATTCCTGAGCCAGGGCAACGTCCTTACAACCAGCACCTTTGATCTCTTCTTCTGACGCAAATATTGACGCAAATATTGACGCAAATATCGATTGATTCGTTCCCGTCTATCTGTGATCAACTTTTCATTCTGCTGTTTCTCAAGAACCTCAGGACCTTTGCTAGCCGCGACCCATGCCGGGAAAAGGCCGGTACGACACTGGTCAGAGAAAATAGCGTCGACCCTTTCCCGGCATGCAAGCGCCGCTGACACTACGAGCCAAATCCTGGTCACACCCTGGCAACAAGCGCCAGTTCGGCATGGACGCCGAACGTGGTACAATACGCCCATGTCCACGAATCCAAAAACAGCGCAAACGGTGCAAACGATGCTCTTTATTGTCAACGTCGAAGCCGCGGTCGTCAGAGATGGACGCTACTTGATGGTCATCCGTAGCGAACGCGAAGCTCATGCCGCTGGAACACTCAGTTTCCCGGGCGGCAAAGTTGAGGACGATGGGCCACTCGACGATGTTTTGGAAACCACAGCGCGGCGTGAGGTGATCGAAGAGACAGGCATCCACCTTGCCGACGAAATGGTATATGTAGAGAGCAAATCCTTTAGCGCCAGCGCACCGGTAGTGGATGTAGTGCTGCTCTGCCGCTACGAGACGGGCGAGATTCGACCGGGTGACCCCGACGAGGTGGCCGGCGTCGAGTGGCTCACGGCGGAAGAGATTCTTGCTCACCCCAAAACGCCACCGTGGACGGCTCAGTCGATCCGGCGGGCGGAACAGGTCCGGCATACACTTGGCTGGTGAAGCCGGTGCAGGGGCTGGCAGTGGTCATTTGTCACTTGAGTGATGGCCCGAATACGCCGGAGCGTTGTAACCAAATCAACTACAGCGAGGAGAAACCGACATGCCATCCGTGCGCGAGATCTACAAGTTTGACGAACTCACCTGGCCCGAAGTCAACGAGGCCGTGGCGCTGGGCAAGATCCCCATCATCCCCACCGGGTCGGTGGAGCAGCACGGCCATCACCTGCCACTCAGCGTCGATCACCTCTGCGCCAACGCGGTGGCGACCGAGGCGGCCCGGCTGCGCCCGGCATTGAGCCTGGTGTTGCCGCCGGTGAGCTATGGCTATGTCCACCATGTGATGGATTTCCCCGGCTCGCTCAACATCCACTTCGAACACTTTATCCAATATGTGCTCGACATCTGCAAAAGCCTGGCCTATCATGGCTTCAAGAAGATGGTCATCGTCAACGGCCACGGCTCGAACCATCCCCTCTGTGAGTTAATCGCCCGTCGTGTGGTGGTGGAGACCGATGCGGTCTGCGCCTTTTGCAGTTGGTGGCAGATGTTGCGCGTCAACCCCGACTTTGAGGCGAAGTGGCGCGAGAGCGTCTTCCCTGGCGGCTGCGCCCACGCCTGCGAGCTGGAGACTTCTATGTTGCTCTACCTGGCGCCCGAACTGGTGCGCATGGACAAGATCAAGAGCGAACTCTCCAAGACCAACCAGCTTGGCTCCAAGTTCACCTGGACCGACCTCTTCGCCGGCGGCCCTATGGGGCTGGTGGAATGGACGAGCCAGTACAGCGACAGCGGCGTCATCGGCGAGGCCGAAAAGGCGACTGCGGAGAAAGGCAAGCTCTGTCTCGATGAGGCCAGCCGCAACCTGGCCGCCTTTATCGCCGAGTTTCACGCCCGGCCCATCCGCCCGCGTACGGCGCACCAGGCCGAAGCGCCCACCATGCCGTTGTCATACCCGACCGATTGAGTCATGATTCTAACCTACGGTTGCTTTGAAAACCGGACTTTGCGAAGGCGCCTACCTCTTCGAGTAACTCCGGTTTTCAAACAGAGCTCAGTATATCAGTATAATCGTGACGATAGACGATGGTCCATCATCATTCAGAGGTTTTCATGTCCAACGAACCAATCCTGGTGCTGGGCGGCAGCGCCAGCCCACGCCTGACACAGAAGATCTGTGACCAGCTTGGCGTTGCGCCGGCCCGGCGCGACGTGCACGTGTTCTCCGAGGGGAATACGTTTGTGCGCGTCGGCGAAAACGTGCGCGGACGCCGCGTCTATCTGGTGCAATCGACGGTCTTCCCCACCAACGACAATTTTATGGAGATGCTTTTTTGGATCGACGCACTCAAACGGGCCAGCGCCGATTCGGTGACGGTGGTGATGCCCTACTTTAGCTACGCCAAGGGTGACAAGAAGGATGAGCCCCGTGTCTCGATTCGCGCCCGAGTCTGCGCCGACGCCATGGAGGCCGCCGGCGCAGACCGGATCATCACCATGGACATGCTGCCTCCCCAACTCCAGGGCTTTTTTCGTATCCCGGTGGACAACCTCTATGCGCTGCCAGTGCTGGGCGAGGCAATCAAACGTAAAGGGCTGTCGAACCCGGTAGTGGTCTCCCCTGATCTGGGCTTTGCCAAGCCGGCCCGCCGTTACGCCACCTATCTCAACGCGCCACTGGCGATTGGCGATAAGGAGCGCAAGGGGCATGACGAGCGCGCCGAGGTGATGGAGATCATCGGCGACGTGGCGGGCAAGACAGCCATCGTTGTCGATGACTTTACCATCTCCGGCGGCACGCTGGTGGAGGCGGCCAAACGACTGCTAGAGCAAGGCGCCGCAGCCGTCTATGCCGCAGTGACCCACGGCGTCTTTACGCCAGGCTCGATGGAGCGGCTGATGGCAAGCCCAATCCAGCAGATGATCGTCACCGACAGCATCGAGACGCAGCCGGTGGAGTTCTGCGCCAAGATCGAGGTGGTGTCGGTGGCGCCGTTGCTGGCCGAGGCCATCCGGCGCATCCACAACCGCGAGAGCATCAGCGTCCTCTTTTCAACGTAGTCGTCTCTCATGCCTTACCTCTACGTACTGACCTTTGGCGCCGGCGCCGTTATCTTGGGCATGGAATTGAGCGCGGCCCGGCTACTGGAGCCGGCCTTTGGCAACAACCAATTGGTCTGGGCGGCGCTCATCGGGCTGATTTTGCTCTACCTGGCGGTGGGCGCCTGGCTGGGGGGGCGGCTGGCCGACCGCTTCCCCCGTCGCCGCGAGCTGGATCTCACCGCCACGGTGGCAGCCGTGGGCGTGGCGCTGGCGCCCACCCTGAGCGCGCCCGTCTTGCGCATGGCCGCAGCCGGGCTGAGCCTCTTCGATGTCGGTCTGTTGGCCGGCGCTTTGCTGGCCGTGCTGATCCTCTTTAGCCTACCCGGCATTCTGTTGGGCGCGATCAGCCCGTGGGTCGTGCGCCTCTGTGTGGACGACCTGCAACGGGCCGGGCAGACCGCAGGCCGCATTTACGCCATCGGCACGGCGGGCAGCCTGGTGGGCACCTTTGCGCCGGTGCTCTGGCTGATCCCAGCTTACGGCACAAGGTGGACG